>JBPCJA010000190.1:0-3338 GCA_051005755.1 Solirubrobacteraceae bacterium
CCACGCCGACCACATCCACATCGGCTACCAACCCCACTACCAACCCGGCACACCCCACGCCCACCAACTCCAAGCGATCCTCAAACCCACCCAATGGATCAAACTCATCGACCGCCTCGCACACATCGACAACCCCACCGTCAACCCCAAACCCTCCAAATACGCCATCCCCGTACCCGTCCGGCGCGCGTCCATCCAGCACAGAGGCGAATAGGCACTCTCCACAGACTCATAGGTGCCGTCCGCGTCGGGCACCGTGATGCATCCGTCATCCTGATGCGGTGACCGACGCCCTCCACGCCGCCGGCCTGCGCAAGTCCTATCGCGCGGCCGTCGCGCTCGACGGCGTCGAGCTGCGCGTCGCGCCGGGCGAGCTCGTCGGCCTGCTCGGCCCCAACGGCGCCGGCAAGTCGACGTTCACGAAGATCGCCTGCGGGCTCGTGCGCCCGACCGCCGGGCGCGTCCACGTGCTCGGCCATCCGGCCGGCAGCGTAGCCGCGCGGCGGCGCACCGGCTACCTGGCGGAGCTCTTCCGCTTCCCCGGCTGGGCGACCGCGGACGAGCTTCTGGCGCTGCACCAGCGGCTCGCCCGCTCCGCGGGCGGCGCCGGCGAGCGCGCGCGGCTGCTGGCGCTCGTGGGGCTGACCGAGGCCGCCGGGCGGCGCGTCGAGGCGATGTCGAAGGGCATGCAGCAGCGCCTTGGCATCGCGCAGGCGCTCGTGGGCGACCCGGCGCTCGTGCTGCTCGACGAGCCGACGAGCGCGCTGGATCCCGCCGGCCGGCGCACCGTGCGCGAGCTGCTCGAGGACCTGCGCGGCCGCGGCGTCGCCGTGCTGCTGAACTCGCACCTGCTCAGCGAGGTCGAGCTCGTCTGCGATCGCGTCGTCATCGTCGATCGCGGGCGTACCATCGCCGAGGGCACCCCGGCCGAGCTCGCCGCCCCGGGCGGGGTCGAGATCGAGACGGGGAACGGAACGTGTCGCTACCCCGACGCCCGCCACGAGGACGTGCCGGAGCTCGTCGCGCGCCTCGTCGCCGGCGGCGAGCGGATCTATGGCGCGCGCGTCGTGACGGGCACGCTCGAGGACGCCTACCTGGGGCTCGTCGGCGAGCAGGCGCGATGACAGCGCGCCATTGCTCGACCATCGTCGGTGCGGATCCGGAACGCAGGTCCTCGCGATGACAGCGCGCGATCACTCGACCGTCGTCGGTGCGGATCCGGAACGCAGGTCCTCGCGATGACAGCGCGCCATTGCTCGACCATCGCCGGTGCGGATCCGGAACGCAGGTCCTCGCGATGACAGCGGCGATGCTCGACCTGCGGATCATCGCCGGCTACGCGCTGCGCGAGGCGGTGCGCCGCAGGGTACTCCTCGTCGTCGTCGTGCTGACGGTCGGCTTCCTCGCGCTCTACACGTTCGGCAGCGCGGAGGCCTTCAAGGAGGTCTCGCGCCAGCAGATCCCGGGCGGCGTCGCGATCGAGGACGAGGTGCTGACCGGATCGACGCTGCTCGGCCTCGCGATGTTCGTGACGCTCTTCCTCGGGACGGTGCTGGCGGTCTTCGTGACGCTCAACGCCGTCCGCGGCGATGCCGAGCGCGGGCTGCTGCAGCCGCTCGTCGTGCGCCCGGTCGGCCGCAGCACGCTCCTGCTCGCGCGCTTCCTCGCGGCATCCGGCGTCTGTGTCCTCTATGTCGCGATCGTCTACGCAGCCGCGGTCCTGCTCACTGGGGCAACCGGCGGCTACTGGCCCGACAACCCGGTGGCCGGCGGCCTCTCGATCGCGGGCGCCGTCGTCATCGTGGTGGCACTCTCGTTGCTCGGCACGACGCTGCTGTCCTCGACCGCGAACGGCATCGCGATCTTCATGGTCTTCGGCGCCGGTCTCGCCGCCGGACTCCTCGGACAGATCGGTTCCACGCTGGACTCCTCGACGCTCGAGCGGATCTCCTCGATCGCCTCCTGGGCGCTGCCCTTCGAGGCCCTCTACCAGGACGGGCTGCAGGCGCTGACAGCGAACGTGCAGGGGGTCACGGGCGTCATCGTCCGGCTCGGCCCGTTCGGCGGCGCCCAGGACGCCGGACCGCTGCTGTACCCGTACGCGGTCGTGTACCTCGTCGTCGTGGGGGCGCTGGCCGATTGGGTCTTCCGGCGGGCCGATCTCTGACGCGCTCAGGGCATATCCCGGTAGGCCTCGCACGATCCCAACCGGGATGCCCTCACTCGGCATCCTCCGCCAGCACGTCCGGATATGCGATGACCTCGACGTGCTCGCCACCTGGTGCCGCGACGTAGAACGAGCGGCTGCCGTCGCGGTGGGTGGCGATCGCGGCGTCGTGCTCGGCCGCCAGGCGCCCGAGCTCCTCGCCGGACACCTTGAATGCGAGGTGGTCGGGGTGCTCGCGCGCGATGACGAAGGCGATCCTGGCCCCGCCTGCTTCCAGCAGGCCCCACGTCTCGTCGGCGTAGAGCACGGTGGCGCCCGGGACCATCCGCTGCCACCAGTCCAGCGCCTCGCCGATGTCCGGGACCGGGAAAGCGACGTGATCGAACTGCATTTTTGGCACGATACGCGCTACCCTCCCGGAGTCGACCAATAGCCGTAGCCGTCTCAGCCACGGGTTTTTGCGCCCACATAGCGCGAACTTCGGGACGGGGTCCGTGAGCGTCGACAGCCCCTGCGGGGCTACGATCCTCGCTGTGCTATCTTGGACAGTCCGCGCCAGAAGGCCACGGCCGCGGCGCCCCTGCCACATGCTCTCCCTCTCGACCCCTTGAGGAGTCGCCGCCTTGCCCCGTGTTGACGCCCCTCGTACGCGCCGTACCTTCGCGCGCCTCGAAAGAGTCCATGACGTCCCCAACCTCATCGACATCCAGCGGCGATCGTTCGCCTGGCTGACCGATCCCGAGAAGGGTGGCCTGCGCGAGACGATCTCTGACATCTCGCCGATCGAGGACTACACCGGAAACCTCGCCGTCGACTTCGGCGAGTTTCATTTCGACGAGCCCGTGGCGTCGATCGAGGAATGCCGCGAGAAGGACCTGACCTACGCCCGCCCGCTGACCGTCACCGTCGCGTTCGTCAACCGCGAGACGGGGGAGATCCGCGAGCAGTCGGTCTTCATGGGCGACTTCCCGTGGATGACCGAGCGGGGCACGTTCATCATCAACGGGACCGAGCGCGTCGTCGTCACGCAGCTCGTCCGCTCGCCGGGCGCCTACCTCATGGAGGCTAAGGACCGCGAGAAGCAGGTCTTCATCGCGAACCTCATGCCGGCCCGCGGGTCCTGGCTGGAGCTCGAGATCGACAAGAAGGGCAAGGTCTTCGTCCGGATCGA
>JBPCJA010000191.1:0-14572 GCA_051005755.1 Solirubrobacteraceae bacterium
GCCGCCCGGCAAGCGCGTGCGTCCCGACAGCCTCACCGGCCCGCCGCTCGACCGTCCCTGGCGCCGCTGACCGCGTGATCTGCCCGATGAACCCTGATCTACTGCACCGAGATGGAAAGCCATTTCCGCTCATTACCTGACAAACACCCCGGCGGGCGGGTTGGCCCCAGCGCCCACGCACCGGGGCCGGGGGAGGGCGCGCGCCGGGTGCGCCGTCGACCGTCAGATCACGGCCGGGCGTGCCCGAGCGAGCGCGACCATGCGCATGCCGAGTGCCGGTCGGCGTACGATCCGACCCGTGACAACGCCGGAGATCATCCACTCGCACCCCCTCGTGGAGGAGATCCTCGAGGGCCACCGCGATCACGCTCGTGGTGACGACGCGGGCTACTCCGGCTATCGGGGTCACGTCTACCGAGTGTTGAACTTCGCGCGCGCGCTCGTGCCCGATGGTGACGATCGCGACGACAAGCTGGCGATCGCGGCAGCCTTTCACGACCTCGATGCCTTCAGCGCCCTTGACTACCTGGCGCCGTCGATCCGCTCTCAGGATGCCTGGCTGAAGCAGACCGGTCGCCGGGCGTGGGCGCCGGAGCTTGCGGTCGTGATCGCCGAGCATCACCGTGTCACTCCCTATCGAGGCAGCCACGCCCGGCTGGCCGAGGGGTTCCGGCGCGCGGACCTGGTGGACGTGAGTCAGGGGCTCATCCGGTCCGGCATTCCGCGCGAGTACGTGAGCGCGGTGCGCGCGGCCTTCGACGTGGGAACGTTCTTCACCCGTGTTGTTCCGCGGATGACGGTGCGCAACCTGCGACGCCACCCGCTCGATCCGCTGCCTCACATGCGGGCGCGTCGCGCGCTCGCACAGGCGGGTCACGCCGGCGCTGACGGCTGATCCGGAGCGCCGCTCCGTGACGGTCGCGCGGCGAGCGCGGGCGTGGCGACGAGCACGATCCCGGCGGCCGCGACGGCGCCCGTCGTCACGCGTGATCTGCAAGCCGTCCTCTGCGGGGTCTCACGAAGCGGCGTCCGTCTGCGTTCGGGACCGGCCGTCGAGCCTGCGGCGCGCCGTACCAGCGCACGAGCGCGGCCTCGACCGCAGCCCGCTTGTCGGAATCGTCGTGGCGACCCACCCAGACGGCGTGCCCGTCGGGCCGCATCAACAGCCCCACGATATCGGCGTCGACCTCATCCGCGTGCGAGACGATCTCGGTCGCGAGGCTGTCGATCCGATCCGACCACGGCTCGGCGGCCGCGAGCGTTGCCTTGGCGCCGGGCGGCACGAGCAGCATTCCACGCCCCGCGCGTGCAACCCGCGCGAGCTCCACGCGCTGGTCACGGATGCGCACTTCGATGCCGCGCGGCGCTCGGCCGAGCAGGCGATGGTGCTCGTCGGACTCGCCCACCGGATACTGCAGGTCGACCATCGCGGTCTTCGCGTGCATGTGGCGTCGCACCGGCTCGAGCTGATGCAGCTCGTCGAAGAACTCCTGCACCGCAGTCAGGCGCGGGTCGGGGTCGAGCAGGGCGACCGCGGTACGCACGCTGCGCAGCACGCTGTCCGCGACGGGCCGGCGCTCGCGGTCGTAGGAGTCCAGCAGCTCGGGAGGCGCCCACCCCAGGATCGTCGCGGCGAGCTTCCAGCCCAGGTTGACGGCGTCCTGCACGCCGAGATTCAAGCCCTGCCCGCCGAACGGGGCGTGGACGTGAGCGGCGTCGCCGGCGAGCAGGACGCGCCCGCGGCGGTAGCGTTCGGCGACTCGCGCGTTGTCGGTGAAGCGCGTCAGCGATCGCGGAGCGGTCAGGGTGACGTCGGTCCCGCTCGTGCGACGCAGGCTCGCCCGGACCTCGTCGAGCGTCACGGTCGCTGCGCGGTCGGCCGGCAGGCGCCCAGGCTCGATGCTGACGATCCGGCTCGGACACAGGCCGTAGGCGGCGACCCCCCCGGCGTGCGATGCCAACCGCGGCGCAACGTGTGCGGATCCTCGATCGTGACCTCCGCCTGATAGCCGGTCAGCGTGGGAGCGGTCCCGGGAAATGCGATGCCGGCGGCGACGCGGACGGTGCTGTGCCCACCGTCGCACCCGACGACGTAGCCGGCGCGAAGGTCATGTTCGCGGCCCCCGGGGCCGCGAACACGCAGGTGCACGCGATCGCCGCAGCGGGCCAGATCGACCACTTCGTGCCCGCGATGCACGTCGCAGCCGAGCGCGCGCACATGATCCTCGAGGATCCGCTCGACGTGGTCCTGACGGATGGGCAACATTCGCGTGCCGTCGATGCGCCGATCGGCGCGCAGCGCCGGTTCGACGGCGCCGAGCTCGGCCCGGTAGCTGGGCGGCCACTCCCGCATCGCGAGCGCGCAGCGCATCACGTCCACCATCGTCGTGTGGTAACTGCTGCGAAACGCTTCGTCGCCGGCTGTGCGGGAATGCGCTGCCGCTGCCACTCGATCCGCAGGGAGCGTCCCGTCCGCACGACGCGTCGCGCAGAGCGTCCGTGTTGCCTGGCGGTTGGCGGCGCCGACCCGGCCCAGGCAGGTCAGCGCGACCAGCAGCTCGCAGACGAGATCCCAGCGCTCACGCGCGAGCCACCGGACGAGCAGGTGCTGGGCGAGTGCCACGAGACGCTCGCGGTCGCCTTCGTCGACCGGCGGGTCCTGGTTGCCGAAGTCGGTGACGTAGAACGCGGCGTGTGAGATTCGGTACGCGCTGTGATCCCAGGAGCGCTCGTCCTCTCCCCAGGCGGCAAGCCAGCGCACGAGCGCCGTGCGCCAGTCCGGCTGCGTGCGCAGCACGCCCGCCTTCCACAGGCAGTGCACCAGTCCCACGCTGTCCGGGCGAGCGCCGGAGCGCGACAGCGTCGCCAGGGCGTCCTCCCAACGACCGAACCGATACCCAGATCTGCGCAGCCACAGATATGGCTGGGCGAGGTACAGGCCGCCGGGCGGGTAGGCGAGCGTGGCCTGGCGCAGCAGCGGCTCCTCGCAGCTCTGGCGCAGCGTCTGATGCCACGCGTCCAGATGCCGGGCGAACGGCTCCGCGGGCAATGCGTCCTCC
Organism: Solirubrobacteraceae bacterium; assembly: GCA_051005755.1. GTDB lineage: Bacteria > Actinomycetota > Thermoleophilia > Solirubrobacterales > Solirubrobacteraceae > CADCVQ01. The sequence goes on from JBPCJA010000191.1 coordinate 3,060, forward strand.
GCGACCCAGAACCTCAGATATGCGTGCAGCAGGCTCAGCTCGCCGCAGCGCTTTGCCTTGCTGCGAGCGTCCAGGTCGCCGTGGCCCGCTGCGAGCTCGGCGAGGTGCGCCGTCGTCCACTCCATCGCTGGCCGCGGGTCGACCAGATCGGCCTGGAGCGGTCGTGATCCGGTTGGCGGCCCGCTCGCCGCGGCGCCGCAAGCCTGCCGGCGTTCGGCGGCAAGCCGGTCAGGACGCATCTCGCTCGTCCTGCGCGCTGCGGCTCGGCGAGACGACCCGCAGGAGACCCGCGGAGGCGAGCCTCGCGATCAGCTGGCCGAGCGCCGGGGCCGAGGCCGAGGCCGTCGATCGGGTGCGGATCACAGGCTCGTAGGGTCCCGGCGCGTCGGTGCCGTCGAGCGCCCGGCGCAGCATCGCGGTGGCAGGCTGCGAGAGCCGGTACACCCGTGAGGTGCGGGTGTCGAGCAGGACGCCGCAGAACGGCAGCTCGCGCAAGATCACGTGCTCCGGCAGGGCTGCGCATACGCTCATTGGGAAAGCCGCCGAAGCCATTGCTCGATGACGCAGAGCCGGACGATCTCCTCACCGTTGCGATGCACTCGTTGCGCGGACAGCCCGCGAACGAAGTCGTCGCTGAGCACGCCGGCCTCCCGTAGTCGCGAATCGCCGTCAAGCAAGGCGCGACAGCGCTCGTAGTTCTGGTTGACATAGACGGCGGGGAAGGCGTCGATGCGAGCCTGCTGCATCCTCCGGCCGAATTACGTCATCGCGCACACGGGATGCAGCCGCGCACGGACGGTGGAGTTGATGCCATCGGCGCCGACGAGGGCGTCGGTGACCACGGTCTGCGGGGCGCGCGTCGAGCGGTCGCGCAGGCGCACGTGCACGGCGCGGCCTGTCTGCGCGAATCCCTCGACCGTCAGTCCCGTGCGCACGCTGCGCGCCCCGAGGCGCTCGCGCACCGCGTCCAGCGGCAGCATCTGCAGCGTGCCGCGATGGATCGACACCTGCGGCCAGCGGTAGCCTGCCGTGCGGCCGCGCGGCTCGCTGCAGATCGTGCTGCCGAAGCGGTCGAAGTACCCCAGCGCGGTGGGGGCGATCCCGGCCGCCTCGACCGCCTCCCCGAGGCCGAGCTCGCTCAGCTCGCGCATCGCGTGCGGCAGCAGGTTGATCCCTACGCCGAGCGCCTGCACGCGTCGCGCGGACTCCGCGACCTCGACGTCGATCCCGGCAGCGTGCAGGCTCAGCGCCGCTGTGAGCCCGCCGATCCCGCCGCCCGCTACGAGCACGTGCATCGGTCAGCTCGTCTCGGCGAATCCGGCGGCTGGGAACTGCTCATGCACGACCATGATCGGCAGGCCGCCGGCCTCGATGGTGTACCTGCGCCGGCACATGAGGCCCGCCCCGAGCGCCGCCGCCGCCACGCCGCTTGCCGGCTGGACGCCGATGCTCAGCGGTGTGCGGAAGGTCTCGATCCGATGGCTGCGCAGGATCAGACCGATCGCCACGTCACCGGTGAGCAGCGCCTGGCGCGCAGTGCTTGGCAGGCGGCTGAGTGCGATCCGGGAGCAGCCGAACAGCAGCGGCGTCCCAGAGCGCGCCCGTGGAGCAGGACCGTGCGGTTGAGTGCCTTGCGGCCGGAGCCGAGCTGCAGCTCGTCGTCGTCGCAGTCGAGCGTCCACAATTCCTGGTCGAGCAACCAGACGCCGATCGGCTCGTCCATGACGGTGCCGAGCGCGGTCGTGACCGTGCCGTCGGTCGTCAGGAGCACCCGCTGCAACGCCGGAAGCCGCCGAACCAGCTCGGCCTCATGCGGGCGCGAGGGCGTCCACGCGTGCTGCCATTCGACGCCGCCGGCCAGGTCGGCGGCGCTGCCCATGTGCGATGCGACGTTCATCGCGTCCACTGTCGCGACACTGCCGCCGCGTCGCACGGCGGCCACCTCGTGTGACGCGGTGTGGCAATCCGAACCTGTGTCGCATGTCACACGAAATGGCCGCGCGGCGGCGATGCGGCTACTGCGGTTGCGCGACGCCGGTCCTGACGGCCTCGGATGTGCGCGCCGTCTCGACGAGGGTCGCGATCGCGCCGGCGAGCAGGTCGCGCAGCTGGGGGTCGCTGAGGGACCCGTCGGCGGCGAACGCGTCGTGGGCCTGGCCGACGGGCAGGTCGTCCTCCAGGACGCGGGCGCCGATCGCAGCGAGGATCTTCCTGACCTCGGCTTGCGCCCACACGGCGCCGAAGACGCCGGTGCTGGCGCCGACGACGGTGGCGGGCTTGGCGCGCAGGACGTTGGTGGCCAGCGGCCGCGATGCCCAGTCCAGCGCGTTCTTGAGCTGGCCGGGAACCGACGAGTTGTATTCGGGCGTGGCGATGAGGACGGCGTCGGCGTCCGCGATCGCGGTCCGCAGCGCAGCGGCCCCAGGCGGCGTCGGGTTGCCGTCGAGGTCCTCGGAGTAGGGCGGGACGGCGGCCAGCTGCTCGAACATCGCAAGCTCCGTACCGGGCGGCAGCTCGAAAGCTGCCGCCCGCAGGAGCCTGGTGTTGTGCGACTCGCGGCGCAGGGAGCCGGAGATCCCCAGGACGCGCATGGCTAGCCGGCGTCCTTGACGAGCTCGAGATGCGCCTCGAGCGTGACGTCCCAGCCGAGCGCGTCGCCGCCCTTGGGCAACGGGGCCTGCCAGCTGATCCCCCAGTCGCGGCGATCGATGACGACCTGCAGATCGAGCGCCGTGCGGACGCCGCCGTAGGGGTCGTCGATCGGCTCGCGCCACGTGCCGGTCGCGCTGATCGGCTTGGCGATCCCCTTGATGACGAGCTCGCCGTCGAGCTCGGCGGTGCCGTCGTCCTTGAGGTCCAGGCGCGAGGACGCGAACAGGATCTCGGGATGCTTGCCGGCATCGAAGAAGTCCGCTCCGTTGAGGACGTGCTCGCGGAACTCAGGCGGGTTGTGGATCGAGATCGACCGCACCTGCGCGCGCCCCTCCAGGCGCGGGCCGTCGCCGCCGAACGTCAGACGGGCGTCGACGTCGGAGAACGTCGTGCGAAACGAGCCGACGCCCATGTGGCGCACGCCGGCCTGGATGCTGGAGTGGATCGGATCGGCCGTGTACGTGCCGTGGGCGATCGCCGTTGCCGTTGTCATCGAGGCCTCCTGGGGAAAGAAAACAAGAACACGTTCCGTTTAGAACACCTCGGAACGGTAGCACAAGCGGAACATGTTCCGAAAAGTGGTAGGCTCGACGCATGGACGCCCAGGCTCCCGCCAGCGAGATCTCGTTGCTCGAACGTGTGATGGTCGAGCCGATCGGGACAGAGCAGCCTCGCCTCGACGTCGCGCTGCCGATGGCGGGTGACATCGCCCAGCGTCGCGACGCGCTTCGCAACCGCGAGCGCGTGCTCGCCGCGGCGCAGCGGCTGCTGCTCGAGGAAGGCGTGGAGGCGGTCGAGATCCGCGAGGTCGCGCGGGCGGCGGGCGTCGGCGTCGGCACGGTGTACCGGCGCTTCGGCGACAAGGGAGGGCTGGTCGCCGCCCTGCTCGACGAACGCGAACGGATCTTTCAGGACCGCCTGCTCAGCGGCCCGGCGCCGCTCGGTCCGGGCGCACCGCCGCGGCAGCGGCTGGTCGCCTTCCTGCACGCGCTCGCCGATCTGACGGAGGAGACCCTGCCGCTGCTGCGCGCGCTGCACGGCTCATGCGCCGGCGCGCGCTTTCACATCGGCGCCTACCGCGCGTGGAGGCTGCATGCGACCGTCCTGCTGCTCGACGCCGCGCCGGGCATCGACGCCCCGTGGTTCGCCGATCTGCTCCTCTCTCCGCTCGCCGCCGACCTCTACTACCACCAGCGCTACGAGCTCGGCGTCTCGCCGCAGCGACTACGCGAGAACCTCGAAGACGCCGTCGACGCCGTGCTCCTCGCGGCCGCTCGGGAGTGACGGCCGCTTCACCGTCGCCGGTCGTGCTCCTCAAGCGCGTTCTGCAGGAGCGCGATGAGCTCGGTCATGCGATGGCGCGTGAGGCCGAAGCAAGCGAGCGTGTTGATGGGCACGTGCGCGGGATCGTGGATCGGCGCGGCGGGGACCGCAAGCTCGTCCGGCGGCCCGACCGCCGGGGGTCCGACGACCTGGCCGAGCGAGACGACGAACTCCTCGAGCTGGTGCTCGACGAGGAAGTGGCTGGCGAAGAGGATCGGCGTCTCGTCGAAGTCGATCCATTCCAGCGGGACGCTGATGTCGTGCGAGCTGCCCGCCGAGTACGTGAACGCGCTGGGGTGAGCCGGCGTGGTCAGCCGCGCGAGCGGGCGCCGACGCCCGTCAGCAGCTCGCGGATGCGCAGGGGCCCGCCGCCGCCAGGCTGAAGCGGCGCGGTCTGCAGCCCGTCGCCGCGGCGCATCGCCTCGATGAGCTCGAGCAGTGCGTCGCCGGCGCTGCGCGTCGGCGCCCAGCCGAGCTCGCGGTGGGCGCGGCTGACGTCCATGAGCGGCACCTCGAGCGCCATGTCGAGCCACCCGGGCGGCGTCGGCTGCAGGCGCAGCTTCCACGTCGCCTCGACCGCCGCGCGCAGCGCCTTCTCGGGCACGGGCACGGGCCGCGCGCCCAGCAGGCGGCCGAGCTCGGCTGGGTCGAGCACCGGCTCGGCGGCGACGTTGAACGCGCCGCGCACGTCGCGCACGACCGCCAGACGGTAGGCGTCGCCGACATCGAGCGAGTGGACGCCCTGGAAGCGCAGGCGGCGCAGCGCGGGCACGATCGGGATGAGTCGGCGCTGCAGCAGGGGCGTCGGCAGCAGCGGCCCCGCGAACAGCCGGCGGATCCCGGACGCGGCGTCGCCCTTGAAGATGAGCCCCGGCCGCAGGCGCACGACGCGCATCTCGGGATGGTCGACCTCGATGCCGTCGAGGATTCGCTCCACCTCGGCCTTGTCGCGCGAGTAGAACGAGCTCGCGATGCCGCCCGTCGGCCAGCTCTCGTCGACGCGGCGGTCCTTCGGACCGGGGGAGTAGGCACCGACGGACGAGGCGTAGACGAGGCTCGGGACGGCGGCGGCGGCGGCCGCCGCCGCGAAGACGCGCCGGCTGCCGCCGACGTTCACCGCATGGGTCGTGGCGCGATCGCGCGAGGGCTGGATGAGCCATGCGAGATGGACGACGGCATCGGCGCCGGCGAAGTGGGCGCCGAGGTCGTCGCGCGCGACGTCGGCGGTCACCCAGCGAGTGCGTGGGAGGCTGAGCTCGGGCCGGCGCCGCGCCAGCCCGACGATCTCATCCACGGCAGGGTCCTCGCCGAGCGCCCGCAGGAGGCTGGTCCCGACGTTCCCCGTTGCTCCGGTGACGACGACGCGCATCGCGGCCGGCTCAGGCGCGCCCAGCCGGCGGCGCGTCGTGTCGGCTCGGCGAGCGCGGGCGGCGCCCGGAGGAGCGCATCGCCATCACCGCGGCGGTCATGGCGGCCTGGATGGCACGGCGCTGGCTGGCGGCGGTGCGAGACGGCAACTCGTCCGTGTCCCGACGGCGCCGGAACGGCTCGTCGTCTATGTCTCTTGGTGTAATCACGCCGCCACGGTTACCCAAGCCCGCTCGGCCGCGAACATCGGTTCACCCGCGGAAACGCCTTCACGACGTGGTCGAGAATGCGCTGTCATGCGGCACCGACTTGCGCTCGCGATCGCGCAGCTGCTCGTAGAGACGCATGTACGCGGCGGCCATCGCAGCCGCGTCATGGCGCTGCGCACGCCGGCGCGCGCGCTCGGCCAGCGCGCGGCGCAGGTCGTCGTCGTGGATGATCCGGTCGCAGGCGCTGGCCAGCGCGGACGCGTCGCCGGGCGTGACGAAGAGCGCATCGCCGTTCCACAGCTCGCGCAGCGACGGAATGTCACCGAGTACGAGCGCGCAGCCCGCCAGTGCGGCCTCGAGGACGACGAGCCCGAACGGCTCGTAGCGCGCAGGATGGACGAAGATCGCCGCTCGGCTCATCTGCTCTCGCAGCTCGTCGCGGCGGAGCGCGCCGAGGAGGTGCGCGTGCCCGGCGCTGTGCCCGCCGGCGTCGCCGGCGACTGCCACCGGCCATGCGATCTTCGCGGCCGCGCGGTCGAGCGCGTCCAGGCCCTTGGCCTCGTCCCACAGCCGCCCCGCGCCGAGCACGAGCCGCGTGCGGGGAGTCGGCCCGTCCGACCCAGCCGGGTGCGGCGACACGCCGTTGGCGATGAGCCGGCAGCGGTGGTCGAAGCCGTAGTGGCGGCGCAGTGCTCCACGCATCGCGGCGGTCGGCGTGACGACGGCGTCCGCGCCGCGCAGGCCCGCGGCGACGGCTTCCCGATAGCGGTGCCACTCCCCGCCCGCAGGCGCCCCGCGAACCGCCTCGTGCCAGGACAGCACGCACGAGTGCGCGGCGACGACGACCGGCACCTTCCACGGCAGCGCGCCGTGGGCGAACCCGTTGAGGTGCACGAGATCGACGTTCGTCTCCTCGGCGAGCGCAAGCAGCCCGCGGCCGGAGGCCCACACGTCCTCCCACGGCTCCTGCTGCCACTCCAGCCGGCAGGGGAGATACGAGGACTCGGAGTCCGGCGGCGGCCGCGGCCCGAGTGTTGCCAGCACGACCTCGACGCCGGACGCCGCGAGCTCTGCGCGCAATTCGGTGGCGTAGGTCCAGGCGCTGCCGACGGCGTCGGTGCTCATGAGCAGCCTCATCGCCCGTTGAAACGGCGCTCGCCGGTCTCGTGGACCTGGGGAGTGAGGTTTTCCGGCGTCATCGGGGACCGCCGCCTACCCCGGCTCATGCATCAACAATCAGTTCTTCACCATCACTTCATCACTTCATCACCCGCGCCGAGGGCGGAGCTGGGCGCGAGGAGCCCATGGTGTTGCTCATCCAGCGCCTGCAACCTGCATCTGGCTCACCCCGAGCAGGGCCCCGATCTCGGCCTGGGTCATGTCGTCGCAGAAGCGCATCAGCAGCACCCGGCGGTCGCGCTCGGCCAGCAGCGCCATGAGGCGGTCCAGCAGCGCCCGCGACTCGGGCGCGGGCGTAGCCGTCGTCCTCGCCGCCGATCTCGTCCTCGAGCGCGGGCCCGCAGTCGCTGTCGGGCTCGATCCGCCACGTGTGCGTGGCCGGCCGCCAAACCACGTCATTAGCCTTCGGCGGTGTGTCCTGCGTGTTCACCGCATCGCACCGCGGCGGTCGTGGGTCACCGCTGGTGTGTCTGCACGGCTTCACGGGCACGTGGCGGACGTGGGAGCTGGTGTTGCCGGTGCTCGAGCGCCATCACGACGTGCTGGCTCCGACGCTGCTCGGCCATGCGGGAGGTCCGCCGCTCGAAGGTGAGGTCAGCGGTGCAGTGGTTGCCGATGCGATCGAGCGCGCGATGGACGACGCGGGCTTCGAGATCGCGCACATCGTCGGCAACTCGCTCGGCGGGTACGTCGCGTTGCAGCTCGCCGCGCGCGGCCGGGCAGCGTCGGTCGTCGCGCTCGCCCCGGCCGGCGGCTGGGCCAGGAGTGACGAGGGCTACAAGGAGACGGCTCGCTTCTTCGCGACGATGCAAGACCAGATGAAGGCGGCCGCGCCGCACGCGGACGCGCTCATGGCCTCAGCACAGGGTCGGCGCCAGGCGACGCAGCTCATCGTCACGAACTACGAGCACATCCCGGCCGAGCTGCTCGCCCACCAGACGGTCGGCATCGCCTGCTGCACGGGGGCTCTGCCGATGGTCGAGTACGCGATCCGCGAGGGCTACAGCCTCGACGCCGAGAAGATCACCTGCCCGGTGCGGATCGTGTGGGGCACCGACGACAAGCTGCTGCCGTGGCCATCTACGGCGGCGCGCTTTCGCAACGACTGGCTCCCGCACGCCGACTGGGTCGAGCTCGAAGGCATCGGCCACTGCCCGCAGCTCGACATCCCACTCAAGACGGCGCAGCTGATCGTGGGATTCACGGCAGGCTGAATGCCACAAGCGCCTCGGGACGTCGGCGGACGGCCCGTGGATCGCCGGCATATCTGGACTGCGCACGGGTATCCGCGTAGCGCAGTGTCGAGCAACCCCTCCGAGGAGGCGACCATGAGCACGCAGGCCGACACCGGTGAGATCACCGGGACGAAGGACAAGGACTACAACATCATCTGGTTCACCGAGGCCTGCCTCGACAACGCGCTCTGTAGATGACGATGCGCGACGACGAGGAACATCCCGCTCCGCCGCACGACGAGGACGCCGATGAGCCGCTCGGCCCGATGACGCCGGACGACGAGACCGCGCTCGGCGACACGCCCGAGGCGCACGACGAGATCAGCCCACACGACCTGCCGCCCGACCATCCCGGTCGCAACGAGGCCGAGCGTCTCGCCCGCGACCGGGACGAGACGACGCGCGGCAACAGCTGAGGATCCGCGGCGGCGGCGGTCAGCCCGTCGCCGCCGCACGCTGGCACGCGGTCGCGACCTTCCGCCGGCGAACGTTGCGACCGCTCGCTGGCAGACTGTCGCCATGACGCCACCGGCGACCCAACTGCTGCTGCCCGGAGGGCTCGCCGCCGCCGCGGCGGCGGATGCGCTCGCCGGGACGCTGCCGATCGTCACCCAGAGCGCCCATACGATGCAGCGGACGTTCTGGGACACGTTCGACGGTCGCCTCCACGACGCCGGGCTCGTGCTCGTCGGCAGCGGCGGGCGGCTCGCGCTGACCGATGCGACATCCTCCGCCGAGCACGCCGCCGGGAAGCTCCCGGGCGGCGCCGTGCGGCTGTTCGCCGCCGAGCTGCCGGCCGGTCCGCTGCGCGATCGCCTCGCCCCCCTCGTCGAGATGCGCGCGCTCACGCCGGTCGCCCGTGTGCGCAGCCGCATGCTCCCGCTGAACGTCCTCGACGACATCGGCAAGATCGTCGTCCGCCTGCGGGTCGAGGAGCCCGTCGCGCTGCTCGGCGACGGTGCTCGCCCGCTGGCACTCGCAGCGCGGCTGCACGTCACGGGCGTGCTCGGCTACGACCGCGAGTTCGAGCGCGTGCGCGCCCAGCTGCGCAGCGAGCTCGGGCTCGTGCCGGCACCGCGGCCGGTGCAGGACGATGCGGTCGAGGCCGGCGGCGGGAACGTCGGCGGTACCTCCTCGAAGCTGCGGGTGCAGCTGCGCCCCGAGGAGCGCGCCGACGCGGCGGCGGTCGCGATCGCGCGCCGGTTGCTCGCGGTCGTAGAGGCGAACCTGCCGGGCACGCTGGACGACGTCGACAGCGAGTTCCTCCACGATCTGCGCGTCGCGGTGCGCCGCTCGCGGGCGCTGCAGCGCGAGCTGGCGGGGGTCTTTCCGCCGGAGCCGTTGCGCGTCTTCCGTGACGGCTTCCGCGAGCTGCAGGCGATCACCGGTCCGACGCGTGACCTCGACGTGCAACTGCTGGAGTTCGGCGAGCTTACCGCCGGGCTGCTGGACGGCGGCGCGGGCGACGTCGCGCCGCTGGGTCGGCTGCTCTCCGATCACCTGCGGGCGGAGCGCGCCACGATGGTCCGCGCGCTGCGCTCCGCGCGCACGCGCGCGCTGCTCGAGAACTGGTCGGACGTGCTCGACGGGCTCGTCGAGAGCGACGAGGGCGGCCGGCCGGACGCCGCGCGTCCCGTCGCGGCGGTCGCCGGCGAGCGGATCGCGACCGTCTACCGGCGAATGGTGCGGATGGGCCGCAAGATCGAGGACGACACCCCGGCCGAGGCGCTGCACGACCTGCGCAAGAAGGGCAAGGAGCTGCGCTACCTGCTGGAGTTCTTCGCCTCGCTGTACCCGGCGGCGGTCGTCAAGCCGATGGTCGCGTCGCTGAAGTCGCTGCAGGACGTCCTCGGACGCTTCCAGGACCGCGAGGTCCAGGCCGACCTTCTGCGCTCGCTCGGCGATGAGGTCGCGGCGCTCGAGGGCGGGGCCCCCGCGCTCATGGCGATGGGCGTGCTCGTGCAGCGGCTCGCGGCGGACCAGGCGCGGGCGCGCTCCGAGTTCGCCGAGCGCTTCGCGGCCTTCGCGGCGAAGGAGCAGCGAACGGTCGTCAAGCAGACGTTCGCATGACCGTCGTCGCCGCCTACAACATCAAGGGCGGCGTTGGCAAGACATCGGCGTCGGTGAACCTCGCCTGGCTCGCCGCCGAGGGCGGCGCGCGGGTGCTGCTCTGGGACCTGGACCCGCAGGGCGCCGCGACGTACCTGCTGCGGATCAAGCCGAAGGTCAAGGGCGGCGGGCGCCGGCTCGTCCGTGGCAAGAGCGATCCGGTCGCGCTGCTGAAGGGCACCGACCACGAGCGCCTGGACCTCCTGCCGGCCGACTTCTCCTACCGCAACATGGACCTCGCGCTCGATGCGACGAAACGCCCGACGCGACGCCTGGCGCGCGTGCTCGCCCCGCTCGCCGGCGCCTACGACTACGTCTTCCTCGACTGCCCGCCGGCGATCTCGCTGGCTTCCGAGAGCGTCTTCGGGGCCGCCGACGTGCTGCTCGTCCCGCTCATCCCCTCGCCGCTGTCGCTGCGCACCTTCGACCAGCTGCGCCGCTTCGTCGCCGACGAGGTGTCCGAGCCGCCGCGCATCCTCGCCTTCTTCGCGATGACCGACGTACGCCGGCGCCTGCACCAGGAGGTCATCGCCGAGCTGTCGGGCCGCGACGGCGTGCTGCGGACGGCGATCCCCTCGGCGAGCGACGTCGAGCGGATGGGCGTGCACCGCCGCGTGCTCGCCGAATTCGCCCCGAACGGCCCGGCGGGACGGGCGTACGCCCAGCTCTGGGATGAGCTGCGCGAGCGGATCGCGCCACCAGGGAGTGTGTCGCCTTTTTAGGGTCAGCCGTACGAAGGCAACACACCCTCTGGCTTGCAGGGGATACTTCGTGCCGTGACGGAGCGAAACGTCCTGGGTGGAGAGCTGGAGCTCTGCGGCACCGACCCGGTCACGGGGTTCTACCGGGACGGGTGCTGCAGCACCGGGCCGGAGGACCTCGGAAGCCACACGATCTGCGCCGTGGTGACGGCGGAGTTCCTCGAGCACCAGCACGGCATCGGCAACGACCTCAGCACCCCGATGCCGGGGTACCACTTCCCCGGACTCGTGCCGGGCGATCGCTGGTGCGTGACGGCTATCAACTGGCTGCGAGCCCACGAGGACGGCGCGGCTGCCTACGTGGTGCTCGCATCGACCCACGAGCGTGCCCTCGAGATCGTCTCACTCGACATCCTGCGCGAGCACGCCGTCGACGTCCCCGCGGACCCGGGAGCGCTCGGGACCTGAGCCGAGCGCCGCGGCCGAGCGCTGCGGGAGCCAAGCGCCGCGGCCGGCGGACGACCTACTCGCCCTTGTGCTGGATGGACGCGCGCCGGACGGGTACGGGGATGGCGTATTTGGAGGGTTTGGGGTTGACGGTGGGGTTGTTGATGTGTGCGAGGCGGTCGATGAGTTTGATCCATTGGGTGGGTTTGAGGATCGCTTGGAGTTGGTGGGCGTGGGGTGTGCCGGGTTGGTAGTGGGGTTGGTAGCCGATGTGGATGTGGTCGGCGTGG
>JBPCJA010000192.1:0-8243 GCA_051005755.1 Solirubrobacteraceae bacterium
TTACCTATGAACACGTGTCCCACGACCCCAGGAACCCCACCCCAGACGCCATCAACACTCAATACTCCTGATTGCAGAGCGTCCCAACCACCCGCCGAGCTGTCGAACTCGGGCCAGCTGGCGCAGCGCGTCAAAGACGTACTCGTCGCGCTCGAACGTCGTCAGGATCACCACGCGGCTGACCAGCTCGGGCTGCTGCGTGATTCGTCTCGTCGCGTGCAGCCCGTCCTCTCCGGGCATCTGGATGTCCATCAGCACGACGTCGGGCCGTAGGCGACGTGTCGCCGCGACGGCCTGCTCGCCGTTCTCGGCCTCGCCTACCACGGCGATGTCGGGCTCGGATTCGAGGATCATGCGAAAGCCGGCGCGGACCATCGCCTGATCGTCGGCCAGCAGCACCCCGATGCTCATCACAAGGCACTGGTTGGTGTCGGTAGCCGGACGCGGACCGCGAACCCGCCCGCCGGCGCGGGGCCGGCCACGAGCTGCCCGCCGTGCAGCGCGGCGCGCTCGCGCATGCCGATCAGGCCCAGACCGCCCGCGGCCGACGACGCGGCACCGTTGGCGCGCCCGTCATCGACGACCTCGATCTCAAGCTCGTCAGGCCAGTAGCGCAGGTGGACGTCGACGCGCGACGCCCCGGCGTGCTTGAGCGTGTTCGTCAGCGCCTCCTGCACGATCCGGTACGCCGACACCTCGACGGTGGGCGCGATCAGCCGCTGCTCGCCCTCGACGCGAACGTCGACGGTGAGCTCGGGACCAGTCATGCCCGCAGCAAGCTCGTGCAGCTGACCGAGACCCGGCTGCGGTGCCAGGTCGTCGGGGTCGCCGGCCTGGCGCAGGAAGCCGAGCAGACGGTGAAGCTCCACCACCGCCTGACGGCTGGATGTCTCGATCGAGGCGAGCGCCTGCCGTGTCTTGACCGGATCGCGGTCCAGAACAACCCGGGCCGCTCCGGCCTGCACGCCCATCATGCTGACGTGGTGAGCCACGACGTCGTGCAGCTCGCGCGCGATCCGCACGCGCTCGTCAAAGACGGCGCGACGGGCGTTCTCCTCACGCTCACGCTCGAGCTCGACCGTTCGCTGCAACAAGTCCCGCGCGCGCCGCCGTCCCGCTCCGAGCGCCGCGCCCAGCGACCACAACGCGCAGAACAGCGCGACGTTGGAGAGCACCTGGAACAGGCGGAAGTCCAGCGGGGTGCCGAGCGGGTTGTCGAGCACAACCAGGCCTATGATCCCGAGGAGGCAGGCCGCGCAGACGGCGTTGCACAGGCGCGCGCGGCTGTGCGCCGCGGCGCTGTACACAGCCAGCGACAGCGTGATGACCGTCATGAAGACCTCGACGAACGGGCCGAGCACGACGGTGTAGACGATGAACGTCGTCGTGGCGACGAGCAGCACGCTCACCGGGAATCGCCGGCGCAGCGCCAGCGGCAGGATGATTCCCGCCAGCCAGGCGGTGTTCCACGCCGTGTCCGGCACGAAATTCTCCGGGTCGCCCGCGAAGAGGTCGGAGCTCACCTCGAACGACTGCAACGCCAGCGCCAGCAACACCGCGGCCAGCAGCAGGTCCGCCACCAGAGGATGAGACCGGGTCAGCGCCCACACGCGACGAAATCTGCGCAGCACCCGCACAACGCTAACGGCCGCCCCGCCGCCCCGCATCGGTCCCGAGACAGATCTTGAGGCGCATCGGCGTGTAGCGCCCGTTCCTGGTTTCGCTGCTAGGGAAGGCCGGCTCGCGGATCTGCCTCCTCGATTGGGTCGGCCAGAATTTCCGCCGGCCCGGATCGAGAGCGCTCCTATTGGACGAAGGGAGCGCTCTCGGGACCCGCCTGCTTCTGGACGAAACCAGCAGCCCAGGCCGATGGTTCCAGCTGCCGTTGCCCCGGCATGCGGCGCGGTCGTGCGGACCGCGCATGTGGCCCCGTAAGCCGATCCCTCAGCGTGAGGCGACCAGAATGGGACGCCGGGAGCCGGCGGACGTCAGTCGACCGCTGTCGCAACGCGCGAGAGGCGGCGGCTGTCCGACGATCGCGATCACGCGAACGCTCAGCCCGATCGAGCACGAGCGGCCTCGGCGATGGTCAGCGCCAGAACTGGGATGTCGACGGGGGGCTTCTCGTTCGTCACAACCATCGGTCAGGAGGGCTCGTAGATCAATGCCGCACGACGGAGCTTCGCGCTCGCGCCGGACTTCCAGAATTCCACGATGCCGAGATCGCGCTTCTTCCGCTCGCCCGTGTACTGGCTGAAGTCGAGCAGGTACGCCTCGTAGACCTTTCCCGGCCGGTCCGGGATTGTGACACGCGACTTCACCAGGTGCAGCAGCCTCAGGTCGACGAGCTCTTGGATGTGGCGGTAGCCGTCGCCCTTGGAGTCCTTCTCGACGAGGAAGCAGTTGGCGTTCTTCTCCTGGAGACAGAACGTCCGGACGCGCTCGAACTCGTCGATCAGAGCCTCCTGGCCGTCCGCGGCGTCTCGCGATAGTTCGTCGCGCTTGGTCCCTTCGTGCTGACCGCACGCCTGGTTCACGTCTTCGACGTTGACCTTGGTACCGCGGTACGTCTCGCCCCGTTCCCGTCCGACGGTGATAGCGCTGTTGGCGATCGAGAGGAAGTCGCGCGCGACCCCGCCGCACGCCAGCACGAGTCGGTCGACGGCGCCGTCGGTGAGGAGTTCCGCGGGCTCGATACCGACCTCGTCGCAGATCTCCCCGAAGATCTTCGTCAAGAAGTTCTTGGCGGTGCGGTAGTTCTCCAGGGTGATGTCGAGATTGATCGCGTCCGCGTCGTCCCCAAGCTTGGTGCCGACGGACGGGTCGCCGCGGACGTACCAACTGGAACGGTGCCGGATCGTCCCGACCTTCAGCCACATCCGCTGGTTCTTCGTGAGCCGATGGAAGTAGTCGACGACGAGCGGCTGGTCGGATCGCCGGATGTAATAGAGGTCATCGAGGATGAGGAGTCCGTCGGCGTCCGCCAGCTCGACGACGCGTTTGACAAGCCGCTGGTACTCGAGGATCCGGCGATGCAGGTAGTTCGCCTTCGAACGTCGGAGCTTCTCGAGCATCTCCTCGGTGCGCCCCTCGGACGAGCCCATCGCGGCGCCGACCGAAGGCCCGCCACCGGGGGTCGCCAGCGATGCCTTGAGTTCGGCGCGTGCATTCGACGCCGACTGAAGTCGCACCTCGATCTCCGCGTCGTCCTGCGTGTGCAGGAGCACCTCGAGATCGGCCAGGACGGCCGCGACGTCCGAGCTGATCCCGGCGGCGATCTTCTTGGGGAGCGGGCCCTTTCGGGGCTTAGAGAACCACCGCTCCCAGACCTTCGTCCGGTTCGCGGGCGCGACAGCCGCCTCGTCGAGCCACGACTTCAGACTCTGGAAGAACTCGATCAAGACACTGATGAGGACGTCCGGGTACGTGTGGCCTTTGAACGGCTCGAGATCGACGAATGCGCTCGGCCGTCGATCAAGGTTGTACTCGGCGATCGCCTTGCGGAGGAGGCTCGTCTTTCCCGAGCCCCGCCGCCCGAAGATCAGGTGGGGGCGCTTGCTCAGGGCCTTACGGAGCGTGCCGTTCGCCGGCTCGACGAATCGACCGCACCTTCCTCGGTGGCCCGTACCGCTTCCGTGAGGGCGTCCTGGAGCTCGTAGACCCGCTCCTCGTTGAGGTCGATGTCAGACATGCCAGCAGGCTAGCGTCCGCTTCGGCGGCCGCCGGTCGGCGCTTTTCTCATGTCGCCACGGCGCTGCGCGCGTCCAATTCTCCTCGGGAGCACGACTACGAAAGCAGCAGCCCAGGCCGGTGGCCCCGGCTGCCGTGCCCAGGCACGCGGCGTAGTCGCATGGGCGGCTCGATGTGCCGCCGTAAGCGGAACCCCCACCGCCACACCCGTCTCCCTAGCTCACCCGGACAGCGAGACCAGCAGACACGAGACCCCCGCCGTCCCGTAAGACCGGTTCGGTGATCTGTCGCGATGAGCGGGTGCTATACGGCACCCATCAGGGACCGCGGCTCGATCGCCTCAGCGCCGCGAGAGTGTCGCATCTCGCGCGAAGCGATCGTGTCGTAGCGCCCGAGCGGTCTACCAGATGGACGCCCCAACCCCACGCCGCTTCCCCGAGTCCGGCCCGCCGGACCTTGATCGCCTCATGAGCGCAGCCGGGCGGGGCTGTCAGTGCCGTCCGGCAGGGCCGAGCCGCAGACGAGCCGCGCAGCGGGCACTTGACCGCCTCGACCGGCGCAGCTACGCGCCGTCGACGAGCCGGACGTTGAGCTGGTCTACGACCTCATGCCCGTCGCATCCCCGTGTCAGCCGGCCGTGCCGCGGCCCGCCGGCCCGGAGGGCGTCAGCCCGGGAGGGCAAGGCGGGCCGCAGGCAGCGGCGCGGCCGGCGCGGCGCCGGAGGCGCCGCCCTTGAGGAAGTAGAGAAAGTCTCAACGAACCCGAGCTGGGCAGTCTGGTTGTGCGACGGCGGGGGCGGCGCGGGTATGGGGGGACTCACGATCCGGGCGGCGGGCTGAACGGGTGCGGTAGAAGCTCGAGGAAGTAGAGAAAGTCTCAACGAACCCGAGCTGGGCAGTCTGGTTGTGCGACGGCGGGGGCGGCGCGGGTATGGGGGGACTCACGATCCGGGCGGCGGGCTGAACGGGTGCGGTAGAAGCTCGCTGAGGCGCACGGTGACAAGCTGCGAGTCGAGCGGAAAGACGATGATCGTGGACGGGTCCAGGAACTCGGCGAGCACTTGGCGGCAGGCGCCACACGGAGAGATCGTGCCGGCGGGGCCGGCGATTGCGATCGCGTCGAAGCGCGTGTGCCCTTCGGCGACTGCCCGGAAGATCGCCGCGCGCTCGGCACACATCGTCGAGCCATAGACGATGTTCTCGACGTTACCGGCCGTGATGACGCAACCGTCGCTGGCGCGCAGCGCAGCACCGACCTCAAAGCCCGAGTACGGGGCGTAGGCGTGACCTCGTGCCATTTCGGCTGCCTGGTGCAGGAGGCGTAGATCCTCGGCTAGCGTGGCGTTTGCTCGATGCGCGGTCATCGCCTGGTCTCAGAAGCCTTCCAGTGGTCTGCGACGGCCGCGGGCCTGGTGGCGCGCGGTCCGTCGGTCATGCCGGCCCTGCTCGGGTGGAGGCGAGTTCCTCGCGTAGCTGTGCGGAGTCGGGATGTTCCGGGAG
This sequence comes from Solirubrobacteraceae bacterium, assembly GCA_051005755.1. Taxonomy (GTDB): domain Bacteria; phylum Actinomycetota; class Thermoleophilia; order Solirubrobacterales; family Solirubrobacteraceae; genus CADCVQ01. The sequence continues at coordinate 5,190 of JBPCJA010000192.1, forward strand.
GCTGTGGATGAGGCGTTCGAGACGTTGGTGAACGCGGGGGCTTGGTGCAGATGAGACGAGGTTGACCGCGGTGCGTGCGGCGTCGACGGCTTCGTCGAGGCGGCCATGCTGCGCGAGACGGGCCTCGGCGATCCCCAGGTAGAAGATGGTGCGGTCGCGGGGGTAGTCGTCGGAGAGCGCGTCGAGGCCGTCGGCGAGCATGGCTTCGGCGCGTGCTGGATCGTCGGGGATGATCCCTCGTGGCACTTCGGGGCTGAGCGAGGGCAGATACATCCAGTACAGCCAGGGCGGGTCGTTCTCGCAATTGCGGTGTTCCCAGAGTGCATCGGCGCGGACCAGGCTTCGCTGCGCCTCACGGTGCTCACCGAGCAGTCCGTAGGGCTGGACGGCCCACTGTGCGAGCACGATGCGCAGCGGGGAGTTGCGGCTGGCTTCGTGCTCTGCGGCCTTCAGGAACCTGAGCGCTGCGGATGGGTCGCGCTGCCTGTCGATGGCGTCGAAAGCGAGAAATGCCATGGCATAGGCGCTGTAGTCGCGATCCTCGACCTCTCGGGCGGCAGTGATGGCGGTCCGCCAGTAGCCGCTTGCCTTGTCGGTGCGGCCGGCGTCGAACGCGACCCAGCCGGCTAGCCGCGCGCCTTCAGCGACGATGTGTCGTAGCTCGGTGGCGTGCGCGTCCTTGTACGTGGCGTTCGTGAGGAGCTGCGTGAGCAGTTCAAGGTTGCCGCTCGCAAGCGGGAGGACTCGCGCGCCTCCGATCTGGTCGTCGAGGCGGGAGAGCGCGGCGACCTGCTCGCTGGCCCAGCGCACGATGTGGGCGCCGATTCGTCCGCCGCTGAGGCCACGTTGCAGCTCGCTGTCGGTATCGGGTGGGAGGTCAGGCAATCCGGGGAGCGTGGGTAGGCGTCTGGCGATCGCCAGGATCGCCGGTGGCGGTGCTGGCGGACCGTGTTCCCATGCGCGGATCGCGCCCGGACGAACGTGTACGCCGAGTTCGTGCGTGAGCGCTGCGGCAAGCTCGTGATGGCTGAGGCCGGCACGGTGACGGAGGGCTTGGAGCGTGTGCCCTTCGGCGGGCTGCTCAAAGTCTCGCCGGCGGCGCGCGTAATCGCGGAGCGATATGACGTCAGTGTCCATGCTCGGCCGTCGTGTTCGATGTCGCGCGGGCGCCTGGGCGCCATGGCATACCGAGGTGCTCGCGCACCTCGATCATCGCGGCTTGGAGCGCGCCCACGTCGGCATCCAGCTCCTGCTGGAGCGAGTGCACGGTGTCGCTGAGCTGTGCGACCTGACCGGTGAGCGTGTCCGGCGATCGCCAGCGCGTGATGTCCCATCCGTGCTCCATGAAGTCGCCGGGCACGTCTGTGGCGCTGGCGATCGCCCGCATCTCCTCGATCGACGCGCGGTCCGGGTTGCTGCGCGCGATCAGGCGACGGAACCGGTCGCGGTGAATCCCGGCGCGCGCGGCCAGCTCCGACTGGCCGAGCGCGGCATATGCCCACGCGGCGCGGCAGCGTCTGGCGGTCTCCTCGGCGCTCAGGTCGCTCACAGGGCCAACGGTATCGCGCATTTGTGCGCGCCACAGACTCGTTTGTGCGCTACAGCACGCAAATGCTCTATGCTGCGCTCATACGCGCTCTTGAGCGCATTAATGCGCTCAGGAGGACCTGAAAGGAGCGGTAGCGTGCGGTTTCTGATCGAAGCTGTGCCGGGTGTGGAGCGGCAGCGCCATGTGTCGGCGTCGGAGGCGGCCGGCGCGGCGGTGATCTGGGATCGCGCCATCAATCGGCAAGCGGGCTCGGCGGACAGCGTGGGAACGCAGCGCACGCGAGAGCGCGGCCGGCTGGGACGTGCGTATCGCTCGGGGCGGCTGGTCTGCGGCTGGGTGCAGGTCACGATCAGCGAGGACGAACGGCTCGGACTCACGAAGCAGGAGCGCCGCCTCGTGCGAGTGCGCTTCCACGAACCCATCGACGACGGGCTGCGCTCGGAGCTGACGCAGCTCATGCGTCGTCGCGGCGCCGCCGCCGGCAGGGCGGCCGAGCGCATCGACCCGATCGAGGTCGTCATCGACGACCCCCACGCCGAGCGCGAGCGGATCGTCGGCCGGGTCCAGCCGCCACAGGCCCATCACGGCGCGCTGCGCGACATCGAGTTCGCCCTGCGCAAGCTGGAGCCCAAACGATGAGTGCAGAACCTGCGGCACGCCTGTCTGGTGACGAGATCGTGGCGCTGAAGTTCGCCGCGCACCGCCAGCTCTCCCGCTGGGCCAGCAGAGTCGCGGTAGGGACCGCCCTTCGCCCTTTCGGGCTCGGGCGGCCCCCCGCACGGATCCCAGCGTGCACTGCTAGCGCACTGGGCTCCTACCTTGGGTGCGGGCGTCGAATCGGATGTTCGGCCAGGGATGCGTGATGCGCGCGGGCGGGAGCCATCGTGCCTCAAGCTGGCCCATCCTCGCCCAGGTCACGCGGTGACGCTGGCTCCGGCGCCGCAGCGCCCGACTCCAGTGTCGCGTGACCTGTTTTCGGAAGGCCGACACGGCGCTGATGTTGCCGGGCACGGCGTAGTAGGCGATGTGTCCTCGCACCACACTGCCCAGCCAGCGTCCCTGCTCTTGGATGGACCAATGACGACGTTGCATGAGCAAGGCGTTCACCTCGCGCAGCTTGGCCGCCATTCGCTTCGTGATCGTCTTGCGCCGCAACGCGAACCGTCCTGTCCGCGTCCTCGCGCACATGTGCGTGAAGCCGAGGAACGCGAACGTCTCGGGCCGACCGAGGCCCCGTCGCCTGCGATTCTCGGCGGCGAACCGCCCGAACTCGATCAGGCGCGTCTTCTCGGCATTGAGCTCCAAGCAGAACCTGGCGAAACGCTGCACCAGGTCCGTGTGGAACCGCTCGGCGTCAGAGCGATGCTGAAAGCCAGCAACGAGGTGAGTCGCCGGGGGGAATCTCACCCCCCGGCGCTCGCAGAACCCGGCGTGAGCCTCGCAGCTCACCGGGCTCCCATCGTCCAGCCGTCAGGGCGCACGCCCCAGCGCCAGTGCGCGAACAG
>JBPCJA010000193.1:0-6446 GCA_051005755.1 Solirubrobacteraceae bacterium
GCGCCCGCCGAGCGCGAGGCGCATCCGCTCGGCGTCGGCGACCGCCTCGCGGAACACGACGCGTTCGTGCCACGTGCCGTCCTCGACGGGCCGCGTCGACAGGACGACCGCGCGCAGCGTGCGCCCCCGCCGCTCGCGGCGGGCCAGCAGGCGGTCGACGAGCAGCCCCAGCGCGCGGCCGAGCTGCTCGCCGGAGCCGGCCTCGGGCAGCTCGAGGCATTCGCGCAGCGGCTCGCCCGGCCGGCGCGGGCGCAGCGGGGTGTCGCGGCCGCGGGCGAGATCGTGCGCGAGCAGGCCGGACCGCCCGAAGCGATCAGCGACCGCGCCACGGGACAGCCCGGCGAGCGCGCCGAGAGTCGTGATCCCGAGGCGCTCGAGCGGCTCGACGAGCGCGGCGGTCTCGGCGCGGCGGCGCAGGAGCTCCACCGGCCGCGACGCGAGATCGCCCTCGCCGGCGACGCGCCCCGGGCGCCGGACGCGGGCGCCGTGGGCCGCCACCATCGCGCAGAAGCGCGTCGGTCCCTGCCCGATCCGCGCGCCGGCGAGCACGCGGCGCAGGCGCTCGGGCCCCTTCGCGGCGAGATGACCCTCGGCGAGCATCCGCACGATCCGGCCCGAGTGCAGCCGCTGCAGCCCGCGCGCGTCGAAGCACGTCTCGCCCGAGCGCAGCGACTCGACCGCCGCCCCAAGTCCCTCCAGCCGCGCCAGCGCGTGCTCCCACGCCTCGGCGACGCCCATCGGGTCGGGCGGCACGAGCGCCAGCGCCGGGCAGCGGGCCAGCGCCTCCCCCATGCGCATCCCGGCGTGGATCCCGAACGCCTCGGCGGCCCGCGAGACCTCGCCGACGAAGAGCTCGCGACCGGGCTCCGGAGCGACCGCGGCAGGCTCCCGCAGAAGCCCCGCGCGGCCACCCGCAGCCACGACGAGCTCAAATCGCTCCAGCAGGACGCAGACGATCATACGAACATATGTTCGCATCGATCGCTGGCCCGCGCAAGCGCTGGATTGTCGTCCAGCGCGCTCGTAAGCTCCTTGCATCCCGATGCGCGGCTCATCGATGTTCGACAGCCGGACGAAGGCCCGCTCGCTGGCCTTCCTCTTCGCAGCAGGCGCGCTCGTCGGCGTGCTGACGATCGCGCTCCCCCAGGTCGAGACCACGAATGTGTCCGTGGGGCTGGTGACCGCCACGCTCTCGCTCGCGCTCGCGCTCCTCTTCCTGCGCTACGCGAGCCATATCACCGACCCGCTCCTGCACGCCGCGCTGGCGCTGGTGACGATCATCCTCAGCGTCGTCGTCCACTCCACGCAGCCAACCGGGCTGTACCCGCTCATCTACATGTGGCCGGCGCTGTACGCGTTCTGCTTCTTCTCGACGTGGAAGGCGCTCGCGCACCTCGCCTTCATCGGCGTCGCCTACGCCACGGTCCTGAACATCGACAACACGATGGACACGACGATCCGCCTCGTGCTCGTGCTCGGGACGCCGCTCGTCGTCGGCCTGCTCATCTCGCGCCTGCTGGAGTTCGTGCGGGCCGGCATAGAGCGCAGCGCGCGCCAGGAGCGGGCGCTGAGCAGCAGTGAGCGGCGCACGCGGCTCATCGTCGACAGCGCCCGCGACGGCTTCATCTCGACCGATGTCGAGGGCCGTGTCCTCGACCTCAACGCCGCCGCCGAGCTCCTGCTCGGCCGTCCGCGAGAGGACGTGCTCGGCCGGCCGTTCCAGGAGCTCGGCATCCCGCCCGAGGGGCACGCGAAGTTCGACGAGCACCGGCGGGCGCTGCTGGACGGCGCGCTCCAGGACGGCATGCGCCACATCGCGCTGCGGGTGACGATCGACCGCCCCGACGGAACGAGGCTGCACGGGGAGACGATGATCTGGGTCGTCGAGCGCGACGGCGAGTGGATGTTCAACGCCCGGCTGACGGACATCGGCGACCGCCTGCGCGACGAGGAGGAGCGCGAGCGGCGCGTGCGCGCCGAGGCCGAGCGGGCGGAGGCCGAGCGCGCGACGGCGACGATCGGCCGGCTGCAGGCGGTCGCCGACGCGGCGCTCACGCATCGCGACCTCGACGCGCTCCTGCCGGCGATCCTCGCGCGTACCCGTGAGGTCATGGACGCCGAGGTGGCGGCGCTGCTGCTCCTGCAGGAGGACGGCACCCTGTCGCTCGTCACGTCGGACTCCTCCACGCGCGAGGAGCGGCCCGACCGCGTGCCGGCCGACGCCGGCATCGCCGGGCGGGTCCTCGCCGCCCGCGGGCCGGTGCTCGTCAACGATCCGCGGGCCGACGAGCTCGCAGACCCGTCGATCCTCGACGTCGGCATCTCCTCGATCATCGGCGTCCCGCTCGTCGCCCACAACGAGGTCATCGGCGTCATCGAGATCGGCAGCCGCAAGCCGCGGCGCCTGGGAGCGGAGGACGTCAACCTGCTGCGCCTCACCGCCGACCGCGTCGCGCTCGCGATCGACCACGCGCGCGCGTTCGGCCGCGAGCACCGGATCGCCGAGACGCTGCAGCGCAGCCTGCTGCCGCAGACGCTGCCCTCGCTCCCTGGCATCGCGCTCGCCGCACGCTACCTGCCGGCGGCCTCGGAGGCCGAGGTCGGCGGCGACTGGTACGACGCGATCGCGCTCACGGGCGGGCGTGCCCTGCTCGTCCTGGGCGACGTGTCGGGCAAGGGGCTGGCGGCGGCCTCGACGCTCGGCGCCCTGCGCAATGCGATCCGCGCGTACGCGCTCGAGAGCCACGGCCCGGCCGAGATCGCCGAGCGCCTGAACGAGTTCGTCCTCGCCGACCACTCCCCCGAGCACATGGCGACGCTCGTGCTCGTGGTCTTCGATCCTGTCGACGGCCAGCTGTCGTGGGTCAACGCCGGGCATCCCTCGCCGCTCATCCTCGACGCCGACGGGACGGCCCGCCTGCTCGAGGGCGGGCGCTCGGTCCCGCTCGGCGTGCTGCCGTTCCCCGGCTACGCGCTGGCCACCACGACGCTCGAGCCCGGAGGCGCCGTCGTGCTCTATACCGACGGCCTCATCGAGCGTCGCGGCGAGCATCTCGACGAAGGCATGAACCTCCTCCTGCGCGCTGCCGCCGACGGGCCACTGGACGCCGATGCCCTCTGCGACCGGCTGCTGGCGGCCGCCGTTCCGACGGGCGCCTTGAGCGACGACGTCGCGCTGCTCGTGCTGTGCCACGCGCCGCTCGGAGCGCGGCTGGCGCTCGACATCCCGAGCGAGCCCAGCGCACTGCACTCGCTGCGCGCGCTCCTGCGTCGCTGGCTCACGCAGGCGGCCGCCTCGGACGTCGACGTCCACGCGATCGTCATGGCATGCAGCGAGGCATGCACGAACGCGATCGAGCATGCCGGCGCCGGGCCCGACGAGACGATCGCCTTCGAGGCGGTCCTGCGCGACGGCGAGGTCGACGTGACGGTGCGCGACCGCGGCCACTGGCGCGACCAGCGCCCGCCGAGCGACCAGGGTCGCGGGCTGGATCTCATCGACGCGCTCATGGACGACGTGCAGCTCTCGACGACCACCGAGGGCACCGTGGTCCGGCTGCGCCGGCGGCTGACGGAGCCGGTGCGCGCATGACGGCGCCCGCCGCGCTCGAGGCCGAACGGCACGGCGACAACGTCGTCGTGAGCGTCGTCGGCGAGCTCGACGTCTTCAACGCGGCCGAGATCGCGGCCGCGATCGAGGCCGCCGTTCCCTCCGATGCCCACGGCGCGATCCTCGACCTCACCGGCGTCGGCTTCCTGGACTCGACCGCGATCCGCAAGCTCTTCGCGCTCACGGCCCGGCTGCGCGAGCGCCGCCAGCGCGTCCTCGTGGTCACGCCGGGCGGCAGCATCGTCCTGCGCACGCTGGAACTCGTCGAGTTCTCGCGCGCGGCGCCGATGCACGATTCGCTCGAGGAGGCGCTCGCCGAGCTCGGGCCCGGGGCCATCGAGCCGGCCTGAGCTGCGACGTAGAACAGGCCCCCACCGGGGTGGGGGCCTGTCCCGTAGCAGACCGGTAAGCCGGAGACTCGTCACGCTACGCAGCATGTTGGGATGGGGCCTGCCCGGACGGAGGTTCCGATGTTTGCTGCCCGCGATGACTTCATCGTGTTCTGCGAGGGTCGAGCGCCGCTTGTCGCCCGCGATGTGCCGTGCCTACCGGCGGCGCGCGGCATCGATGAGCTGACTGCGGTGTCGGTGCGCGACCTGCGCGCCTTTCTGGCCTACGGCAAACGCACCGGCCGGCGCCGTCCAGCCAGGCGCGAATGGTCGCGGCGCTGCGCTGCTTCTTTCGCTTCTGCGTGGAGAGCGAGTACCTCGACCGTGACCCCGCACAGGTGCTGCGGACGCCCGAAGAAGCGCGAGGCGTTGCCCGACGTACTCGACCGCCGGGAGTTGTCACGCCTGCTCGACGCACCGACGAAGGCCGGCGGGTGGCGCCGCCAGCACGCCGGCAAGGCCGAGCGCGACGCTAGCTGCTACAGCTTGTCCTCGCGTTGCTCCAAGCCCGACTCGCAGCGCCGCAGCTTTCGTCGCGCCCAGGTGTCGCGGCGCCGTTTCCGTCAACCAAGAGATCGATCCTTGGATTTACGCTCCAAACCAACGAGTTGATACCTCAGCGTGGCTCACGGACAGAGCCTGCTTCAGGGTCTGATGTCGTCGCAGCAAGCGACGGCAGCAACGACAGGCGCCGTGCCTCCTCGGTCAGCTTGAGCGCCTTCGGGACCTCTACCTGCTCGGTGACCTCTCCGAGCCGCAGTACATCCTCCGCCGGCAACTCCTCGAAGAGAAGCTAGAGCGCCTACAGCCGCCCGACGATCCTGGCCTGGCGCAGGCCGAAGAACTGCTCGGGGACTTCGGCGAGTTCCGGCACACCGAGACTGACCCAGCCGAACGGCGCAAGCTGCTGGCTCTGCTGTTCGAGCGGGCCTGGCAGGACGACGGGCGCATCGTCGAGTTCGCCCGCGCGCACCGTTCCTCGGCTACTTCCAAGCCGCGCTCGCCGACGCAAACTGATCGGCGAGGTGACAAGAGCGGGAGCGACGGGTCCAATCCCAGGCATGGCACCGCGGACCGCGATCCCGACCTGAGCGCCAGCGCTCAGCCTGGCGCGTCGGCCGGGAGGATGCGAAACGGCCGGCCCGTTGATCCACGAAGCGTGCGGAAGTGCCGTTCGTCGAGCGTCAGCACGTCGAGCGTCTCATACCGGCGCGAGAGCACAACGATCGACGCGTCCGCAAGACCGATGTCGAGATCGCTATGGGCCTCGATGACCTCGTGCGCGATAGCGACGTCGCCTGCGTCGAACGATTCGAGCCGGTAGGCCCCGCGCGCCACCTCGGCCAGCAGCGCAATCGCCGCGTGGGAGCCGACGCGGGTCGCGAGGAGGTAGTCAAGCTCGGCGAGGACGAACGGCGAAAGCAGGAGCGGTCCGCGAGCGTCGCGAAGAGCCGCTGCCGCCTGAGCGTGCTGGCGTTGGCTGGAGTCGAGCGCGGCCAGCAGGCCGCTCGTATCGAGCAGAATCACCGCTCGCCGAAGCCGACCAGATGCTCGTCGACCCGCGCGGCGAGATCCGGGTCGCCACTCGCGAACAGCGGCAGGCACGGCTCCGCGCCGCCCACTCGGCCAGTCACCAACTCCACCCCCTCGCGAATGAGATCGGCCTCCGAGCGTCCCGCCTCTACCGCGGCGCGCGCGAGCTCCACCTTCAAACGCTCCGGGAGATATACGGTCGTCTTGCGCATGCCACCCATTATGCCATACGTCTGCGGCTGACGCACAGCGGCGGCCGGCAACCCCTCCACGTCAGCGCTCAAAAATCGCTGACACATCGCTCACAGGCCCAAACCAGCCCTTCAAGGGCGTTCGGTTCGGGGGCTCTCAACGACTTCTAGTGCATGCTCCCTCGTCGCGCGTCGGCCCTGGCCCTGGCCCTTGATGGCGGGTAGCCAGTCGAGTCGGCTCAAGGAGGTGAACTCGGGGGGCCCGCTACACGACGGGCTTCGCAGCCATGCGCATCACCAGGCACCTGCCGCACGTCTCGCCGACGGCCGGGAGACGCCCGACCTCGTACTACGGACTCACGCCCAGCCGTGGCCTCAGCTTGAACGAACGACGCGAGCGGGCGCGGCGGCTCTAGCGAATCGGCATAGAAAAACCCCGCCTGAGCGGGGCTTTTCCTTAGCAGACCGGTAAGCCGGATTCTGTCGTTGAGCAGCCATCCATCTGAGCGGCCGACCTGGACCTTGGCGGGCAGCCTGCGAGCGGTCCTGCTTGGCCTTGCATCGGGTGGGGTTTGCCTGGCCGCCGTGTCGCCACGACGCCGGTGCGCTCTTACCGCACCTTTTCACCCTTGCCTGTGCGCGCCGCACGTGCTGACGCGCCATCGGCGGTGTGTTTCTGTGGCACTTTCCCGCGGGTTTCCCCGGGTCGGGTTCCCGACCACC
>JBPCJA010000194.1:0-55618 GCA_051005755.1 Solirubrobacteraceae bacterium
GTCGCCACATGCGGGTCATGGATCGCCACGTCGGCCAGCTCGCGCTCCAGCAGCCGCACGAGCTTGTGCGCGAGCGAGTCGCGTTCGTCGTCGGTGTCGGCCTTGAAGGCCAGTCCGAGCACCGCGACCTTGCGCCCGGCCAGCGACCCCATCCGGCGCTTGACGCCGCTGACCAGGAAGTGCGGGACCGTTTCGTTGACGCGCGATACCGCTAGCAGCATGCCTGGCGCATTCGAGCGCTCCTCGGAGAACGTGAAGTCCTTGCGCAGGCACGACCCGGCGGTGAAGCCGGGGCGCTCGATGCCGCCGCGCGGGTAGTCGCGGTTGATGAGGTCGATGACGTCGAAGACGTTGGCCCCGTACTGGTCGCAGTCCATCATCAGCAGGTTGGGCAGCGCGAACTGGGTGTAGCGGATGATGTTCGTCCAGATCTTCGCGAGCTCGGCCTGGACCGGCGTGGTCTGCACGATCGGCGCGCCGAAGACCTCGAACAGGCTCGCGACAATCTCGCCGGAGCGTTCCCCGACCCCACCCACGATGCACGGCAGGGTCGCGATCTCCTCGAGGAAGTGGCCGGCGGCGATGCGCTCGGGGCAATGGGCGACGAACACCTCCTCGCCGATATCGAAGCCGCGGTGCTTGGCGAGGTAACCCGCGACGAACTCGGTCGTGCCCGGGGCGATCGTCGAGCGCAGCGTCAGCGCGTGGCCGGGACGCAGGTGCGCCAGCAGGTCGTCCAGCGCCGAGCGGATGCCGCGCATGTCGATCTCGATGTGCGAGAACGACGGCGTGCCGAGCGTGATCACGATGTGCTCGGCCAGCGCCGCGTCGGCGACGCGGTCGGAGACGGTCAGCGTGCCGGCCGCGTGGACGCGGTTCAGCGCCTCCTGCGCGCCCGGCTCGGCGAACGGCATGCGCGCGTCGCGGACGGCCTGCAGGCGGTCCGCGTCCTTGTCGACGCCGAGCACGCTGAGGCCGCGATCTGCGAACGAGATCGCGAGCGGGAGCCCGATCCGGCCGAGCCCGATGACGGCGACCTCAGGCATGAGGCGGGGAATCTATCGCTCGCGGGGGTCGCCGAGCAGGCGGTGGCGCGCGTACTGGCGCGCGAATCCCGTGATGAAGCGGGGGTTGTAGCGCACGTAGCGCGGTCCCAGGCGCTTTGGCTCCTGCACCATCCGAAAGAGCCACTCCAGCCCGGCGGACTGCATCCACTCGGGCGCCTGCGGCACGAGGCCGGCGTGGAAGTCGAACGCCGCGCCGACGCCGACGAGCACCGCAGCGTCGAGGCGGTCGCGCATCGCCGCCATCCACTTCTCCTGCTTGGGAGCGCCGACGCCGACCCAGATGACGTCGGCCTTGGAGCGGTTCATCTCCTCGACGATCACGTCCTCCTCCTCCGCGGAGAGGTCGCGGAAGGGCGGCGAGTAGCCGCCGACGATCTTCACGCCCGGGAAGCGCCGGCGCAGGTTCAGCGCCAGCTGCACGAGGGCGCCCTGGTTGCGGCCGCCGTAGAGGTACATCCGGGTGCCGGTCTGCGCGCCGCGCTCGCAGTAGCGGGCCATCAGCTCGGGGCCGTAGACGCGCTCGTCGAGGTCGCCGCCGAGGGCGTTCATCGCCCACACCAGCGGCTGGCCGTCGGGCACCGTGAGGGACGAGTTCAGGACCGCCTCGCGCAGCTCGGGGTCCTCGCCGCAGACCATGATCGTGTGCGTCGCCGCGACGCAGATGTAGCCCTTCTCCTGATGGGAGATCGCGCCGTCCATCCACGCCATCGTCTCCTCGTAGTTGGTCATCGCCAGCGGCACGCCGAGCACGTCCATCGCGTCGGGCGTGGCGAGGGTGGCCGCCGGCCGCGAGGGCACGGGCAGCCCGGTGGGGAGGGGGCGGGAGATGGTCATGTGGGGTTCCGACGACGGGGGGTGCCGTCTCAGGGTACGAGTGAGAACGCCCCCGGGCCCGAAAGGTTGCGTTCTTGCACGGCGCGATACGCAGCCCCCTCCTGCGCCCTTACCCGTCGATCCTGTCACGAAACGCTCCCGATACCCTGCCCGCGTGCCCCGCGCACTGATCACCGGCGTCAGCGGACAGGACGGCTGGTACCTCAGCGAGCTGCTGCATGCCAAGGGCTACGAGGTCGTCGGACTCGTGCGGCCCGGATCCGACGCGCCCGCGCCGGCGGGGGTCGCGACGCTGCCCGCAGACCTCGCCGACGCCGACGCGCTGCGCGCCGCCGTGCTGCAGACGGCGCCCGACGAGCTCTATCACCTCGCCGCGCCGACGTTCGTCCCCGCGTCGTGGAAGGACCCCGCGGGCACGCTCGTGCAAGTCGCCGGCGCGACGGCCACGCTGCTGCTCGCCGCGCACGAGGCCGACGCGCAGGTGCGCGTCATGTCGGCCAGCTCGGGCGAGATCTTCGGTGCCGCCAACGTCTCGCCGCAGGACGAGGACACGCCGATGCGGCCGCGCTCGCCGTACGGCGTGGCGAAGGTCGCCGCCTTCGGGATGGTCGACAACCTGCGCCGCAAGCGCGGTCTGCACGCCTCCAGCGCGATCGCCTACAACCACGAGTCGCCGCGGCGCCCCGAGCGCTTCCTGCCGCGCAAGGTCGCGCGCGGCGCGGCGGCGATCAAGCTCGGGCTGCAGGACGAGCTCGTGCTCGGCGACCTCGACGCGGTGCGCGACTGGTGCCACGCGCGCGACGTCGTGCGCGGCTACCGGCTCATGCTCCAGCAGGACGAGCCCGGCGACTACGTCCTCGCGGGCGGCAGCGGTCGCACCGTGCGCGACCTCGTCGACACGGCCTTCAGCTGCGTCGGCCTGGATCCCGCCGACCACGTCCGCGTCGACGAGACGCTCGTCCGCCCGTCGGAGCGAACCCCGCCTGTCGGCGACATCTCGCGGGCGCGGGAGCGGCTGGGCTGGGAGCCGGAGACGAGCTTTGAGGCGATGATCGAGGAGATGGTGCAGGCCGACCTCGAGGAGCTCGGCGCGGCCGCGCGGTAAGCGCGCGTGCCTCTCGCGAGCTTGCCGAGCTTCTAGACTCGCGCCGATCATGGCCTTGGGAGTCATCGGCATGGGCTACGTGGGCCTGCCGCTCGCCGTTGCCTTCGCCGCGGAGGGCCACGACGTCGTGGCCTTCGACGTCGATCGGTGCAAGGTCGACGCGCTGCGCCGCGGTGAGTCCTACGTGGAGGACGTCGCCGACCGGGCGCTCGCCGCCGTCGCGGGGCGGATCGAGGCGACGACGCGGCCCGACGCGCTCGCCCGCTGCGACGCCGTGCTGATCTGCGTGCCGACACCCCTGACGGCCAACCGCGAGCCGGACCTCGGTCCGCTCGTCGACGCCTGCCGCGCGCTCTCGGAGGTCGTGCAGGCGGGCCAGCTCGTCGTGCTCGAGTCGACCACCTATCCCGGCACCACGCGCGAGCGCGTCGCCCCGATCCTCGCCGAGTCCGGCCTCGTCGCCGGCGTGGACTTCAGCCTCGCCTTCTCGCCCGAGCGCGTCGACCCCGGCCGCACGGACCACACGATGCGCACGACGCCGAAGGTCGTCGGGGGGCTGACGGAGGCCTGCGGCGACCGCGCCGAGGCGCTGTACCGCGACATCTGCGACACGATCGTGCGCGTCTCCACGCCCGAGGCGGCGGAGCTCACGAAGCTGTTGGAGAACATCTTCCGTTCGGTCAACATCGCGCTCGTCAACGAGCTGGCGATGCTCTGCGACCGCATGCAGATCGACATCTGGGAGGTCGTCGACGCCGCTTCGACGAAGCCCTATGGGTTCATGCGCTTCGAGCCCGGGCCCGGCATGGGCGGCCACTGCATGCCGGTCGATCCCTTCTACCTGTCGTGGCGCGCGCGCGAGTTCGACATGACGACGGAGTTCATCGAGCTCGCCGGCAAGATCAACCAGCAGATGCCCTACCACTGCGTGGCGAAGGTCGAGCGCCTGCTCAACGACGCCGGCAAGCCGGTCCGCGGATCGAAGATCGCCATCCTGGGCGTGGCCTACAAGCCCGGCGTCGGCGACGTGCGCGAGTCACCCGGCCTGAAGATCGTCACGCTGCTGGCCGCGCTCGGCGCCGACGTGCGCTACCACGATCCGTTCGTGTCCGAGCTGCCCGCTCACGGCCTGCGCAGCGAGGCGCTCGACGTCGTGCTCGCCGGCGCCGACCTGGCGCTCATCGTCACGGCCCACCCGGGCGTCGATCACGACGCGGCGGTCGCCGGCGTGCCGCTGGCGCTCGACCTGCGCGGCGTCACGCGGCACAGCGCGGGCGGCCGCGCAGTGCTCCTGTGACCGCGCCCGTGCGGGTCGGCGTCGTCGGCCTCGGCTACTGGGGCCCGAACCTCGCCCGCAACCTCGACGCGCTCGATGGCGTCGAGCTGGCGTGGTGCTGCGACGCGCGCGAGCAGGCACGCGAGCGCCTCGCCGCGAGCTTCCGCCGCACGCGCTTCACCGCCGACCTCGAGGACCTGCTGGCCGACGACGAGCTCGACGCGGTCATCGTCGCGACGCCGGTGCCGACGCACGCGCAGCTCGCCGTCCGCGTCCTGCAGGCGGGCAAGCACTGCTTCGTCGAGAAGCCGCTCGCGCAGTCGGTCGCCGACGGCGAGCGCGCGGTCGCGGCGGCGCGCGAGGCCGATCGCCTGCTGATGGTCGGGCACCTGCTCGAGTACCACCCCGGCGTGCGCAAGCTCAAGCAGGTCGCCGACTCGGGCGAGCTCGGCGAGATCCACTACATCTACTCCAACCGGCTCAACCTCGGCCAGCTGCGCGCCGACGAGAACGCGCTGTGGAGCCTCGGCGCGCACGACATCTCCGTGATCCTGCATCTCGCCGGCGAGGATCCGCACGAGCTCTCGGCACACGGCGAGTCGTACATGCGCCCGGGCGTCGAGGACGTCGTCTTCGCGTTCCTGCGCTTCCCGTCCGGCCTGGCCGCGCACCTGCACCTGTCGTGGCTTGACCCGCACAAGGAGCGGCGCTTCACCGTCGTCGGATCGCAGCGGATGGCGACGTTCGACGACATGGACTTCGAGCGCAAGGTCACCGTCTACGACAAGGGCTTCGACCAGAAGTCCGACTCCTACGGCGAGTACATCACCCGCGCCGGCGACATCTACAGCCCGCGGATCTCCAACGCAGAGCCGCTGCGCTTGGAGGTCGAGCACTTCGTGGCGTGCGTGCGAGACGGCACGGCGCCGCGCTCGGACGGCGACAGCGGGCTGCGCGTGGTGCGCGTGCTCGAGGAGCTGCAGGCGGAGCTGGACCGCACGCGGCGCGTCACGGAGTGACGGCCGCGAGGCGATTCGGCGCGTGGGAGCTCAGGTTGCCGCGGATCCGACCGTTGGGGCGAGGTCAGCGAGAGCCTCGACGTAGGCGCGAGCGTCATCGAGCGATGCGTGACTACCGTCGTGCATGCACCAACCCGACCCACTGGAGTGGCGCTCGGCAACCAGCCACCGATGACGTAGTTCCGTGTTGAGCTTCCACGGGTTGGCTATGCGCCACTGACCATCGGGGGACTCGAACAGCCCGCGCTCGATCTTGCGCCAGTCGTCAGGCATCGACGTTCTCCTTTGTGAGGTACTTCTCGTGGGTGACGTGTAGCACGCAGCCCGGAGCGAATGCTTCGTCGTCGAGGACGCGAGCGGCACGCAGGAGTGCGACTCGCTGCGCGTGCTGACGCGGAGCCAGCTCTCGCTTGTCGGCCCACCGCGTGAGCTGACGATGGGCGGCGAACCTCAGCACCGCCATCTCGTCGCCGGACAGGTACCGCGTCGGCCCATCGCTCGTGGATCGGGTCTGGGGCACGGCGAGCTACCCCACCGCATCGGTGCGATCTCCAGCAACTCGGGGAAAATGACGCAGCCTTCCTCGCCGCGACCAAGGAGGTCTCGACCCCGCGAAGCCCGGGCGGCGACGGCGGTTGCCGCCCCGCGAGGCGATCGAGGCAGCGCGTGACGTGTCCGGATCTCTGGATAGTCGCGGACGATGAGAGCGTCCGGACGGCTCTACGCCCGCCTCGGCCTCCGCCCTGCGCCTGGACCACGCTGGGTTCCCTTGGGACCTGTTGCCGGGTGCGGGGAGGCACTGACCTCGCTGCGGCTCGACCGCGCGCGTGGGTATAGCGGGAGCATGCAGAAGTGACGGATGGGCAGTCCGTGACGGACGAGGGGTCACTACTGCACGTATCTCATGCGGAAGTGCCCGCGGTTGGTGGACGCTTCGTCCAAGTGTCACTTGTGCATGTGCCAGGGTTCAGTAACGAGCGCATAGCCGATGGCGTGGGGGCTGTCCTCGTCGGCGACGCCGTCCCGCGGTCGCCGCCCGGCGACTCGGCGCGCAGCCCGACCGCGAGCGCTCGGCCGCCGAGCGACGTCCCAGATCGTCCGCCGCCACCAAGCTGGATGGCAGGCCGCTCGACGGCTGTCAACCAATTCCAAGGGCGCCTCCGGCGCCAACGAGCCGAGGGCCCGGCGCTCAGCGATCCCTGCATGCCTGCGGTGGCCCGCTCGCTCAGCCGAGCACGGCGTGGACCGCCACGACGACCTCCGCGGCCTGGCCGGCGCTCAGGACCGGGCTCATCGGCAGCGCGATGTGGGTGCGCGCGAGCTCGTCGGTGACGGGCAGCTCGGCGGCCCCGCCGAACGCGCGCATCGCCGGCTGGCGGTGCAGCGGCGTGCGGTAGTAGCCCCTGCAGCCGATCCCGGCGGCCGTCAGGCCGGCCTCGAGCTCGCTCGCGCGCTCGCTGCGCACGACGTACAGATGCCACGCCGGCTCGGCGTCCGCCGCCGCGACCGGCAGCGTCACGAGCTCGCCGAGCCCGGCCTCCTCGTACTGGCGGGCGGCGGCGCGCCGGCCGTCGGCCCAGGCGTCGAGGTGCGGGAGCTCGACGCGCAGGATCGCCGCCTGCAGCTCGTCGAGGCGCGAGTTGTAGCCGACGTGCTCGTAGGTGACCTTGTCGTGCGAGCCGTGGAAGCGCAGCATCCGCACCCGCTCGGCGAGCGCGCCGTCACCGGTCGTGATCGCGCCGCCGTCGCCGAAGCAGCCGAGGTTCTTCGACGGAAAGAAGCTGAACGTCGCCGCGGTGCCCAGCGCGCCGGGCCGCCCGGTGGGCGACCGCGAGCCGGCCGCCTGGGCCGCGTCCTCGAGCACCGGCACGCCGAGCGCCTCGATCTCGGCGATCGGCGCGACGTTGCCGAAGAGGTGCACGGCGACGACCGCCGTCGTCGCCGGCGTCAAGGCGGCCCGCACCGTCTCGGCCGTGACGCAGGCGGTGTCGGGATCGACGTCGCAGAACACGGGGCGCGCGCCGGCGTTCGCCACCGCCTCGGCCGTGGCGAAGAACGTGAACGAGGGAACGACGACGTCGTCGCCGGGGCCGACGCCCATCGCCCGCAGGGCGATCGTCAGCGCGTCGGTGCCGTTGGCGACGCCGATCGCGTGCGCGCTGGCGCAGTAAGCCGCCAGCTCGTCCTCGAACGCCGCGACCTCGGGGCCGAGGATGAAGCGCCCCGAGTCCAGCACGCCGCCGATCGCCGCCTCGAGCTCGGCGCGCAGCGGCGCCAGTGGCGTGGAGGTGTCGAAGAGGGGAACGGGCATACGAGCTGCCGGAGGGTACGGGGGCGGTCGTCCGTCAGGCGCTCTGGTTCACCAACAGCATCGCTGACCGAAGGGAGGAACCGTCGCACGCGGGTATTTCGGCGAGGTCTTGTCGAGTTATGAGCGGATAGAGCTCACAACTCGACAAGCACGCTCGGCGCGCTGTGGCCGATGCTTCGAAAGGCCCCTCCCTCATCGATGCCGTGCGCTCGCGCTCGCTCGCAGAAGCGGACACAGCGACCACTAGCATCCGCCGTCTCATGCCATCCCTCCTAGACCCCGGGTTCTGGAGCGATCGCGCGGTGCTCGTCACCGGGCACACGGGCTTCAAGGGCGCCTGGCTCACGCTCTGGCTGCAGGTGCTCGGAGCGCGCGTCACCGGATTCGCCGACGCGATCCCGACGACGCCCTCGCTCTACGAGCTGGCGCGGGTCGGCGACCGCGTCCAGGACGTCCGCGCCGACATCCGCGACCATCCCGCGGTCCTCGCCGCCTTCGCCGAGCATGAGCCCGAGATCGTCATCCACATGGCGGCGCAGGCGTTCGTGCGCCGCTCCTTCGGCGACCCCCGCGCCACGTACGAGACGAACGTCATGGGGACCGTCAACGTGCTCGAGGCGGTCCGTGCCACCCCCTCGGTGCGCGCGGTCGTGAACGTGACGTCGGACAAGTGCTACGACAACCGCGAGCAGCGCCGCCCGTTCGCCGAGGACGATCCGAAGGGCGGTCATGATCCGTATTCGAGCTCCAAGGGCTGTGCGGAGCTCGTCGCCGACGCATACCTGCGGTCGTACTTCGCGCCGCAGCCCGAGGGGCCGCGGCTGGGCTGCGCCCGGGCCGGCAACGTCATCGGCGGCGGCGACTGGGGCGAGGACCGCCTCATCCCGGACATCATGCGCGGCGCGCTCGCCGGGGCGCCGATCCCGGTCCGCAACCCGGAGGCGATCCGTCCCTGGCAGCACGTGCTCAACCCGCTGTCGGGCTACCTGCGCCTCGCGCAGGCACTGCACGGCGAGCCCCGCCGCCAGGGCGGCTGGAACTTCGGTCCCGGACTCGACGACGCGCGCCCCGTGCGCTGGATCGCCAACCGCCTGACGGAGCTCTGGCCGGAGGACCTGCGCTGGGAGCTGGATGCGAACCCGGCCACGCCACACCCGCACGAGGCCCGCTACCTCGCGCTGGACTCGACGAAGGCGCGCGACGAGCTCGGGTGGGCGCCGACGTGGGGACTCGACGACGCGCTGGCCGGCATCGTCGCCTGGTACGAGGCGCTGCGCTCCGGCGAGGACATGCGCGCCGTGACGCTCGCTCAGATCGAGGCCTTCCAGGCCGCGGGCGCGCCGGCCTGACGGCGGCTCAGCGCTTCAGCAGCTCCAGGTCCGAGCGCGTCATGAGCCGGATGAGCTCCTCGAAGCTCGTCCGCGGCTCCCAGCCGAGCTGCGCCTTCGCCTTCGCCGGGTTGCCGATGAGCTGATCGACCTCGGCCGGGCGCAGGAACGCGGAGTCGATCGTGACGTAGCGCTCCCAGTCGTCGATCCCGGCCTCGTCGAAGGCGATCTGCACGCAATCACGGACGGAGTGCGTCTTGTTCGTCGCGATGACGAAGTCGTCGGGCACGTCCTGCTGGAGCATGAGGTACATCGCCTCGACGTAGTCCTTCGCGTAGCCCCAGTCGCGCTGGGCATCGAGGTTGCCCAGCCGCAGCTCGTCGCGCAGCCCGTGCTTGATCGCCGCCGCGTGCCACGTGACCTTGCGCGTGACGAACTCCAGACCGCGGCGCTCGCTCTCGTGGTTGAAGAGGATGCCCGAGCAGGCGAAGAGGTCGTACGACTCGCGGTAGTTGACGGTGATGAAGTGGCCGTAGGCCTTGGCCACTCCGTACGGCGAGCGCGGGTAGAACGGCGTCGTCTCGGTCTGCGGGACCTCGCGCACCTTGCCGAACATCTCCGAGCTCGAGGCCTGGTAGAAGCGCGCCTGCGGCGAGGCCTCGCGGACGGCCTCGAGCATGCGCGTGACGCCGACGCCGGTGAACTCCGCCGTCAGCGTCGGCTGGATCCACGAGACCGCGACGAAGCTCATCGCGGCGAGGTTGTAGATCTCGTCCGGCTCGGCCGCGCGGATCGTGTCGACGAGCGAGCGCTGGTCGAGCAGATCGCCCTGGTGCAGGGTGATCGCATCGCGAAGATGCTCGATGCGGTCGAACTTCTCGGTCGAGGCCCGCCGGACCATCCCGTGGACGTCGTAGCCGCGGTCCAGCAGCAACTCCGCGAGGTACGAGCCGTCCTGACCGGTGATCCCGGTGATGAGAGCGGAGCGCGCCATGCAGGCGCGGCAGACTACCCTGACCGCGTGAGAGCGGTGATCCTCGCCGGCGGTCTCGGCTCGCGGTTGAGCGAGGAGACGACCATCAAGCCCAAGCCCATGGTCGAGATCGGCGGCAAGCCGATCCTCTGGCACATCATGAAGATCTACGCCTCCCACGGCATCGACGACTTCGTCGTCTGCCTCGGCTACAGGGGCTACGTCATCAAGGAATGGTTCGCCAACTACGCGCTGCACACGTCCGACGTGACGTTCGACATGCGCAGCGGTGGGATGGAGGTCCACCACTCGACGACCGAGCCCTGGCGGGTGACGCTCGTGGAGACCGGCGACGGGACGATGACCGGCGGGCGCCTGAAGCGGGTCCTGCCCTACGTCGGCGACCAGACGTTCTGCGTGACCTACGGAGACGGTGTCGCAGACGTCGACATCGGGGCGCTCGTCGCCCACCACCGCGAGCACGGCCGGCTGGCGACGGTGACGGCGGTCCAGCCACCGGGGCGGTTCGGCGCGCTGGAGGTCGACGGCGACCGGGTAGACAGCTTCGCGGAGAAGCCGCGTGGCGACGGCGCCTGGATCAACGGCGGCTTCTTCGTCTGCGAGCCGGGCGTCGGCGCGACGATCCCCGGCGACGACACGAAGTGGGAGGAGGAGCCGCTGCGCGAGCTGGCCGCGCGCGGCGAGCTGACGGTCTACCACCATCGCGGCTTCTGGCAGGCGATGGACACGCTGCGCGAGCGCCACGAGCTGGAGTCGCTGTGGGAGTCGGCCCGGGCGCCGTGGAAGACATGGCCGTAGCGCGTGCCGGGGGCGAGCGTGGATCAGTCGCCATGACCATGTCCCCCTGCCGGTTCTGCGGCGCGCCGCTGCAGCACGTCTTCGCGGACCTCGGCATGTCGCCGCTGGCCAACTCCAACATCCCGCGCTCGAAGGCCAACGCGATGGAGCCGTTCTATCCGCTCTGCGCGCTCGTCTGCTCGCGCTGCTTCCTCGTCCAGCTCGAGGACTTCGAGAGCCCGCAGCACATCTTCGACGACGAGTACGCCTACTTCTCGTCGTACTCGAGCTCGTGGCTGGAGCACAGCCGCCGCTACGTCGAGCAGATGACCGAGCGCCTCGGCCTCGACGCGTCCAGCCAGGTCATCGAGCTGGCCTCCAACGACGGCTACCTGTTGCAGTACTTCGTGGAGCGCGGGATCCCGGTGCTGGGGATCGAACCGACGGCGAACACCGCGCGGGTCGCGATCGACAAGGGGATCCCGACCCGGATCGAGTTCTGGGGCGTGCAGACGGCGACGGCCGTCGCCGCCGACACCCGGGCTGACCTGCTGCTCGGCAACAACGTCCTCGCCCACGTGCCCGACATCAACGACTTCGTCGCCGGCATGAAGATCGCCCTCAAGGCCGGCGGCGTCATCACGATCGAGTTCCCCCACCTGCTGAAGCTCGTCGAGCTCAACCAGTGGGACACGATCTACCACGAGCACTTCTCGTACCTGTCGTTCGCGACCGTCGGTCGCGTCTTCGAGGCCCACGGCCTGCGCCTGTTCGACGTCGAGGAGCTTCCGACGCACGGCGGCTCGCTGCGGATCTTCGGCTGCCACGACGACGACCCGCGCGAGCGGACCGAGGCCGCCCGCGAGCTGCTCGAGCGCGAGCATGCCGCGGGCCTGCAGGAGCTGCGGACCTACCTCGACTACGGCGCGCGCGTCATCGAGGACAAGCGCCAGATCGTGTCCTTCCTCATCGACCTCAAGCGCGCCGGCAGGTCGATCGCCGGCTACGGCGCGCCCGCGAAGGGCAACACGCTGCTGAACTTCTGCGGCGTCGGCCGGGACTTCGTGGACTTCACGTGCGACGCCAACCCGCACAAGCAGGACCACCTCCTCCCCGGCACGCACATCCCGATCCTCGCCCCCGACGCGATCCGCGAGCACCGGCCCGACGTCGTGCTCATCCTGCCCTGGAACATCAAGGACGAGATCATGGAGCAGCTGTCGTACGTCCGGGAGTGGGGCGGGCGGTTCGCGGCGCGGTCGCCGGAGCTGGCGCTGCTGCCGTGAGGTTCGTCGAGACCCCGCTGGAGGGGGTGCTGCTCGTTGAGCAGGAGCGGCTGGGCGACGAGCGGGGCTACTTCGCGCGAACGTACGACCGCGAGCTGTTGCCGGTCGTCGTGCAGATGAGCACGTCGTTCAACGTGCGCGCCGGGACGCTGCGCGGGCTGCATTACCAGCAGGAGCCCCACGGCGAGTCCAAGCTCGTGCGCTGCACGCGGGGCGCGATCTTCGACGTCGCGGTCGACCTGCGGCCGGGCTCGCCGACGCGCCACCGCTGGTTCGGCGCCGAGCTGAGCGCCGCCAACGGTCGCTCGCTGCTCATCGCGCCCGGCTTCGCGCACGGCTTCCAGACGCTCGTCGACGACACCGAGGTGCTCTACGCGATGGACGCCCCGTACGTCGCCGAGGCCGCCCGCGGCGTGCGCTGGGACGACCCCGCGTTCGCGATCCCGTGGCCGGACGCGCCGTCCGGCGGGCGCACGATGTCCGAGCGCGACGCGGCCTACCCCGACGTCGGCGGCGCATGATCGCGCCGCGCCGGGTGCTCGTCACCGGGGCGAGCGGGTTCATCGGCCGGCACGCGCTGCAGCCGCTGCTACGGCGCGGCTTCGAGGTCCACGCGGTGACGAGCCGTGAGCCGCCGTGGCAGGCGCCGCCGGGGGTGCGCTGGCATCGCGCCGACCTGCTGGCGCCCGCCGGGCCCGGCGATCTGCTCGCGGCGGCGGCTCCGACCCACCTGCTGCACTTCGCCTGGTACGCCGAGCACGGCCGCTTCTGGACGTCGGCGGAGGACCTGCGCTGGACGGCCGCCACGATCGCGCTCGTGCAGGCCTTCGCCGAGCGCGGCGGCCGGCGGGCGGTGCTCGCGGGCACCTGCGCCGAGTACCGCTGGGGCGATCCCGGGCCGCGCATCGAAGGCGTGACGCCGCTGGAGCCCGCGACGCTCTACGGGACGGCGAAGCACGCCACGCGCGCGCTGCTGCAGGCCGCCTCGGCGGAGCTCGGCATCGAGTTCGCATGGGGCCGCGTCTTCTTCCTCTACGGTCCGGGCGAGGCGCCCGGCCGGCTCGTCGCATCGGTCGCCCGCGCGCTCCTCGCGGGCAAGCGCGCGGCCACGGGCGACGGCACGCAGATCCGCGACTTCCTGCACGTCGCCGACGTCGCGGGCGCGTTCGCCGCGCTGCTGGACAGCCCGGTGACGGGCGCGGTCAACATCGCCTCGGGCGAGGGCCGGCCCCTGCGGGACGTCATCGCCGCGATCGGCGCCGCGACCGGCCGCGAGGACCTGCTCGACGTCGGCGCGCTGCCGCCGCGGCCGGGCGATCCCGGCGAGCTCGTCGCAGGCGTCGGCCGCCTGCGAGACGAGGTCGGCTTCGTCCCGGCGATCGGCCTGCGCGACGGGATCGAGGGGACCGTGGCGTGGTGGCGCGAGCAGGCAGGGTGATGCCGCGGTCCCGTTCTAGGACTACCGGACCGCGAGCGGACCGGCGAACGTCCTGGTGTTCGTCGCCGTGGCGTTGCGCGCGCGTGCGCTCTGATCTCCAAACAGCCCGGACCTGGACTTCGCCAGTGTCCAGGCGGCATGGGCGACGCCGTCGCTCATTTCGGCCAATGCCGTGGTGTTGAGGTTCGTGATCGTGTCGCACGGCTTGTGATAACAGGCGTCGTACGGCTGCCCGGCGACGCCGCCGTAGGTCGCCGCCTGCGCGGCGGTCTTCGTACGCTCTGCGCCGCTGAACAGCCCACCGGCCGGAATCCCGACCGCGATGAACGGGCCGTAGTCCGAACGGCCGTCGAAGGGGGTGGGATCGGTCGCCAGCCCCAGGCCCGCGAAGTAGGTGCTGAAGAGCGCCTCGATCTGACCGGACCCGGGCGGTCCGGCCCGCACGGTCCCGACCGGCGGGAACGCCGAGTTGTCGCCGTCGTACACGAAGCGCACGTAGTTCGGTGAGCCGAGCATGTCGAAGTTGAGGTTGGCGTAGATGTCACCGAGGGCGTCGCCGAGGTTTTCGACGTAGTGCTGGGCGCCCAGAAGGCCCTCCTCCTCGGCTCCCCAGAACGCAAAGCGCAGCGCGCGACGCGGCTTCAGGTCGAGCTTGGCGATCTGGATGGCCGTCTCCAGGCCCGTGGCCGAACCCGAGCCGTTGTCGTTGATCCCGGGCCCGGCGGGCACGGAGTCCAGGTGCGAGCCGATCACGATCGTCTGCGACGTGTCGCCGCCGCCGCGCGCGTAGTCGGCGATGACGTTCCGGGTCGTCCTGATCTCCGAGATCGTCGAGGTCGACACACGGACCGTAACCGCGCCCGCCCGTGTCTGATTGACGAGCTCCTCGCCGATCGCGTAGCTCGTGCCGATGACCGGGATCGTCACGCCTGGGGTGCCCAGCGATCCGAGCACGAGCACCGTCCGGTCCTCAGGCTGCGTCGGGCTCTGTGGCTGGCCCTCGTTGAAGATGATCACCGCGCTCGCGCCGGCGGCTGCGGCGTTGTCGGCCTTCTGGCGAAACGAGCAGGTGCCTCGCTGCAGCAGCGCGACGTTACCGGCCGCAAAGCCCGCGAAGTCGGAGGCCTCGCAGCCACTGCTCGACGCGTTGGGCGGGTTGGCGGCGATCGGGACGACGACATCGATCGTCTGAAGAGCGGCACTCACGTCCCCGCTGCCCGAATAGCTCATCGTGGCGAACTCATCAGCCGTGAACGTCCTCGGGCTGGGTGACACGCGCGCGAATGCCGCAGGGACGATCTCCTGAAAGAACGGGAACTCGAACGACTGCTCGCTGACCGTGTAGCCCGCCTGCACGAGCTGGCGCTTGACGTAGTCCGCGGACGCGTCAAAGCCCGGGCTGCCGGACACACGCGTACCGCCACTTGCGTTGGCGATGAACTGGAACACCCGCTCGTGACCCAAGATGCCGTTGACCGTCACCGCATCGCGCAGCCTCTTGGTGTTGACCTGATCAAGCGCTCCTGCCGTCGGCGCCAGGGCCGCCGAGCTGATCAGCGCGATCAGCAGACCGCAGAAGGCGGCTCGCATTGGACGGTGCACATCCCCTCCCTCCGTGAAATGGTGGAACTCGGAGCCAGCTCGCGGGACGCGCGCCGATCTTCTGGGTCGATACCCGCGGCGAGAAAGCTACCAGGCGGTGTGCCCGCCGATGCCAGCCCGCCGATGCCAGCCCGCCGATGCCAGCCCGCCTGCTGGCGCGCCGTTCTATGCGGATCGTGGGAACAGCCAGCTGAAGCTGCGTTTGGCGGCCTGCGCGTACTCGGCGCGTCCACTTGACTGACCGTAGGCGAGGTCCTCCAGCGCGGCGCATCGCGCGAAGAACTCGATGCACTGAAGGGCTGCGTCGTCGAGGCCACCGTAGGCGTCCAGTGCCTCGTCGAGGAACGCAGGACCGAAGTCCCGATGCAGACGAGAGAAGTCGAGCGCCGGATCGGTGATCGCTGCATCCGACCAGTCGATGATGCCGGTCAGGGATCCATCGAGATCCAGCAGGTGCTCCGCGCCGAGATCGGCATGCGCGAGGACAAGCCGGTGCGACGGGCGCGGAACCGTCGCGTGCACGACGCCGAGAAGATCGTCCGGACCATCCAAGTCGTCGAGCCACGCGCGCGGATCGGCGTCTTCGGTCGGGACGACGTCGACGACTGCCGCTGCGTCGGTGGTGTGCAGATCGCGCAGAAATCGTCCCAGCCGATGTGCGGTGCCCCGCGACGGTGAGCGTCCCAGCAGCGGACGTCCCGCAAGCAGGGGATAGGCCAGGACGCCCTCGTCCGCGTCGGCGAAGCGAGGAGTCGGGACCGGAAGCGACACGCGGGGCGCAACGATTTCCAGCAGCCGCGCCTCGCGACGCACGCTCTGGGCATCCGCGACCCGGAGAACGAGGTCACCGGCGACGAAGACGACGTGGTCGAGCCCGTGACCGAGCGTACGGACCGCGACGCCGGCCAGCTCCGGGGCGTGCATCCGAAGCGATCGTGTTGCGCGCTCGCGCGGGGTAGCCCTC
Organism: Solirubrobacteraceae bacterium; assembly: GCA_051005755.1. GTDB lineage: Bacteria > Actinomycetota > Thermoleophilia > Solirubrobacterales > Solirubrobacteraceae > CADCVQ01. The sequence continues at coordinate 16,002 of JBPCJA010000194.1, forward strand.
ATGTCGCGGAATCGCCACAGGTGTCCGGGCCTTCCGCGACGTTGTCGGAGCGACTCTGCCGGCGCCGGGACGCCAGCCACCGCGCGACGCCGTCGTCGTCATTGGACAGCGTGACGTCGTCGGCGACGGCGAGCACCGCGGGATGGGCGTTGGCCATCGCGACGCCGACTCCCGCCCAGGCGAGGGCGTCCGCATCGTTGGGCATGTCGCCGAACGCCACGACGTCGGCAGCATTCACGCCCCATTCCTCGCAGAGCGCCGCCAGCGCCGCAGCCTTGCCCGTGCCCGGCGGGCCGATCTCGATGAATGCACCGCCGGAGTGCGTCAGCCGGCAGCGCATGTTCAAGCCGGGCGCGAGTGCTTCGCAGAGGACGTCGGGCGCGTAGCCGTCGGCGATCGCCATGAGCTTCGTCGCGGCGCCCTCCGGCGCGAGCGTGCCGACGGTCCGGGTGACCTCGACATCGATCCGCAGACCCGCGAGCCGCGCGAACGCGGGCTCGGCGATCGTGCCTTCGAACGTCTCCAGCGCGAGCGAGAGAGCGGGCACGCGCAGACGGAGCGCGTGGGCGAGCACGTCGAGGTCGCGCGGACCCCATGTCGTCGCGGCGACGATCCGGCCGGTTCGCGTGTCCCACGTGGTCGCGCCGTTGTCACAGACGGCGTAGCGCACGAGGGTCCACAAGGGCTCGACGACGCGCAGCAGACGCACCGGCCGTGCGGTGAGGGCGACGACGACGACACCGTCGTCGTCCAGCGTCCGCAGCTCGTCAGCCGTCGCGGGTGAGAGCGCTCCGTGCGACGCGAGGAGCGTTCCGTCGACATCGCTGGCCACGACCGCGGGGATCACGGCGCCGGACCTGAAATCTGATGGTCGAGGGCCATCGCACGGGCAGCGCGAATCAGGGCGCGATCTCGGAGCCCGCCGCCACGTCGAAGCGCTTCCAGAGGTCCCGCCGCTCGCGCAGCCAGTCGGCAAGCGCCCGAAAGCCGGTCGCGACATCGTCCCGTGCGCGCCAGCCGAGCTCCTCGGCCGCGAGCGATGCGTCCGCGACCCAGACCTTCGCGTCCCAGTCGCGCTGGGGCTCGGTGCCCCACTCGGGCTCGACGTCGAGCCCCATCTCGGCGCGCGCGATCGCGACGACCTCCCGCAGCTTCGTCTCGCGCCCCGAGCCGATGTTGTAGACGGCGCCGCGCGGGACGTCGGTGCGCTGCGCGGCGACGACGAAGGCCTCGTTCGTGTCCTGCACGCTGATGAAGTCGCGCGGCGTGTCGGGCGAGACGAGCGGCGGCAGGCGGCCCTCCAGGCCCCGCGCCACGAGCGTCGGCATGAGCCGCCCCGGCTCCTCCCAGGGGCCGAACACGCTGTAGAGGCGCAGCGTCACGACGTGCAGGTCGTCGCGCTGAGCGACGAAACGGCAATGCGTCGTCGCGGCCGCCTTCATGACCGCGTAGTCGGAGTTCGGATCGACGCGCTCGGTCTCCTTCGGCGCGTGCTGCTTGAAGCCGTACTCCGAGCTCGTGCCGGCGTGGACGAAGGCCTCGAAGCCCTCCGCCTCGCAGGCGGCGAGCAGGCGCACGGTGCTGACGAGGTTCGTCTGCATGATCCGCTCGGAGTCGCGCTGCCAGGAGTAGGCGCCGTGGGCGGCGAGGTGGAAGACCCACTCGGGCCGGTGCTCGGAGACCGTCGCCTTGATCGCGTCGCCGTCGAGCAGCTCGAGGGCGACGACCTGAGCGTCCTGCGCGATCTCCGCAAGGCGCCAGGTCGACCCGTCCGGCCGCTCGGTCGCCACGACGTCGTGTCCGCCGGCGAGCAGATGGCGGACGAGGTTCGCGCCGATGAAGCCGCCGGCGCCCGTCACGAGGGCTTTCACCGTCTACGCCTTCGCGGCGAGCGCGTCCAGCGCCGTCGTCGCTGCCCGCACGACGGCGTCCCCGTCGATCCCGTAGCGGTGCTCGAGCCAGCGCTGCGAGCCGGTCGCGCCGGACGGCATCTCCCGGACCGCGCAGCGCACGACGCGCGTCGCGAGCCCGTGCTCGGCGACGACCTCGCTGACGAGCGAGCCCAGGCCGCCGTTGGCGTAGGCGGCCTCGTGGGTCACCGCGACGGGGACGCGCTCGAGCAGCGCGACGAGGTCGTCGACGGGCGCCGGCGCCAGCGACGCGCAGATGCTGACCGACGCGTCGATGCCCTGCTCGCCGGACAGCAGCGCGGCGGCCCGGACCGTTTCGGCCGCGATCGGCCCGGTGGCGATGAGCGCGACGTCGTCGCCGGGCGAGACGGTCGTCAGCCGCCCGAGGTCGAAGCGCCCGTCGAGGCCGGGCACCGCGACGCCGCCCTTGCCGAGACGGAAGTAGACCGGCCCGTCGATGGCGTGCCCGGCGCGCAGCCCGGCCCGCGCCTGCTCGGGGTCGGCGGCAGCGATCACCGTCATCCGCGGCTGCGCGCGCATGATCGCGAGGTCCTCCAGCGCGTGGTGCGTCACGCCGTTGTGCGCGTAGTCGAAGCCGCCGCCCACGCCGACGATCCGCACGGCCAGGTCGTGGAGCAACGGACCGTTGCGGATGAACTCGTAGGGCCGCAGGGTCGCGAAGGTCGCGATCGAGTAGACGAACGGCCGCAGGCCCGCCTCGGCGAGCCCGGTGGCGACGCCGACCATGTTCTGCTCGGCGACGCCGAGGTTGTAGAACCGGTCGGGGAACCGCTCGGCGAACGGCTCGAGGACCATGAACCCGAGGTCCCCGGTGAGCAGGACGACGGCCGGGTCGCGCTCGGCCGTGACGAGCAGCTCGTCGAGGAACGCGTTCCTCATCCGACCTGCGCCATCGCCGAGACGTACTCGTCGTCGTCCATCGGCATGTAGTGCCAGCGGATCTGCGACTCCATGTAGTCGACGCCCTTGCCGAACGTCGTGTGTGCGACGAGCACGCGCGGCCGGCCGTCGCGCGGGGCGTCGAGCGCCGCCCGGATGGCACCGGTGTCGTGGCCGTCGACCTCGACGACGTCCCAGCCGAACGCCCGCCAGCGCTCGGCCATCGTGGGGCCGAGGTCCAGCACGTCCTTCGTGTACCCGAGGGCCTGCTGGCCGTTGAGGTCGATGACCGCGGTGAGGTTGTCCAGGCCGTGCTGGGCGGCGAACATCGCCGCCTCCCAGACGGACCCTTCGTTGCACTCGGCATCGGAGATCAGCACGACGATCCGGCGCCTGGAGCCCTGCACCCTGCCCGCGAGCGCGGCCCCCGTGCCCATGCTCAGGCCCTGACCCAGCGAGCCGGTGCAGAAGTCGACGTCGTCGAGCGCATGCTCGGGATGGCCGGCCAGCAGCGTACCGTCGCCGGCGAAGGTCTCGAGCTGCTCGTGCGTCAGACGGCCGGCGACGTGCAGCGCGCAGTACCACGCCAGCGCGGCATGGCCCTTGGACAGGATGAACCGGTCACGATCCGAGCGCTCCTCGCCACGATCGAGGTCCAGCGCGCCGTCCGCGAGCACCGCGAGCAGCTCGACCACCGAGAGCGAGGAGCCGATATGGCCGATGTGCGCGCGCTTGGACTGCTCGAGCACGGCGCGGCGGATCTGCTGTGCTGTGGCGGCAGGCACCCCGGGAAGCCTAGGGCCTATCCCGGTGGGTCACGTACGATCCCCGCCGGGATGGGCCCCTGATCCGACACCGGTCGCGTGTTGCCCGCGGCGTGCTCGCGGGCGCCCGGGCACCGCCTGGGGCAGCCTCTAAGCTAGGCGCTGAATGGTCGGCTCCACGTCGTCGAGCCCATGAAGCTGTCTCCGATCATCGCGTGCTACCGCGACGCCCAGGCGGTTCCGCACATGTACCGGCGTCTCGTCGAGACCTTCGAGCGGATCGGCTGCGACTACGAGATCATCTTCGTCAACGACGGGTCGCCCGACGACGCACGCGATGTGCTCGCCCGGATCGCCGCCGCCGACCCCAACGTCGTGGTCGTCAACCACGCCCGCAACTTCGGCTCGCAGTCGGCCTTCACGAGCGGCATGGCGATCGCCACGGGCGATGCGTGCATCCTGCTGGACGGTGACCTGCAGGACCCGCCGGAGCTCATCGAACAGTTCGTCGAGCGCTGGAAGGACGGCTACGACGTCGTCTACGGCGAGCGCGTCGGACGCGAGGCACCCCCGTTGATGCGGGCGTTCTACAAGGGCTTCTACCGCGTGTTCCGCCGCGCGGCCTACGTCAACGTTCCGCTGGACGCCGGCGACTTCTCGCTCATCGACCGCCGCGTCGTCGACGCGCTGAACGCCATGCCCGAGAAGCAGCGCTTCCTCCGTGGCCTGCGGGCCTGGGTCGGGTTCAAGCAGATCGGCGTTCCCTACGTCCGCCCCGAGCGGATGTTCGGCGTCACCACGAACAACTTCCGCAAGAACCTCGGCTGGGCGCGCCGGGCGGTCGTGTCGTTCTCCTACGCGCCGCTGGACTTCATCACCGGGCTGGCGCTGTCGGTCGTCGCCCTGAGCGCCTTCGGGCTCGTCGCGCAGATCGTGCTGAAGATCGTTGCTCCAGGCGCGGCGCCGGAGGGCCTGACGACCGTCATCACGCTGATCCTCTTCATCGGCGGGATCCAGCTGCTGTGCCTCGCGATCATCGGCTCGTACATCGCGCACATGTACGAGGAGGTGAAGGGCCGGCCGGCGTACATCGTCGACTCCGTCCTCAACGCTCCCGACGGCGCCGCGCTGGAGCCGAGCGCGCTCGAACGCGGCCGCCACGAGCTGCGCGGCGAGGCGATCCAGCACGTCGAGGCGGGATGAGCGTCCCGGCGGCGGGCGGGGCCGGCCGCACGGAGGCCTGGTCGCGGGTGCTCGAGTTCGTGCGCTTCGGCGCCGTCGGGGCCTCGAGCACGGTCCTCTACCTCGCCGTGTACGGCGGCGCCCTCCTCATCGGCGTGCCGTTCATCCTCGCGGCGCTGGCGGCGTTCGTGCTGAGCGCCGTGTGCGGCTACCTCCTGCACCACCGCTGGACGTTTCGCACCAATGCGCCCACGCGCGGCGGGCTTGCGCGCTGGCTGATCCTCCAGGGCACGGTGCTGGGCTGCAATCTGCTCGCGCTGTGGGCGCTCGTGGTGCAGGCGGGCATCGGCCGGCTCCTCGCCCAGGTCATGCTCCTGCCGTTGCTCCCGCTTGCGACGTACCTGCTCAGCCGGCGCCGCGTGTTCCGGGCCGCGTAGGGCCCGCGGCCGCCCGGGCGGTGGCGGTCCAGCCGAGACAGTCGTCGCCGCCGTCGGAGCGCAGGGTGGCCTGCGCGACGACGGCGAGCAGACAGACGACCGGCAGGCCCAGGGCCGCTGCGGCCCGCCGGACGCCGAGCCCGCCGCCCGGCGGGAACAGCGCGGGAAACACGAGCGCCATGACCTTGGCGCATGCGACGGTCAGCTCGTTGCCGCGGGCGTGGACCACGACGTCGGTGAAGCCGGCCTGCCCGAGCAGGTTGCGCAGGCTCGAGGGCGTGTAGCGCCAGTAGTCGTGCGGGATGTAGTGCCAGCGTGCCGAGAACGGCACCGTGAGCACGATGCGACCGTCGTCGCGCAGCACGCGACGGGCCTCGGCGAGGAACACCGCGGGCTCCGGGACGTGCTCGAGCGTCTCGGTCGTCAGCACGACGTCGACCGAGGCGTCGGCGACCGGCCAGCGGTCGCCCGAGAAGTACTCCGTCTCGGGCATCGCGTAGCCGAAGTCCTCTTCGGCGGCGGCGTCGTCGATCGCGCGGTAGCGGGCGCCTGCGGGCAGCAGCGGCCGGTAGGGCTGGGCACCGGACCCGACGTCGAGCACGTCTCCGTGCGCGTCTGCGAGCAGGACGCGCAGGTCCCGCCACGCGGAGGCGGCCTGGAGGTCGAGCGTGCGGCGGATCGCGGCCACCATCCGGTCGCGGCGGGTACGCGGTGCCCGGAACGCGGGCGGTTGCCAGCGCTCGGTGGTGCGGAGGGCGAAGTTCTCCCGGTCAGGCAGCTGGGGCATGGGCGGCGGGGCGCTCGGGGGCCGCGGATCGTCTGCCCCAGGCCAGGAGATTACCCACCGGAACCGTGAGCGCCCGGTCGCCGATCCCGGCGCGCTCGAGTACCCGCTGCGCCAGCTCGCCGACCCTCCGCGGCAGGGGGAGGAGCCGGACCCAGTAGCGCAGCGGATAGCGGTTGCGGATCGCCCGATGCCCGACGTCCACGAGTCCGGCCCTCCGGAGCAGCCGCGTCACGCTCAGCGGGGAGAACAGCTGTTGATGCTCGACGTCGACGATCGGGGAGCGCAGGCCGAGCAGCCGATTGACCGGCGCCCGCCGGTCGTGGCAGACGAGTGCCAGGACGCCGCCGGGCTTCAGCAGCCGGGCCGCGTCGCGCACGAGCACGGCCGGGTCCGGCACGTGCTCGATCGTCTGAAAGCAGGTCACGAGGCTGAGACTGCCCGCCGGGCGGACGTCCGGCGTGAACACCGCGTGCTCGATGAGGTCTGCGATCCGCGCCTCGGCGGCGGCGATCGGCTCGGTCGACGGCTCGACGCCCCCCACGCCGGTGAAACCGGCGTCGAGCAGCTCGCCGAGGAAGGCGCCCTCCCCGGTGCCGATGTCGAGCGCCCCGTCGCGGTCGGGCAGGACTGCCAGGAGCGGCGCGAGCGCTTCGCGGTAGGTGCGCGCGGCGAAGCGCCCCTCGATCGCGCTGTCGAACGCCGCCTCCTCGTAGGCGCGGGCCAGCGCTTCGGGGGCGGGCACGGGGCTCGCATAGACGAGGTCGCACTGCCGGCAGCGCACGAGGCGCAGGCGCATGTGCTCGGGACGCTTGCGCGAGGCGAAGGCGTAGCGATCCAGCGACGCGGTGTCGAGCCGCTCCTCGGCGAAGACGTCGCTGTCGTCCGTCGAGCCGCACACCGGGCATGCGCGCGCGCTGAGCTCGCCGAGGAACGCGTGCGTCGGATTAGCCATCGTCGCCGGTGTCCTGCGATGGTCGGTAGCCGTACGCGGCCTCGCGCACCGCCAGTACCGGCGCTCGGCGCGATCGACGTCGAGTCCCGGGTCCGCAAGGCGGCGCTCGACGTGATCGATGCCCAAGGTAGCCCGCGATTCGCTCCGCGAGATCGCGCAGCTGCGGCTCGGCATGCAGACCCACCCGCAGGGTGCGCAACTTGGGCGCCGTCTGCGCCGAGTCCTCCACGCGTCCGAGCCTACCTCGCCCGCGGTCGTGCCGTCCGGGTGATGGAGTTGATCCATGGACCTCCTCGTTCTCGGCGGCACGGCGTGGCTTGGACGTGAGGTATCCAGGCAGGCGGTCGACCGCGGGTACGCGGTGACGTGCCTGGCGCGAGGCGAGAGCGGGACCGTCGCCGCCGGAGCTGTCCTGGTCGCTGCCGACCGGCGCGAGTCCACGGCGTACGAGCGGGCGGTCGACCGTGATTGGGACGCGGTGATCGAGGTGTCCTGGCAGCCGGGCCTCGTGCGCGGGGCGCTTGCGGCGCTGGGCGCGAGGGCGAGGCATTGGACCTACGTCTCCTCGGTCAGCGTCTACGAGTCACACGCGATCCCCGGTGCCGACGAGACGGCTCCCGTGCTGGCGCCCATCGACATCGACGAGGCGGGCCGCGAGCAGTACGGCGAGGCGAAAGTGGCCTGCGAGCAGCTGTCGGCCGCGGGCGTCGGTGACCGGCTGCTGATCGCGCGGGCCGGGCTGATCGGAGGACCGGGCGACCACACCGGACGCTCCGGCTCTTGGGTCGCGCGTGCCGCGCGTGACCCGGAGGGAGCGATGCTCGTCCCGGACTCCCCGAACGTGCCGACGCAGGTCGTCGACGTCCGCGACCTCGCGAGCTGGCTGCTCGACAGCGCGCAAGCAGAGACGACCGGAACGTATGACGCCGTCGGCCCGGTGGTGCCGTTCGGTGCCTGGGTCGAGCAGGCACGCGTGGTCGGCGGACATACCGGGCCGGTCGTGCGGGCGCCCCCGGCGTGGCTGCTCGAGCACGGCGTGAAGGCGTACATGGGCCCTCAATCGTTGGCGATGTGGTCGGTCGAGCACGGCTGGGAGGGCTTCTCGGCCCGCGCGGGCGCGGCTGCGCGAGCCGCCGGACTGCACCACCGTTCGCGGACCGAATTGCTCATCGACGTGCTGGCATGGGAGCGCGAGCAGGGCCTGGACCGGTCCCGGAACGCCGGTCTCAGTCCCACACGCGAGCACGAGCTGCTCGCCGAGCTCGCCAGCCGACGTGGGCACGATCGGCAATAACTACCACTGTCGTGACGCCGACCTCAGCGCGGCTGCGTGACAGCGGTCACACGTCAGAAGTTCATGGATGCAGACACGTTTACTACGTACCATCGGACCTCGCAGAGCACCTCTGGGCGGTGGCCCTCCATGAGCGCCGTCGCGCCGGAACACGCCGGTGCGCTCGGTCGACGCCGGGACGTGACGGGCGCGAGCACGGCTACCGAACCAGTAATTTTGATCTTTCTTGCATCTTCCTGAGAGGGTCGTGACGCGCGCGACGATGATGACCGGTTTCTGGCAGCAGACGATAGATCGCTGTAGTGGGGTGGGCACGGATCGTCCGGGGCGGTTCTGGCTGCGGACAGAACGGGTGTCTCGGCGGCTTGCGGAGAGTCCGTGACGGCCTTCGGCGGAAGCACTCCCAAGGCCTTTGTGAGCTGGGCTCACAGTGACGATGCGTGGCGGGACACCATTGCCCGCTTCGTCGTGGCGCTGCGCGAGTTCGGGATCGATGCCGACGTCGATCTGTTCCATGCCCATGACGGCTCCGTTGACTGGGCGACCTACGGTCCGAACGCGATCGAGCACAACGACTTCGTCCTGCTTGCCACCAGCGCCGCCTACAAGCAACGGTGGGACGCTCCTCAGCTGGCTATCGCCACCACGGGCACGGGTGCGGGGGCGGCGCGCGAGGCAAACGTCCTCAAGGCCCTCTTCAATCGAGACCAGACCGCGTTCTTTCAGAAGGTGATCGTCGTCGTGCTCCCCGGCGCACGAGACGCCGACATTCCCAACGAGCTGGTGGCTGGCCTACCCAGGTTCGTCATTCCAGAGATCGATGAGCGCCACCTCAAGGACCTGCTTCGGCGCCTCACGGGCCAGCCGGCGTTCGTCCCCGCCCCGCCGGGTCAGGTACCCATTCTCCCTCCAGAGATCGGGGGCCCGGTCAGAACGACGCAGGCATCCGGAGACCCCGCCGGCAACGAGAAGGTCGCATCGAACCTCAAGCAGCGCCTCGACCAACTCGACAAGAGCATCGCGGCCACGCCCGCCGGTGCCGAGGACACGCGCAATGACGAAAAGGCGGAGCGCAGCGCGCTGTCAGCAGCGCTCAAGGCGATCACGAAACGCGCCCATGGCAATTCGCAGCCCTCGCGGAGATGGAGGCTGCCGGTCGTCGTGAGCGCGGTTGTGCTGGCACTGGTCGCCATCTACTCGCTCTCGGGCGCGGGCGGCGAGGCGGGCAAGGACGCCTTGGACGGGGCGCAGCTTGCGGTCAAGTACGTCAACGACGGTGACGATCCCGAGTCGAAGCTGCCGCTCAAGGCCGGTGGGGGATTGCCTCGTCTCGGTGGTGCCAAGCTCGAGCTCGTTCCGACCGATGTGGGGAGCACTCGGTGTAAGAGCCAACCCGCGTTCAACCAGCTCGTGGATCGCGACCACGTCGTCGCGGTGGTCGGGGCGTACGAGTCGACAGTCACGCTGCAGGCGCTCATCGCGGCGGACCGGCGCCATGTGCCGCTCGTCAACGACAGCGCGACCGCGCCACCGTTGACGGAACGCAACCCAGCAGGGGTCATCAGGGCGTGCACCGTCGATCCGGATCCGAGGCCGTCCCGGTGGTTCTTTCGTGTCGGGCCGAGCGACACTCGGGCCGCGGAGCAGTTCTTCACCCTCATCGAGGAAGCCGAGCGCAGCGGCAAGATTCCTCGCGTCCGCAAGGTGGCGATCCTGCACGAGAACAACGACTTCTTCGGCAACGCCGGCGCGGCGATCACCAAGGAGCTCGCGCAGCGCCGCCGGGTGGCGGTCCGCGCGTTTCGCTACCCCACCGTGCTGGGGCCGTCCGCGCCACGGTCAGATTCGTCCTGCACCGTTAAGGAGAGCACGATCACGACGCTGCGGCGACGAGTGCAGCAGATGAAGCAGTACCAACCCGACGTCGTGTTCGCGCTGGGCTACAGACCCGATGCGATCGCGGCGGTCCAGATGATGCAGAAGCTCGGCTACGTGCCTCCGCCGCTGCTCGCCTACGGTGGGGGCTTCGTCGACCGCACGTTCATCCGCGGCGTGCAGGCCGGCAATCGCGCGTGCGATCTGCCCCGCGCCGATCCCGCCCGCATCATCGCGCGGGTGGCGTGGTCACCGGACGGCAAGAGCCAGAGCCAAACGGCGCGGCGCATCGCACAGCTCTTCCAGAGGAGCTACAACCGACCGATGACCCCCACGGCAGCCTCCGGCTTCACGGCGATGCTGACGCTCGCGCGGGCGATCAACGATGCCGGTTCGCCCGATCCCGCAAAGATCCGGGCCGCGCTGCGCGCGCTCGACTTGCCGGCCGACGCGACGATCATGCCCTGGGGGGGCGTCAGGTTCGACGCTCACGGCCAGAACGTGCGGGCCCGGTTCGTGCTCCAGCAGATCATCAGGGGGAGCTATCGCGTCGTCTATCCGGGCGACGTCGCCGACGCCAGCGCCATCTGGCCCCCCTTCAGGTAGCGACGCTCGGTCGTAGGTCGACGCGGACGATCCGCCCCGCGCCATTCCGGGAGACATGCAGGCGCTCGCTTCTGGACTCGATCAACCCGTTGAGCCTCGTCGTCCCGGCCACGCCATGACGTCGTCATCGGATGGCTTTGTGGTGCTGGGGGTGCTCGTGGTGAGGAGGTGCTCGGTCCCGTCGACGAGCGCGGTGTACAGCTCGGTCGCCCGGCGATGCTTCAGGATCGGAGCGGCCTGACCGGACCAGAGGGCCACGACGTCGGTGCGGCCCTGGGCGCGCGCCGCGGCAAGGACCGGCTTGAGCAGGTGCCCCTGGTACGGATAGGGCTCGATCGCGCCGTCGCGCGTGAGCTCCTCCATCAGGCGATTGGGGATCCCGCGCGCGAGGCGCCCGCTGTACGCGCGGGCCAGGCGTGTGTGACGGGCATCGGGACTGCGGAGTGCGGCGCGGTGCTCGGGCGTGGTGCCAGACTCCTCGGTGGCGAGGAACGCGGTGCCGATCTGCACGCCCTCGGCGCCCAGCGCCAGCGCCGCGAGGACGCCGTGCGCGTCGGCGACGCCCCCGGCGGCGATCACAGGCGCCTTGACCTCGGCCGCGGCGATGCGCACGAGCGCGAGCGTCCCGACCAGCGAGTCCTCGGCAGCCGCGAGAAACGCGCCGCGGTGGCCGCCGGCCTCGGCACCCGAGGCGACGATCGCCCCTACGCCCGCCTCGTCGAGTGCGACGGCTTCGTCGGGCGTCGTGGCCGTGCCGATCGTGGCGATGCCACGTTCGCGGAACGCGGCCAGCAGGCGGTCGTCGGGTATGCCGAAGACGAAGCTGAACGCGGCGGGGCGCGCGGCCAGGACAGCCGCGGCCTGCTCGGCGAAGGTGGGCGAGAAGCGCTCGGGGTACGGCGGCGCGTCGACGCCGACCTCGTCGTAGAGCGCCTGCAGCCGCGCGACCGCGGCGGCGTACCGCTCACGCGTCATCTCCGACTCCGGCACGTCGTGGGTCGAGACCCAGAGGTTGAGGGCGAACGGCCGGGCGGTCGCCGCGTGGAGCTCGGCGGCGAGCGCCCGGATGGCGTCGGGCTCGAGGTGGTGGACGCCGTACGAGCCGAGGCCGCCGGCCTGCGACACGGCGGTGAGCAGCGCGGCGCTGGAGAGCCCCCCGCCGAACGGGCCCTGGACGATCGGGTGGTGGATACCGAGCAGCTCGGTGAGCCTCGTGCGAGGCCATGTGCTGCCGCGGGAAGGTGGTGTGTGCATGACAGTCACCCTATGGCGCGCCTCTCGTTGCGTACCCTGCCCGTGTGGCGACCGGCGTCCCGACGCTCAACATCGTCGCCGAGCGGGCCGCGGTCGACGACCGGGCGGCAGTGCACGCTGGCGGCGGGAGCTCGGCGGCACTGCACCTGCTCGCGCCGGTCGCGGCGTTCGCGCTGCTGGCCGGGGCGCTGCTCGCCGTCCTGGGGCCGTCGGAGGGGATGGAGACGGGTCTGTGGGCGCTGGCGTTCGCGGTCGCGCTGCCGCTGGGCGTCGCCGTCGCCGTCAGGCAGGTGCGCGCCATGGCGGCCGCACCTCCGGGGACCGGAGCGTGGGCCGTCGCACTCGGCACGCTGGTAATCGCCGCGGCGATGCTGCTGCGCGAGCGGACCGGGGCCGGGCATGCACAGCACGCCGCGATCGCGCTCGCCGGCCTCGTCGCCCTCTGGATCCCCTTCGGGCTGGCGCGCGAGTCGCGGCTGCGCACGCGGTTGGCCGCAGCCCCGGTGGGCACCGGCCCGCTGGCCGCCGCCGCGGCGCTGGCGCTGCTCGCGTCGCCGTTCATCCCGACAGCCGTCGTCACCCCGGCGCGGCTGGCGCCGGCGCTGCTGGTCGCCGGCACGGTGTTCGCCGTCGTCCTGGCGACCCGGGATTCGGCGTCCCGGCCGTTGGCCCGGCGCCTGTTCGACGTGCTGGCGGTCGGGCTCCTCGCACTCGTCGTCCTGACGACACCCGACGTGACGCTGGGCGGCTACAACGTCATCCACCACCACGACTTCTTCCTCGGGCCTACCAACGACGTGCTCAACGGGCGCACGATGCTCGTCGACACGTTTTCGCAGTACGGCGTCGGCGTCATCTATGCGCTCGCGCTCGTGTTCCAGATCGTGCCCATGGGCTACGGCGGGCTCGCGCTCGTCATCGCCTGCGCCACGGTCGCGGTCTACGCACTGACGTACGTGACGCTCCGCGCGGCCATCGACTCCCCCGTGCTCGTCGCCTGCGGCATGGCCGTCGCGGTCCTGAGCAACATCTTCCTGCAGCGCGAGAGCTACCTGTTCTTCCCGAGCACCGGGCCGCTGCGCTTCGGCTTGCCGTACGTGCTCATCGCATCCGCGGTGCTGGCCGCGCGATTCCCGAACCGGTCGCGGGCACTGCGAATCGTCGGGTTGGCCACGCTCGCGGCGGCGGCCCCGTGGAGCCTGGAGACGTTCGTCTACACCGGCGCGGTGTACGCGGCGATCGTGCTGCTGGAGGCCTACGGTCGCCCGGCGGTCGACCTCCGCGCGGGCTTGGGCATCGTCGTGCGCCGCGGCGTGGAGGGCCTCGGGGTCGTGGTGGGAGCGATCGCGGCGATGTCGCTCGCGACGCTCGTGCTCAGCGGCAAGGCGCCCAACTGGGGCGGCTATCTCGACTACATCGCCCTGTACTCGACCGAGGGCCTCGGTCAGATGCCGGTCGACTGGTTCTCGACGGGTCCGGTGGCAGGGCTCGCGATCTTCCTCTCGGCCGCCGGTGTCGTGTGGCTTTCACGCACCGGCCGCGCTCCGGCGGCGCTGCTCGTCGCCCTCGCGGGCTTCACGGCGTTCGCGGTGGCGTCCTTCACCTATTACCTCGGACGTTCGCACCCGAACAACCTGCTGCACCTCATGGTTCCGAGCGTGGCGCTCGGAACGCTCTGGGCCAGCGTCCTGCTGCGGCCCGCGGCTGCCGGCGGCTCGCGGCCCACGATGCTCGCCGGAGCGGCGCTGCTGGCGATCGGGGCGAGCATCGCGGTGGCGGCGCTGCCGCTCGCGAAGGCGAGATGGCCGGAGACCGCGCTGTCGCAGGTCGTCTCCTACGTGCGCGGCGACCCGCCCGGGACGGGGTTGCGCTCGTCCCTCGCCCGCGAGTGGGACCAGCCGGTCGTCGACGGCCGCAGCGAGGAGGCGGCCCGGGTGCTCGCGCGCCTGCAGCCGGGTGACGGGCCGCTGCTGGTCCTCACCGAGCCAGAGCTGACGACCGAGATCCTGCTGCGCGCGGGTCGGCGCAACGTCCTGCCGATCGCCAATCCGACCGAGGACGACCTCGTCGCGTCCTCGGACGCTCGCGTCCGTGCCGCGCTACGCCGCGTGCGGTCCGGCACGCTCATGCTCACCTCCGACCCGCAGCCCCGCGGCTCGAAGACGGCGCTTGGTGCGCCGCGCAACTTCAACGGCCTCCAGCAGCTCGCGCTCGACGGGCTGCGCCGCCGGTTCGCATGGCGCACGGTCACGGTGACGCCCGGGGGTCTGCGCGTGGTCCGGCTCGTCGAGCGCTAGCCCCGCCGCGGCGTCAGCTCCACTGCGACGATGCCGCTCGGGTCGGCTGCGAGCCGGCGCATGTGGAACACGGTGCGCATGTGCGCCAGCAGGCGCTGACGCAGCCGCAGGTAGTTCGCCTGTCCCTCGCGGATGACCTCCAGCAGCTCCGCGGCCGGGGTGCCGGGGTCACCGGCGAGCGCGGACCGCTCCGTGACCAGCACGGTGCGCGGGGGCAGCCGCGCGGTCGCGGCGGAGAGCCTCGCGAAGGCGGAAGGGAGCAGCGCGTCCTCGGTGGGCGTCGCGATCGGCAGTGCGTTGGCACGGCCGCTGCGCACGAGCACCTCGGTCGTCAGCTCGGGTCCCAGCAGCACCGCAGGGGCGTGCCGGCCGCCGTAGCGGCGCACGAGCTGCTGCGCGGCCTGCTCGGGCTCGTAGGCCGACGCGATCGGTGACGCGATGAGCGCGGCCACCCGTCCGCGCAGGCTCTCGTCGAACGTCTGGCCGAGCAGGGCGCGCGGGTCGGTTGGGGGCAGGGTCACCGACCTGCCGGTGAGGGCCGCCAGCGCGGTGCGTCTCCAACCGTCGACGAACGCGCTCATCGACGAGCCGGCGAGCAGCAGTGCGACGATGCAGGCGATCGCCGTGAACGCGAGGCGGGGGACGCGGGAGGCCGACCGCGCGCCCCGGATCGCCATGTCCGTCCAGAGGGCCGTCAGCACGATCGTCGGCACCCCGATCTTCGCCTGCACGCCTTCCGCCGAACGGCCGAGGTAGTACGTGTAGGCCACGATGCCGAAGCCGGTGAGCGCTGCGATGACCGGAAGCTGCGCACGCGTCCGCGGCTGCAGCTCGCGACCCCGCAGGGTAAGGACGATCACCGCCGCCGCCGACGCGAACAGGACGCCCGCGTGCGCGAGCCCCGAGGAGAACGGCGCGATGAGCAGCTTGCCGAAGTCGCCTGAGCCGTAGATCCGCAGGAAGTCGAGGTATGTGCCCCAGTCGGGCCAGCTGCCCGCGGCCAGCCGGGTGGCGAGCGCGAACGCGCATTGGACCGCGAGCGTCGCGGCCGCCAAGCGGGCAACGCTCGCGCCGAACGGCGCGATCCGCTCGCGCGCGTGGCCGCCCGCGAGCCACGCCGAGCAGGCGAGGAACGCGAGCACCGCGCCGAGCGTGTACGCGAACGTCTCGATGCTCCAGACGGAGACCAGCGCGGCGAGCATGAGCGCGGGCCACTGGGGGGAGCCGCGGCGCTGCCCGATCACGAGCACGAGCAGGACGAGGAACGGCGGCCCGAAGCGCAGCACGCCCGCCATCGGATACGAGGTGAACGAGTAGGAGCCGAAGACATTCGTCATGACCGCGACCGCGACGGCTCCGATCGCGATCGCCTGCGACCGCGTGGAGAGCCGCAGCAGCAGGTAGATCGCGCAGAACCACAGCGCCGTCAGCACCCCGATCCCGAGCTCGAACGAGCCGTAGCTCAGCTGCGAGCCCGTGACGTGGTAGGCCGCCGCGATCGCGTAGATGACGCCGATGCCGTATTGGGAGAACGTGTCGACGAGCAGCGCCCGCCCGTGAAGCGCGTCGTTGACCGGCCCGACGTAGAAGTTCAGGTGGTGCAGGACGTCGTTGGCGGGCGCCGAGTCCGGGTGGTACTGCAGGTCGTTGACGAGGACGACGAGCAGGGCGCAGAACGCGACGTCGACGGCGAGCGGAGGGCCTGGCATGCCTCGCCGCCCGGCCGCCAGCCCGGCCATGAGAGCCACGCCCACGATCGCCGCGAGCGCGAGCTTGGCCGGTTCGTGCGCCGCCGGCGGCGCGAACGGGAGCAGGCAGGCCGCGAGCGCGACGATGCCCGCCGTCGCGGTCCAGGGACGTCGCAGCAGCGCGAGCACGGCCAGGGCCTCGGGCCGCCGCAGCCAGCGCACGTCGAGGGCGAGCAGCGTCGCGGTGGCCCCGAGCATCACCAGCGCGGCGACCGCCGAGGAGGCACCGGCGTGGGCGAGCGCCCACGTGCAGGCCATGATGGCCGCCAGGGCTGCGGCGTTGACGGCGGCGAGGGCATCGAGCAGGTCGCCCGCGCGGCGCGCCAGTGGCAGAGCGAACGCGACGCCGGCAACGACAGCGCCGGCGGTGGCGAGGTACCCGGCCTGCTCGGTGGCCTCCGTATGCCCGAACGCGAGCACCAATGCCGCGCAGGAGCCCGCGGCGGTCGCAGCCACGATCGAGATCGCCAGCACGAGCTCGCCGGCGATCGGTGGGCGCGCGGGCCCGCCGGAACCAGGCCTGGCGCGGAGATCCTCCTGCAGCGCTGCGTCGGCGCGCGCCACGTTCGACACGGCTGCAGCGTAGGCGATCCCCGGCGGCACGGCGGTCGCCGGGCCGGCCATGCGTAGCATGTCGCGCGTGAGCGAGTCCGGATCATGGGGCGCGCCGTCGGTCCGCGAGCCGCCCGGGATCTGCGTGCGCCGGCGGGCGCGGCGCGACCGCTTCAGCCGCGAACCGCGGTGAGCGACAGGGACGGGCCATGAGCGTGGTCCGGCCGGTCGAAGCCGACCTCGACGTCGCGCCAGCCGAAGTGGTCGAGCGCCCCCATGAGGTCGGCGCGCGACAGCCAGTTGGCGTGCGCCTGGTTGCCGCCGTAGAAGCCGACGAGCTTGCGCCCGACGCCGTAGTCGAAGCGGTGGACGCAATGCGCGAATCCGCGCGTGACGGCCGCTGCCGGCTCGCCGGCGAAGTGGCGGCGGATTCGCGGCGCCAGGCGCGCGACGTGCTCGGCGTCGTAGTACTGGGTCCACAGCGCCAGCCGGCGCCCCCGAGCGGCGGTCAGCGCGATGAGCTCGACCGGATCGATCATGTGGTACAGGACTCCCTGCGCAAGGACGAGGTCGTATACGTCGGGCTCGGATCGCAGCATCGCGACGAAGTCGCCGAGCCGGAAGTGGGCCGCGTCCATGCGCAGCAGATCCTTGACGACGAGGCACTTCAGGAAGTGGCGGGCGTTGCCCTCGACGGCCACGACCCGTCCCGCGCCCGCCTGCAGCGCCATGTACGTGTGGCCGCCCTCCAGCGGCCCGAGTTCCAGCACGGACTGCCCGTCGAGCGGACCGAAGCGCTCGAGGGTCCAGCGGATGCGCTCGTCCTCGAAGAGCTGCGCGTCGCCCGCGCGCAGCCCGTCGTAGGGCGGCGGCAGTCGCGACGCCCACTCGCCCGCGAAGATGTCGAGCATGGCCTGCGCGTCCGGCGGCCGGAGGACGTGGGCGCCCGACGCATCTCCCCACCAGTGGATCTTCTGGCTGCGCAGCATGCCGGCCAGGCCGCGGGCACGGGTCTGTAGCGAGCTCATCGCGGCCGGCGCGCGCATGGATCGAACGTAACATCTCCTCGCCCTGACGCCGCCCGTGACCACCGCCCCCGCATGAGCCTCCGCACCCGCACCGCGGTCGTCCACCTCGTGCGCCGCGTCAACGGGATCGCTCCGTTCGAGCGCTTCCTGACGTCCTACGAGCGTGTCGACGCCGGTCTCGAGCACGATCTCGTCCTGCTGTTCAAGGGCTTTGGCGGCGCGCGCGAGCGCGACCCCTACCTCCAGCGCGCCGCCGCTCACGCGCCGCGGAGCGTCGAGCTGCCCGACGACGGAACGGATCTCACCGCGTACGTCGCGGCCGCTGCGATGCTCGACCACGAGCGCGTGTGCTTCGTGAACTCCTTCAGCGAGATCCTCGCGCCGGGCTGGCTGGGATTGCTCGATGCCGCGCTCCGGGACCGGCGCGCGGGCGCCGCCGGGGCGACCGGCTCCTGGGGAAGCCAGCTGTCGTACGAGCTGTTCCAGCTCGGCGCGCCGGGCGCCTACGCTCGCGCGTTTCGCAGCCGGCGCGTCGCACGCGAGGTCATGTACGAGCTTACGGGGGCGCCGCTCGCCGGAGCGGTCCGCAGCTGGCTGTACACCGTGCTCATGGCGGGGCTGCGGTCACGCACGATGGGCCTCTTCCCCGCGCCCCACCTGCGGACGAACGCGTTCCTCGTCGATCGCGCGCTGCTGCGCTCGCTGCGGACCGGCCGCACCGTCACGAAGCTGGACGCGTACCAACTGGAGAGCGGGCGCCGCTCGATCACCGCCCAGTTGCGAGCTCGCGGCCTCGCCCCGGTCGTCGTGGACAGGACGGGTACCGCGCGCGAGCCCGACGCGTGGCACAGCGCCGACGTGTTCGCGCAGTCCGACCAGGAGGACCTGATCGTCGCCGACAACCAGACGCGGCTGTATGCGGCGGCGACGACGCGCCAGCGCGAGGTCCTGTCGGCCTTCGCATGGGGGCCGCGGGCGCGGCCGGCACCGAGCGGGAACGCGCGAACGTGACGGCCGCCGACCCGCCCGCGCCGCCCGCTGACCTCATCGACAGCACGGCAGCCGGGCCCGCGGCGATGCGTGGCGGCTTCCTGCGCATCGCGAGCTTCGCGGGCTCGCTCATCATCGGCCTGGCGTCGGCGCCGCTGCTCGTTCGCCATCTCGGCGAGATCGAGTTCGGCCGCTACTCGACGGCGCTGGCCGTGATCGCGATCGTCGCCGGCCTGACCGAGGGCGGCGTCACCACGGTCGCGCTGCGCGAGCTGTCGGTCACGAAGGAGCCCGCCGAGGCGCGGCGCCTGATGAGCGACCTGCTCGGCCTGCGAATCGTGCTCAGCACGGCTGGCCTCGCGGTCGCCGTCGCCTTCACGGCCGTCGCCGGCTACGGCCAGACCCTGACCCTCGGCGTGCTCCTGGCCGGCGTCGGCATGATCCTCGCGGCCACGCAGGGGCTGCTCGCGGTCGTCCTCCAGAGCCGGCTGCGCTTCGGCTGGGCGGCGCTGATCGAGCTCGCCCGCGGCATCGTCGGGATCGGCCTGATCGTCGTCCTCGTGCTCGCGGGCCAGGGAACGATCGAGTTCCTCGCCGTCGCCATTCCCGTGGGTGCGCTGGCGCTCGCCCTGACCGTGCCGCTCGTGCGCGGGCAGACGTCGCTGCGTCCCGCGTTTGCGCCCCGCCGCTGGTTGGCGCTGCTGCGCGAGGTGCTCGTCATCGCCCTGGCGGTCGCCGTCTACGCGCTGTACTTCCGCGTCACGCTGCTGGTCACCTCGCTCGTCTCCACCGCTGACGAGACGGGCTACTTCGCGATCTCGTTCCGGCTCATGGAGGCGCTCATCGGCATCCCCATCCTGCTCATCGGCGCGGCGTTTCCGATCATCTCCCGGTCCGCTCGCGACGATCGCGAGCGCTTCGAGTACGCGACACGCCGGATCTACGAGCTGTCGCTGTTCCTCGGCGGCCTCATGGCGCTGGGCCTGCTGCTGTCGGCGCCGTTCGCGATCGAGGTGCTCGTCGGCACGAGCGACCACCCGTCGGTCGAGGTCCTCCAGATCCAGAGCGTGGCGCTCGCGGCGGGCTTCGTCGTCGCCGCGACCTCGTTTCCGCTGCTCGGCATGCGCCGCCACCGCGAGCTCCTCGTCGCCAACAGCGTCGCGCTCCTGCTGGCGGCGGTGCTCGCCCTGGCGCTGGCGCCGTCGCTCGGCGCGGTCGGCGCGGCGATCGCCGCGGTGACCGCCGACTTCGTGCTGGCAGGGACGACGACGGCGATGCTCCTGCGCCGCGGCGGGCCGCCGCTGCCGCTGTCGGCAGTACCCGTCACCCTCGCTGCGGCGCTGTGCGGATACGGAGCCGCCTGGCTCGTCGGGATCCATCCGGTCGTCGATGCCGTCGTCGGATGCAGCGTCTTCCTCGCCGTGCTCGTCCTCCTGCGGCGCTTCCCGCCGGAGTTGCGCGAGCTGCTGACCAGCGGGCGCACCGAGCGTTAACCGTGCCTCATCCCGCCTCCGGGGCGCTTTGCGCATCGATGTCATGCGCATGTCGCCCCGCGTCGAACGTCGTCCAGTTCCGCGTCGCCTCGCTGCAGCGCCAGGATGTCCTCGCCGGTGAGGCGGCCGGCCGGTGCATCGCTCGTCATGTCCGCCCGAGCTGGCGAAGGCCGAACTCGATGTCGCAGAGCTGGCCGTGGCGTGCCTGCGGTGGCTGCAGCCGGCCGATCATGCGCTGATGCTCGCTGCACGGATCGTCGACGACGAGCTCGATCGGGGCGATGCGCTCGGCCGCGCGATCGGACGCCGTGCCACGTCGGCGCGCAAGCTCGGTCAGCTCGGTGCGGAGGTCGTCGTCGACGGGCTCGTGGAAGCGCACCCGGACCATGCGGCGCTCGCGCTGGGTCAGCCCGAGCCGCTCGTCAAGGCTGATCGTCACATGCACGCATCCGCAGACCAGCCGGCCGGCGCGATACGCGCGCCCCAGATGCCAGCGGCCAGTGCTCGAACGGTGCTCAGTGTCTACCGCTGCCGGCGAGGTGTCGCGGACGAACGGCCTTTGGCTCGTACTGACTGCAAGACGCATGTGCCTCCCTCGGCTCGACGGGACCGTCAGGCGCGCGTTGGGAGCGCCCAGGGTGAGCGGATCGCCGGCGTTCGGATCCGACGGTGAGGTACCGTCAGATCCAGCGCCGTGACCGCATCAGCACCCGATCACGGCTGCAGGGGATGACTGAAGGATGCGCTCGGCTCACTCAGACCTCACTCAGCCTTCTGGCGACGCCGCCCGGCGCACAGTCGAGGCCGCCCGCGCCGCCGAGAGCTTCATCGCGGATCTACGGCGCTGGCGCGAGGTTCGCGGGCTGTCACAGAAGCGGCTTGCGGCCGAGATGGCGTACGACGCGTCGTACGTGAGCAAGATCGAGACGGGCCAGCAGCAGCCGACCCACGAGTTCGCTCGCCGAGCCGACGAGGTTCTCGATGCCGGCGGCAGCCTCATCCGGCGTTGCCGCGACTACACCTCCAGCCGTCTGATGACGAGTGGGGCACAGCCCCCCGTTCGTCTGGCCAGTGACGACGCGGGCTCGTTGGCTCACAGTCTCCTCGTGCGCCACGAGGAAGCCGAATGCCGCTACGTCGACGGCGTCTATCACCTCCACA
Source organism: Solirubrobacteraceae bacterium (assembly GCA_051005755.1). Classification (GTDB taxonomy): domain Bacteria; phylum Actinomycetota; class Thermoleophilia; order Solirubrobacterales; family Solirubrobacteraceae; genus CADCVQ01. The sequence continues at coordinate 37,232 of JBPCJA010000194.1, forward strand.
TGCGCCGCCAGCTCTACAACGCCAGCGATGCGCCGGTCACCCGCTACCTCATCCGGATCGCGGTCGATCGCCATCCCAAGACCCCGGAGCGATCGAACGAGCTGTATCGGCAGCGACCGTTGACCTGGGAGGAGATCGGGCTGCGCGCATGGTGCGAGGGCGAGGAGCTGCACTGGGAGGTCAAGCACGACCGCGACGCCTTCAAGGAGATCTGGCTGCTGCTGGAGAGCGGGCAACGCAAGCTGCCGCTGTACCCCGGCCAGAGCACGTGGCTTGAGTACCGGTACACGGTCGGCGAGGACAAGTGGGGCCAATGGTTTCAGCGCGCGATCCGGCTGCCGACCGAGCGCCTCAGCGTGCAGCTCGTCTTCCCCGCCGAACTCGACCCCGCCGTCTGGGGTACCGAGACGACGATGACCGCGCGGGCCGTTCCCGTGCGCACGGCCATCATGCAGCGCGACGACGGCGACCAGCGCATCTTCAGCTGGTCGACCGAGAGCCCGCCGCTGCACGCCCGCTACCGCTTCGAGTGGCGCCTCGCCGGCCAGGACCTCAGCGCCGAGCACATGCGCCCCAGCGAGCGCATGCGCGCCCTCGGCGTCGTCCAGGCGCACGACCCGGCCCTGCGCCAGCCCTGTGAGCCGTTCGACCTTCCCGCCGATCGCGACCTCGCGCACAGCGTGAGCGAGCTGCTGACGGCGTTCCTGCATCCGCTGCGCGCCGCGCACTCCTTCGGCAAGGGCATGGGCCTCGCGGCCCCGCAGATCGGCATCGCGCGCCGCGCCGCCGTCGTCCAGGCGCCTGACCAGCCGCCCCTCGTGCTCCTCAACCCGCGCATCCTCGACGCATCGGCGGACACCGACGAGCAGTACGAGGGCTGCCTGAGCTTCTTCGACGTCCGCGGCATCGTCGAGCGGCCGTTGCGCATCGAGGTCGAGCACACCGCGCTCGACGGCGCGGCGCACATCACGACCTTCGAGCACGCGGCTGCCCGCCTCTGGGCCCACGAGATCGACCACCTCGACGGCAAGCTCTACACCGACCGCATGCCGCCCGGCCTCGAGCCGGTACCGGTGGAGCGCTACCACGCCACGGGGACCGCATGGCGGTATGGCTCGCCCCGCGCCTAACGCCGCCACCGGCGGCGGCTCGTGCGTCGTGCGACGAGGAACGGCCTGTGCGCAAAAGCGATCTCGACGCGTATCGTCTCGGCGGCTATCGCATCCACGCGAAAGCGATAGCCGGCAGCGTAATCGGACCCGTTGACGCCGCGGGTGCGCAGGCCGTTTTGGACGGTCACGAGGTCGGCACGGGTGTTGTCGCGGGTCGGTCGTCGCCGTCGCATCCGGTGCTTGCGGTCACCCGCCGCCGTTGGCGCGCGGTGCGCAGGTCAATGCCGGTAAGGACACGGGCCAGAGCAAGGGCCATCGCGCCAAGGATCACACCGCCGACGTCGTCGAGGACGTAGTGCCACCCGAGGTAGATCGTGGCGGTCGCCGTCACGGCGAACCAGATCCACAACGCCATCCTCAGTCGTCTTCCGAGCCCGAGGAGGTGAGCCGACATCGCGGCGGTGAAGCTCATCGAGATGTGGAGCGAGGCAAAGGCCGCGATGCTCTGGGGCGTCCCGGTCGCGGGATCGTGAAGGAACGCGACCCGCTGGTCGAGCAGCACGCTCTGCAGATGGGTGACCTCGGAAGGCGGGAGAGCGGCGAAGGCGGCCGGTTCGACGTAGATGGGTCCCAGCGAGGGCAGCAGAAAGTAGCTCGCGGCACCCAGCAGCCAGTTGATCGACTGGGCGGTTGTGTAGAAGAGGCCCGCCTGCAGGTCGCGGCAGAAGACGAGGGCGAGGCCGATCGTTAGCGGCAGGAAGACGATGAAGGCCACGTAGGCGCTCGAGAGGACGTGCGTCGGGAGGCCTATCCCGAGGAGGGTGTGCAGCAGCGCGGCGGGATCGTTGCCGCCGAACAGATTGCGATCGAGATCGGCCAGCTGGCGGTCGAAGAGGTCGCCGGGCCTGAGCAGGGGAACCACGCTCTTGAGGTTGCGATAGGCCATGTAGGTCGCGTAGAAGCCGACCAGCGCGCTGCCCGCGGCCACTCCCCGTCCGAGGGTCCAGCGCTCGCGCCGGACGCGCCGCATCGCCGCTCGCGACGGAGGAAAGCCCCCCGAGCGACCGGCGCGGACCACGATGTCGAGCCCCACCAGCACCACCGTCCCGCAGCCCACCAGGGCCAGGTACAGAGCGGCCACGTGATCGGGGTCTCGCAGCGGCAATTCCACCGCGTGGGTCGCCAGTAGCGCTGCGAGGACAGTGACGACGGCCACCACCGGGCCCGCCACCGTGTCGCGCCACCGGGCGGAGTGGGGCCACGACCGCGATCGCGTGGTCACGCCGGTGTGGGATTCGGCGTGGACGGTCGTCGGGCCGTGCGCACGTCGAAGCCGGTCAGGACAGAGGCCAGGGCGACCGCCATCGCGCCGAGGATCAGGCCGCCGAGGTCGTCGAGGACGTAATGCCAGCCCAGGTAGATGGTGGCCGCGGTGGTCACGGCGAGCAGGACCCACGCCGCGATTTTGATGGGCCGCCCGAGCCTCAGCAGATGGACCACCAGCGCGGCGGTGAAGAAGATCGAGACGTGCAGCGAGGAGAACGCGGCGATGCTCTGCGCCGTGCCGGCTGCCGGGTCGCGCAGGAACTCGAGCCGCTGGTCGAACAGGACGCCCTGTAGTTGCGTGACGTCGGAGACCGGCAGGTTCGCGAAGACGGCGGGCTCCGCGTAGACCGGTCCCAGCGAGGGCAAGAGGAAATAGCTTCCCGCGCCCAGCAGCCAGTTGATCGACTGAGCCGTCGTGTAGAAGAGACCCGCCTGCAGGTCGCGCGAGAAGACAAGGGCGACGGCAAGCGTCCCCGGTATGAAGACGAAGAAGAGCATGTACGCGGCCGACAGGACGTGGGCGGGGATTCCTGTGCCGAGGAGGGCATGGAGCAGCGCGCCGGGATCGTTGCCGCCGAACAGACTGCGATCGAGATCGGCCAGCTGGCGGTCGAAGAGCTCCCCGGGCCGCAGCAGGGGAACCACGCTCTTGAGGTTGCGATACGCCAGGTAGGTGATGTAGAAGCTGACCAGGGCGCTGCCGACTGCGACTCCCCGCCCCAGGGTCCAGCGCTCACGCCGGACGCGCTGCATGGATGCTCGCGACGGCCGCAGCCTGCCCGAGCGACGACCCGCACGGACCACGACGTCGAGAACTACGAGCACCGCGACAAGGCAGAGGATCAACACGAGACGTCGGCCGGCGACGTGGTCGGGATCCCGCAGCGGCAGCCCCGCCGCGTCGGTTGTAAGCAGCGCCGCGATGACCGAGACCATCGCCACCGCCGGGCCGGCGACCAGCATGCGCCGCGGGAGTGGCTCGGGGGCGGCGGGCGGGGCCGTGGAAGCCGCCACGCGGCGTTCGTGCAGTGCGAGCATCGAAGGGGACGTGCTCAGGTCTTGAGGCCGACGATCATGGGATATGCGCGGTCGACGCAACGCGTCGCAGTGATAGGAGGACACCTCGGACAGCCGTGGAGCGACGGGTTGCCAGAAACCGGTGTTTATCAGCCCAACGCTCTCAACGACGGCCCCTCGCTGCGAAGTCCAGACCACGCGAGCGCGCCGTTTCCGCCGGCCTTTCTGCGGGCCTATGGCACGGGCTGGCTCCGCCGCACCTGTAGGAACGCCGCCTTCGACGCCGCCGGAGTCCTGGGCAGGCCAAACGCCTGGCTTGTGACGTGCTCGCAGGACGCCGCCTCGAACGGGGATCCGAAGGCGTGCGCGGCGGATCGTAACGATGCTGGCGCAGCTCGTTCCCGAGGTCATGGCGTTGCAGCCGTCGCGGGTGCTGACGTCCGAAGCGAGCGCCGAGCGACTCGGCGGCGCGAGCCCCTCTCGTCGAGGACTCCGCTTGCGCATTGCGCGAGGAGGAGCCGTCTTGGGCTCCTTGTCTGACGCCAAGTCGTGGCCATCTGCGGCGGTGAGGGCGGCGGCGCAGATTCGTATAGCGGTGCCCGGGTACGCGCGCCGGTGTGCCGTCGGTGCGCTCGAGCTCGAGTTTTGGCGATCACCCCGCGGCGGGCCTTGCCGCGCATCCGCGTCAGGCTCGGCTGGTGCCGGTCACGGCTCTGACGTCCGCCGAGATCTCGTTACCGAGCGGGCCCGATGCGTTGCGTGTTCGGGAGCGGATCGCAGCCCTCGCCGACACCGTCGATCTTGTTGGACTGACTGACAATCACGCCGGCCAACCGCGGATGTCTCCGCTTGCCGCGGTTGCGCTTGCGAGGGAGCAGGGCGTCGCGACGGTCGTTCACGTTTCGTGTCGCGATCGCAATCGGCTGGCGCTGCAGTCCCAGGTCGTGGGGGCCGCCGCGCTCGGATCTGAAGGTGTCCTGTGTCTGTACGGTGATCCGGTCGAAGGAGTTGCGCGCGTCAAGGACCTCACCGCGACGGCGTTGATCGGGCAAGCCAAGGCGTGGGCCGCGCCCCACACGCTCGCCGTGGGAGCGGTCGTCAACCCGTTTGCGCCGGACGTCGATCGCGAGGTACGCCTGCTCGAGCGAAAGATCGCCGCCGGCGTGGACTTCCTGCAATCGCAGATGATCTTTGACCTCGAAGCGCTGCGCGTCTTCCTTGACGGCGTCGGCGACCTGCTCGTCGGCGTGCGCTTCTACGCCAGCGTCGCGCTGCTACGCGATCAGCGCATGGCCGATCACGCACGCGCCCTGCCCGGCTGTCTGATCCCCGAGCGCGCATATCGGCAGATCGGCATCGGCGGGGGAACAGCGCTCGCCTCTGAGCTTGCGACGGAACTGGCCGGCATCTCGGGGGTCGACGCGCTGCATATCTTCCCGCTCGGAGCCGAGACGGCAACCCGCGATGTCGCCGCGGCATTCCGCACTGCCCGCGGCGCCCCAGCTCAGCGCCGGTAGACGAGGGCTCTGCACCACGCGGAGCTCCGACCCACGTTGCCTCGCGCGCTTCTGCCACACCGAACACATCCCCTCATCGCCATCGACCCGCCGCTCCTCCTGGACGATTGCGTCAGCCGACTGCACCCGCTCGCGCAATGCGCGAATGGGAGCGGTCCGAGACGCCCCGGCCGAGTGCCGCATCTCGTCCAACGACGCCGGCTCGGTCGGCGCGACCATGTCCTCGACCGCAGCTGCTCACGACCGCCTCGATGGCGGGTTGCGGCAACGAGGACTTCTCAGCATTGACCAAGGTGGTGCTGCTGCCCAGCTCATTCGCCGGCAGCTCGGGCCGCTGACCCGATTGCCCATCCGCGCTCGTTGCCTGTGCCTTTTTGCGGTTGTCACGTCGGCGCCGACGTGGTGCTGTACGACACCTCTCAACGCCAAGCGCCTTGCCGGCGGATGCGACCGGGGCTGAGAGGGCTGCGTCGGGTTCGTCAGCCGGCCTCGTCGGCGCGTGCCAGTCGCGCCGCCCGGGCCAGCAGGTAGCGCTGTTCGGGCGAGCTGGAGGTGCGGCGCGCGGCGCCCTGGTAGGCACGCTGGGCGGCGGCGCGGTCGCCGGCCATCTCGAGCAGGTGGGCGCGCACGGCCTCGAGGCGGTGGCCGTGGTCGAGGCTGCCGTCGGCGGCCAGCTGCTCAACCCTCCGCAGGCCCGCCTCCGGACCCTCGACCATCGCCAACGCGACGGCGTGATTCAGCCACACCACCGGATTGTCCGAGCGACGGGCGAGCAGCTCGTAGAGCGCCAGGATCTGCGGCCAGTCGGTCTCGCCGGCGCTCGGCGCCTCGTCATGGACGGCGGCGATCGCGGCCTGTAGCCGATACGGGCCCGCGGGCGACCGTGCGAGCGCCGTCTCGATCAGGGCGACACCCTCGGCGATCTGCTCGCGGTCCCACTGGCTGCGGTCCTGCTCGGCCAGCGGGATGAGCGCACCGTCAGCCGCGGTCCTTGCCGTCCGTCGCGCGTCGGTCAGCAGCATGAGTGCCAGCAGGCCTGCGACCTCGCCCTGGTCGGGCAGGAGCCGATGCGTCATCCGCGCGAGCCGAATCGCCTCGGCGGCCAGCTCGACGCGGTGCAGGCTCGGCCCGGTCGACGCGACGTAGCCCTCGTTGAAGATCAGGTACAGCACGTGGAGCACCGCCTGCAGCCGCTGCGGACGCTCGGCCGGGGGCGGCAGCCTGAACGGCCGGTTCGATGCCTTGACCTGCTGCTTCGCGCGGCTGATCCGCTGCGCCATCGTCTTCTCCGGCACGAGGAACGCGTGGGCGATCTCGGCTGTGGTCAGGCCGCCGACGGCGCGCAGCGCGAGCGCGATCTGCGACGCCGGCGTGAGCGCCGGGTGGCAGCACAGGAACAGCAGGATCAGCCCGTCGTCGGCGTCGGTCGGCGGCGGCCCGGCCCCGGCGGCCGGAGCCGCGAAGTCGGCCGGCAGGACCCACGAGTGGACCTCGTCCTCGCGACGCTGACGGGCCTGCTCGGCGCGCAGCAGGTCGGTCAGGCGGCGCGATCCGACCGTGATCAGCCAGGCGACGGGATTGTCGGGAAGCCCCTCACCGGGCCATTGCGTGGCGGCCGCCAGCAACGCCTCCTGGACGGCGTCCTCGGCGGTGTCGAAGTGGCCGTAGCGACGGACCAGCGCGCCGAGGACCTGCGGCGCGCACTCGCGCAGCAGGTCCTCCAGCTCGGCGCTGCTGGAGGGTCGCACCGGCGGCGCTATGCCTCCGTCGAGGCTGGCGCCGACTGGATCGGGCGGATGTCGACCGGCAGACCGTCGACGCTGCCGCCGGGGCCCGGGCACGTGGTGACGTAGGCAGCGATCTCGGTCGCGCGGTCGATGCCGTCGACGTCGACGATCCAGAATCCGGCGAGGACCTCCTTGCTCTCCGCGTACGGGCCGTCGGTCACGACCGCCTCGCCGTCGACGCGCTGGACGCGACGCGCGTGCGCTGGATCGCTCAGGCCCTGGCCGTCGACCCACTCGCCGCGGGCGACGAGGTCCTCGTTGAGCTCGTTCATGAACGTGAACATCGCCTCGAGCTCCTGCGGCGCCCAGGTCGGCACGTCGGTTTCCTTGCCCGCCATCGCGTCGTAGTGCTGCTGGGAGGCCTCCATGATGATCATGTAGCGCATGATTGTTCCTTTCAGGTTCGGAGCCCGGATGGCCCCGTTCAATGGCTACGTCGGAGCCGCCTGCCGCTTCTCTACATGGTCGCCGAGATGCCTTGCAGCGGGCCCGCCACCTCGTCGGGGGTCGATGTAGTCGCCGACGGACTGGAATCGATCGAGCACTCAGGGCACGCCGATGACCGAGACATCGTTCTCGGCACCAAAGAGGACGCGAGGTCGTTCACGACCCGCTAGCGGCCGGTCTTGGTCACAACTCGCAGCTGATGGGCATGGCCGAAGAGCAGCTCAGTGCGGGGCCCGAATTGCGCAGCCGCGGCAGATCAGTCGAGATCGAACGCGGCGTGGATGGCCGCTGTCAAGGCGCGTTCCTGGGCGGGGAGCAGCACGCCGATCTGGGTGCCGAGCGCTGTGGTCGGGACGGTCACGATGTTGTCGCAGCTCACGACGCTGGCTTGGGTCAGACCGTTGGCCGGTCCGATCGGCACCTCGGTGGACAGGCCTCTTGGCGTTGTGGTGATCGGCGCCACCGTCACACGTGTGAGATGGGGGCGTACCAGCTCTCGCGTCAACACGAGCACCGGACGCTGCTTGTCGAGTTGCGCGAGGTGGATCGGGTGCACTACTCGAGATCGAGCGAGTGGCCGGCGACATGTCGCGCCAGGCTGTCCATGTCGGGATCATCGCCGGCTCCCGCCAGAATGGCAGCATCGCGAGCCGCGATCGCGCGGCGACGTTCGCGCTCCAGCGCGACCGTCACGACGGCTGCCCTGCTGCTGGCTTGACCGGCACTGACCACCCCGTCGACAAACTCGACGATGTCCTCAGGCAGACGAACCGCGATCTGCTTGCTCATCCCAACACGGTACCACGCTGGGATGCGATCGTTTGCACCGCGATCTCGTCCGTCAGGGCGATTCGACCAGCTCTGCGAGCCGCGCGAGCGCCTCTCGCCAGCCTAGCTCGTTGTCGGCGGGCGAGATCCCCTCCGGGAGGCGGTTGTGTACCGCGACGAGCTCGGTGCCGCCGTCTGCGTCGGAGAGGGTGATGGTGGTCATCATCTCGCCGCGCATCGCGGGATCGTCGCTCTCGAACTCGTCCGCCTCCACGACCAGCTCGTTGGGAACGAGTCTGACGAACCGGCCGCGGTAGGTGTCGGTGCGCCCGCTGGTCTTACCGGCGCGATCGGGAGCGTCGTACGTCAGCGAGATCCTGACCGCACCCCCCTCTCGAGCCTCGAATTCATGCACCTCGCTGGTCATCCCGGCCGGCACCCTCCAGCGTGCGACCGCCGTCGGATCGACCAGTGCACCGTAGACGCGATCTCGAGGCGCATGGATCAATCGCCGCATCCGCGTTGAGCTCACGCCCATACGGTCGCACACGGGGCTTGCGTCCGGCAGGAGCGCCCCGCGACGCGTCGCGGGGCGCCCGAGGTCGGCAGCTAGGACGTCGGCGGCGCTTCGACCACCGCGATGTGGTTGCCATCCGGGTCACGCAGCATGAACATCAACGGCGCACCGGGGATTCGGGTGAGCTCCTGGTCGACGTCGATCCCGCCGACGGCGCTCAGGCCGGCATGGTCACCGGCCACGTCGGCTGACTCGACGCCGATGGAGCTGCCGCCGGGCTGGGCGCCGCCCATCGGCGGATTGAGCGCCAGACGGGCGCTTGAGCCCGGCGGGGCCACCTCGATCCAGCGGCCCTCGTCGTGTTCGCCGAAGCGCACGTCGGCCCGCAGCTCGAACCCGAGCTTGTCGGTGTAGAAGGCGACGGCTGCGTCCTGGTCGGAGACGACGAACATGGCGACGCCGATGTTCGAGATGGTGGTGTGGGTGCTGGTGAGATCGCTCATGTGTACGAAGACCTGATGCGCCGCCAGAACTCATCGCTCACCGCCACTTTTCTCGTCGATCGCGCGCGGGCTGACCAACAGCTCGCCCGCAACCTCCCTGGAGGTCGCCCCCTCCCGACGAGCCGTGCGATGTGCAGCTGCTGCGGCGTGAGCTCGACCACGGTCTCGGCGCTCCTGCGGGCCACGGCGAGGTGGCCTGGGGCGACGTCGAAGGTCGAGCGGCGTGAGCGATCATGGCCATGACGATGGCGGGCGGCGACCGCCGGGCGGGTGAGCTTTGCCATGCCTGAGCTGACGGCCGCGGCGGCGCCGCGCAACGTTTCGCGGCCTGGGCAGTTTCAGCCACATCAAGCGCTATCTCGTCGCCCTTGTGGCACTCACTACTCTCGCCGCCGGGGCCGCCCCGGCGGCCGCCGCGACCCTCAGCGGCCCATCACGGCTGCACGTATTGCAGCAGGTCACCTACCGCGCCACCGGCCTGCCGGCCGGCAGCTACGCGCTGCTCATCGAGCGCACGAGCAGCCGCGGCGCGCGCTGCACGGCGCATCTCGCCGCCCGCCGCCAGGCCTCCGGCGTGGAGCTCTTCCACGGCAGCCTCCCCGACGGGCTGCAGTGCGTCCGCGGCTCGCAGCAGTTCAGCACCGGCGTGCGCCCGGGCGCCTACCGCGTGCTCGTGCGCGCGGTCGCAGGCAACGGGCGGGCCGTCGCCGGCCGGTCGGTCCGCGTCGTGGGCTGACGCGGTGCCCAGCCGGCTGGATAAGCGGATTGCGTGGGCGAGCCAGGCTAGGTAGGAGCGCCGGCGGTGCGGCTTGTGGCGGTCAGCGTCGAACATGGCCGGTGCGTCTGGGTGTGCTGGCCGGCGAGATCGCGATCGGCGAGGACTTCGACGAGCCGTTGCCCGAGTTCGAGCCGTACACGACGTGAGCGGCGTTCTCGTCGACACGCATATCGCGCTGTGGGCGCTCGGTGATCCGGCGCGGCTGACCGACACCGAGCGAGCACTGCTCGTCGACCCGTCAGTAGACCGTCGCCTCAGCCCGATGTCGATCTGGGAAGCCGCAATCAAACGCGAGGCCGGACGACTGCGCGCACCCCGGAACCTGACCGCCGTGCTCGCCGCCGAGTTTCGGATGCTGCAGATCACGGCGTCACTGCTGGAGGCAGCTGCCGAGCTGCCGCGCCACCATGCCGATCCGTTTGACCGCGTTCTCATCGCCCACGCACTCGACGAGCACCTCAGCGTGCTCACCCGTAACCCTGCCTTCGCCCCCTACGGCGTACGAATCGCAGCCTGAGCAACCCGCAGGACGCCAACGCACCCCACTGACGCTTCGCGCGACGAAGAGCGCTGCGTCGGCCTGTCTGGCGTGTGATGTGTCGGCTTGGCTGGGAGCGGTTGGGCGTGTCGGACGCCGTCGGCTTACGACATGGTGGAGAGCGCTGTGGCGACGGCGAAGCCCAGGGTCGTGGCCAGTCCGGCGACGGGGCCGGCGCCGCGCGTGGCCTCGGGAATCATCGAGTCGATCAGCATGACGATGAGCGCGCCGGCCGCGAAGCCGTCGATCAGGCTGCGCAGATCGCCCGTCACAGCGTCCGCCGCGGCGCAGCCGATCAGGGTGGCGAGCGCGCAGCATGATGCGACGACCGACCAGAGCAGCAGGATGTGACTGCGGCTACTGCCCGCACGTTGCCGCCACGAGCCGGCACACTGGAACACCGGCCAACCCGGACGCCACCACACCGCCTACGACCACTGACACGACGGAATCAATCATCTAGCCGTGCCGGACCAGATCGACATCCGCTGCCCCCTGTGCGAAGGCGCGTCGGAGCGCGCGTTCGTCACGCGCGACCGCAACCGTGGCATCGGCGCCGAGGAGTTCGAGTACCGCCGCTGCCTGGACTGCGGCGTGCTGTACCTGCGCAACGTCCCGGACGACCTCGCGCGCTTCTATCCGGGCGAGTACTTCTCGCTCCCCGCGCTGGCGCACCTGCGGGCGATCGGCCGCGGCAGCGAGCGCTACCGCATCGAGATCGTGCAGCGCCACGTGCGCGGTGGCCGGCTGGTCGAGATCGGTCCCGGGGACGGGATCTTCGCGGTCCAGGCGCTCGACGCGGGCTTCGACGTCGCCACGATCGAGATGGATCCCGAGGCCTGCGAGCACCTGCGCTCCACACTCGGCATCGAGGTCGTCCAGTCGGCTGCGCCCGAGGACGCGCTCGGTGGCCTCGCGCCGCTGCGGGCGGTGGTGGCCTGGCACGTGCTCGAGCACCTGCCGCACCCCTGGGCGCTGCTCGAGGCGGCCGCGCGCGCGCTCCAGGCGGGCGGCGTGCTCGTCATCGCGACGCCCAACCCGGGCGCGTTCGGCCTGCGCGTCCTCGGCGGCCGGTGGCCGCACGTCGACGCGCCGCGCCACCTGTTCCTGATGCCGCACGCGACGCTCATCGACCGCGGGCGGCGGCTGGGGCTCGAGCCCGTGCAGCTCACGCACACCGACCCCGGCGGCCTGCACTGGAACGCGTTCGCGTGGCACTACGCGCTGCGCCGGCCGGGCATCGCGCCGCGCGCCGACCACGCTGCGCGGCTGGCGGGCCACGCGATCGCCGCCGCGCTCGCGCCGATCGAGCGCCGCGGGCTGCGCGGTGCCGCCTACACCCTGGTCCTGCGCAAGCGGTGATAGAGCTGGCCGTGCGCCACCGGCGGCGGCGGAGGAGGTCGCTCGAAGACGTCGAGCAGCGACATGTACCTGCCACGCACCTTGGGCGGGTCCCACGCGATGAACTGGCCGAGCAGCAGCCCGTGGACGACGTTGTAGAACGCCTGTCGCAGGCGCTCGGGCAGGCGCGGGGCGGCGAGCTTGCACGTGCGGATGAGCCCGCGCGCGAGTGCCCGCTCCCACGGCCGCAGGTGGCGCTCGAGCTCGGCGACCTGCTCGACCGGGACCGTGCCCGCCATGAAGTGACCCTCGTAGACGTGGACGGCCTGCAGCACGCGGAAGCGCCGCCGGTCGGGCTCGGCCGGTACGAGCGTTCCATAGCGCGCCGAGATCGCCTCCAGCGCCGACAGCCAGCCGGTGTTGATGTTCGTGCCGGGCATGTCGGCCAGGCGCGGCTCGCGTTCCTGCCGATTCCCGCCGGGCGCCTCGAGGAACGCCTTGCCGGCCTTCTCTTGTTCGTTGAGATGAAAGAAGCCGTAGGACTTCGGCGTGACCCCGATCGTCACGAGTGGCTGCGGCGTGATGACGATCCTGCGCGCGCTCAGGAAGACGACGTTGGTCGCGTAGTAGTCCGGAAACGCGGACTGAAAGAACGGACCCTGCGGCGCGAGCTCCTCGACGAGCCGGCGGCTGACCGTCGAGAACTGCATGTTGAAGCCGTAGCGCAGGCGAAAGTGCATCGCGTGCGCCACCATCTTGCGCGCCGTCGCGCGGTCGAGCACGAACGGCTCGCGGACGCCGCGCAGGAACTTCGCATAGCCGTGGGCCTGGAGGAAGCCCTCCGGCTCGGACGGGTGGACGCCCGGATAGGAGAACAGCCACGCGCTCTGGTAGATGACGTCGGGCTCGCCGAACCGCTGCACGAGGCCGCGAATCGCGCCCACGTAGCCGGGCATCAGCCCGTCGTCGTCACCGAGCATGACGACGTAGCGGCCGCGGCTGTGGTCGAGGGCGTTGTTCCAGTTGTCGGTGACCGGAACGAACGACCGGGTGCGCACGTAGCGGATGCGCTCGTCCCCGAGCGCCCGGAGGTACCCCGCGATGTCCTCCTCGGAGTCGTTGTCGGACACGACGAGCTCCCAGTCGCCGTCATCCTGGCGGCGGACGGTCTCGACCGCGTAGCGCAGGTACTCGAGGCGGTTGCGGGTCGGCAGCAGGACCGAGACGAGCGGGGCCATCGTGGCTCAGCGCTCCAGCATGCCGGGCGCTCGCCGGCGGCGAAGCAGCGCGGCTCCGTTGCTCGTGAGGTCACGGTAGACCGTCCACTTCTGGCGGTCCAGGCGGCGGAAGAGGAGCGCGCGCGGCACGGCCATCGTGACGAGCAGCGCGCCGAGCGCGCGGGTCTGCGAGCGCGGGAAGTGGATCGAGCCGTAGCGCACCATCCCGTGCAGCATGCGCCGCAGCGACTCGGCCGCGGTCCAGCGGCCGACGGTCGCGCCGCCGATGTGGCGGAACATCGCGTCCGGGGCCCACAGCGCCGGCCCGTGCGCCGCGAGCCGGCGCGAGATGTCGACGTCCTCGAACCAGAACCAGTACCCCTCGTCCCAGCCGCCGATCCGCTCCAGCGCGGAGCGGCGGACGAGCAGCCCCCCGCCCGCCGGCTGGTCGACCTCGATCGGATCCCCGTGGTCGTCGAGGTCACGATGGCTCGTGGGCGCGGTCCAGGGGTTCCTCGGCCAGAGGCGGTCGAGGCCGGTGAGGCTCATCGCGTAGCCGGCGAGCGTCGGGAACGCCCGCGGGCGGTAGGCGTCCTGGGTCACGAGCGTGGTTGGGTCGACGAGCCGGCCGCCGGCGGAGACCGCGTGCGGATGCGCGTCGAGCACGGCGACGAGCCGGTCGATCGCGCCGGGCTCGCTGAACATGTCGTCGTTCATGAACAGGACGTAGGGCGCGCTGCCGCACTCACCGCCGCGGTTGAACGCGAACGACAGGCCGCGGTGGCTGTCGAGGTGGACGAGCCGCACGTGCGGGGCATGCTCTCGCACCGCTTCTGCGGTCCCGTCATCGGATGCATTGTCGATGACGACGATCGAGGCGATCGACCGGTCCCGGAGATGGTCGAGGCACTCGAGGACCATCTCGCGGGCGTTGTTCGTGACGATGACGACGTCGACCATCGGCGGCCCATCCTAGGATGGGCGCGTCTTGACCGGCGCATCCGTCACGCTCGTCGTGCTCAGCTTCAACGGGCGCGACCTGCTCGCCGCGACGCTGCCGTCGGTGCTCTCCCAGGGGGTCGAGGTGCTCGTCGTCGACAACGGATCGGCTGACGGCACGGGGACCTATCTGCGCGAGGAGTGGCCGGGGGTGCGCGTGCTCGAGCTGCTCGAGAACGTCGGCGTCGCCGCGGCCCTCAACCGCGGCCTCGCGGCGACCACGACCGAGTTCGTCGCGCTGCTCAACAACGACGTCGAGCTGGCACCGGGGTGGCTCGAGCCGTTGCTGACGACGCTGCGGGCGCATCCCGAGGCGGCCGCGGCCTCCGGCAAGCTCCTGCGCTACGACGACCGCGAGCGCCTGGACGCCGCCGGCGACGTGCTCCTGCGCTCCTCCGCGGCCATCAACCGGGGGGCGGGCGAGCTCGATCGCGGGCAGTACGACCGCGCCGAGGCGGTCTTCGGCGTCTGCGCGGGGGCCGCGCTGTACCGCCGCGCGGCGTTCGACGTGGTCGGGCCCTTCGACGAGGCCTACTTCGCCTACCTCGAGGACGTCGACTGGGCGATGCGGGCACAGCTCGCGGGCCTCGGCGCGCGCTACGAGCCTGCCGCCGTCGCCTTCCACATGGGCGGCGCGACGACGCGCCGGCATAAGGGCTTCTACGTGCGCCTGCAGCGACGCAACCAGCTGCTGCTCGTGGCCAAGACCTTCCCCGCCGGGACGCTCGCGCGCCACGGCTGGCGGATCGCGCTGACGCTGGCGCTGTCGCTCGTCGCGAGCGCGCGCGACGGCGGCCTGCGCGACCACCTCGGCGGCTGGGGCGAGGCGGCGCGGATGCTGCCCGCCGCGCTGCAGCGCCGGCGCGCGGTCCAGCGCGACCGGCGAGTGCCCGTCCGCGAGGTCGAGCGGCTCATGGCGGCGGGCGTGCCGCCCGGGCTGTCGCGGCCCCTGCGGCTGCTGTTCGAGCACGCGCCCGATGCTGCGCGGCGGCGGGCGGGCGTGCTCTGACGTCGCGTGGTTGCGGCCGGCGGGGTTGAGGCCTACGTCAGAATGGACAGGTCCCTACGGGAGTCACCGAGGTCAGAAGGTCGAGCAAGAGGAGTGACAATCATGCGTGCTGGATCCGTCGAGCCTGCCCGCCGCATCGTCGTCGAGCCCATCCGCCGGCCTGCTGTCGCGCCGGCCGAGCCTGCACCGCCGCCGCAGCCCGCCAAGGCACCCGAGAAGGTTGCGGCATGACCGACGAGGTCCCGCTCCTTCCCGAGGAGGTCCTGGGCTACCGGGCCTGGTGGATGGGCGACGGGGAGCTCGTGTCCTACGTAGCCGTCCATCCGGACGCGCAGACCGTCTGGGCACCGGACATCGTCGTCGCCCGCTGCCGTCATGGCCACGAGGCGCCCCACACCGGCTGCACATGCGGGCTGCACGCCTCCTACGAGCCCCCCGACCCCTGCCGCGACGGCGGCTTCGGCCACAACGACGCCGTCTACGGAGCGGTCGTCGCCTGGGGTGCGATCGACACGACGTCGACGGACTTCCGGGCACAGTACGCACGGATCGTCTGCCTCGCGTTCTGGCGGATGCAGACCTGGCATCACACCGAGCAGATCCGCGCGCTCGCCCGCCGCCACCGCGTGCGCTGCGTCGAGCTCGACGAGCTGGCCGACGTCGCGCACGAGTTCGCCAGCGAGATCCCACCGCAGCTGCGCGGACGCTCGCCGGTCGACGGTCCGGCTTCCTGATCGCGGTGAGCGGGGACCCGTCCCAGGACGGGCCCCCGGCCTCCCTGCTCAGGCGCCGATCGGCGTGAGCACGTGGTCGTAGATGAACTCACCGACCGCGCTGCCCGACAGGAACCCGTGCTTGCCGTCCCAGTCGAAGTGCACACCCAGATATACGCGACTGCGGGCATCCTCGAGCGCCGCGTCGGTGAAGCTGATGAACGTGCGCTTCACAGCCGGGGTCTTGGGCAGGTTGGGATCCTCGGTGGTCGCCGTGAACGTGACGCTGTCGGTGCCGAAGAAGCGGCGCATGATGGCGAAATGCGCAGCGGCAAGCGCGGCATGGCCCGACACGTATGCCGGAAACGACGGTGAGAAGTGCTTCCCGGAAGTCGGACTCCCCTTCGTCGGATCGAATGACAGCGGCTCCCACTTCTCGTCGGGGCTCGTCGCCGGGTTGCCGTCGTCCTTGGCCAGCCTGATCGCGGTCTCCGGCCGCCACAGGTCCAGGCTCGTCTCGAACTTCGCGTCCCACGCGACGATCGCGGCGTCGGCCATGGCCAGGGCCGCGAGCGCGAACAGGCGGGCGTTGTCGACGAGATCCACGCCTTTCTGCTTCGAGACGACCTTCGCGATGTCGAAGAGCTGGCCCGGCGGCTTGTAGGTCCCGTCGAGGTCGTTGGCCCAGAAGAACGCGATCTCGGTCTGCTCGCTGGTCCTCTTCGTGGAGTTGGACTTGCCGAGCAGCTTGACCTCGTTGAACTGCGCCGTGTACTCGGAGCTCGCGAGCATCTGAGGCTTCGATGCGTAGCCGCCTGGCCGCGGCGGGCGGAACGCGTTGCCGGCGGGGATGCCGAACGGCTTCACGCTCGGCCAGTTCGGCGTCCCTGCCGGGCCGGAGTTCGTCGGCCGCCAGTCGCCCGCTTCCTTACCGCTCACGTACGGCGTCATGTCGTCGGCTCCGTCGCCGGTGCGAGCCTCGATCATCGCCCGCGCGGCGGCCCGGCCGACGGCCTTGCCGCCGGAGATGTCGGTCCCAGGGGGCAGAGCGGCGATCGCCTTGTCGCGCTCTGCCGCAAGGTCGACCTTGGTGGTCGGGAACGCGACGGCAAGGGTGTCGTGTGCCGCGTGCGCGATGGCGGCCTCGATCGAGGCGCCCGGCGCCGCATGCACCGAGACGAGATATGGGCGGTGCGTCGAGGGCGCGATCGAGTTGACCGCGTCGTAGATCGCGCCATGCATCATCGCGCCGCCTCGGGTGATCGGTCCGGGGAAGCCCCCGACCTGCCGTACCACGTTGAGCAGCACGTCGTTCCAATGGGTGACAGCATCAGCCATCGTCTTCCTCCTGGCAGTCGAATCGAGGTTGCACGAAACAGCCTCAGTATCCCGTGAGAGTGGCGAGAAGCAACGTCCTGATACACATACCGTACTTTTTTACTCATACAACGGCGCCACCTGCAACATGGTGTTTCCATGGAATTGCTGTATATGCGGCGCATTCTTCGTTACGGTGGCGGCAGCCCGCTGCGCGCTGCGGCGCCGTAATCGTGGGCGTCGCGCCCGTGCGCGAGGCTGGGCAAGATAGGCCCGTGGCGCGCGTGCTGCACATCCTGCCCCACCGCGGCGGCGGGGCGGAGACGTACATCGACCTCCTCGAGGGGCTGGCGGACTTCGAGCACGAGCGCGTCGCGCTGTCACGCGGGCGCATGCCGCTGTCGGCCGCGGCGTCGCTACCCGTCGGGTATCCCAGGATCGCGCGAGCCGCGCGGCGGGCGGACCTCGTGCACGCCCACGGCGACGTCGCCGCGGCGCTCGCGCTGCCGATGCTGCGCGGCCGCCCGTCGGCGGTCACGACGCACGGCCTGCACTTCCTGCGCCGCGCGACGGGGGCGCGGCGCGCTGCCGCGCAGCGCGCGCTGCGGGCCGTGGCGCGCACCGCCGACCGCGTGCTCTGCACGTCGCAGGCCGAGCACGACGAGCTCTCGGAGCTGCTCGGAACGGCGCTCGCGCAGCGCTTGGAGGTCGTTCACAACGGAATTGCCTTCCCGCCGGCGGCCGATCCCGCGGCGCGCGCGGCCGCGCGCGCCGAGCTTCGGCTCGCGGACGGCGACGTCGCGGCGTTGTTTCTCGGCGAGCTGGAGGTGCGCAAGGCGCCGCTCGTGGCGGTCGCCGCGGCGCGACGGGCGGCGGCCGAGGGCGCGCCGCTCGTGCTGTTCGTCGCCGGCGACGGGCCGCAGGCCGATGCGGTTCGGGCCCAGGGCTCGAGCGTCGTCCGTCCGCTCGGCTTCCGTCGCGACGCCGAGCGGTTGCTGGCCGCCGCCGACATCTTCGTCCTGCCCTCCGAGCGCGAGGGCCTGTCGTTCGCGGTGCTCGAGGCGATGGGGCACGGCCTGGCGATGGTCGTCTCCGACGGGCCCGGCAACCCGGAGGCGATCGGCGACGCGGGCATCGTCGTCCGCAGCGGCGATGTCGCCGCGCTGGCCGCGGCGCTCGGCGCGCTGGCCCGCGACCCGACGCAGCGCTCGCTGCTCGGCGCCGCCGCCCGCGAGCGCGTGCGCTCGACCTTCAGCCTGGAGCGGATGCTCGCCGGCGTCGGCGCGGCGTATGCGGCGGCGCGGGGCGCCCACGCCGACTGACCCCGGCGGCCGGGAGGCCACCGGGATAGGCCCTTAGTAGTGCTTTGGTAGGTGTATGGAGGTGGGATGGGGTGCGGCGGCGAATGTCGTGGGATGGTCACTGTTATGGAGGGCGAGGACGCGGCTGTGGGTGTGGTCGGCGTGGCGCCGGAGGTCAAG
>JBPCJA010000195.1:0-11566 GCA_051005755.1 Solirubrobacteraceae bacterium
GTCGCGGCGCCGCTGAACGTCTTCAACAAGGTCATGCGGCCGTTCATCCACCTGCTCAACGCGGCGTCCAACGCGATGCTGCGGCCGCTGGGCATCAAG
Organism: Solirubrobacteraceae bacterium; assembly: GCA_051005755.1. Taxonomy (GTDB): domain Bacteria; phylum Actinomycetota; class Thermoleophilia; order Solirubrobacterales; family Solirubrobacteraceae; genus CADCVQ01. Next base: position 100 of record JBPCJA010000195.1, read on the forward strand.
GCCGACGCCGGCTTCGAGGAGGGCTCGAGCCCCGAGGAGGTCCGCGCGATCATCGCCCAGGCGCACGCCGGCGGCAATCTGGACCCGGGCGAGGCGGGCATGCTGCACGGCGTCTTTCACCTCCACGAGCAGCAGGCGCGCCAGGTCATGACGCCGATTCCCGCCGTCGTCACAGTCGATCTCTCCGAGGACGTCGGCAGCGCGCTTCGCCGCGCGATCTCGACCGGCCACACGCGACTGCTCGCGACCGAGGAGCACAACGCCGACCGTGTCAAGGGCGTCGTGCACTCAAACTCGCTGGCGCGCATCCTAATGGCCGACGGCGCAGAGGCGTCGATCGAGGCCGCCGTGCGGCCCGTGGCGATTGTGCCCGAGACCAAGCCGCTCGACGACCTGCTCGCCGACCTGCAGCGCAACCGCTCGACGATGGCGGTCGTCGTCGACGAGTACGGTCGGGTCGCCGGCATCATCACCGTCGAGGACATCATCGAGGAGATCGTCGGGGAGATCGACGACGAGACCGACCCGGCCGGCGGCGACGTGCGCCGCCTGGCCAACGGTGACTGGTACGTCCGCGGCCACGTCGCGATCAACGACCTCGCCGACTACGGGCTGCAGCTGCCGGTCGACAGCGACGCCTACAACTCGATCGGCGGATTCGTCTTCGCGAAGCTCGGCCGGCTGCCCAAGCGTGGGGACACCGTCACCGCCAACGGCTACTCGATCCGCGTCGAGGCCGTGCGCGAGAACCGGATCGAGGCGGTCCGCATCCGCGAGCGCCGCCAGGTCGCGACGCCGACGTAGGCATTTTGCGCAAGTTCCACGGTCATCGTGCGTTCTCAGACAGAACCCCTCGCCCGTGGGACGGCGGAGGGCGGTGAGGCGGATCGGGGTGGTTCCGCCGCGCCGACAGAAGACACGTCGGGCCCGCGAACCGCGGGCCCGTCGTGTGCTTCGGGAGCAACAGCCCGCTCAGCGAGCGTAGAACTCCGGTGGGTACAGCCCGCGACCGGACTTGCGGCCCATGGCGCCCTCCGCGCACAGGTCCCGCAGCCGCTGCGGGACGTTCGCCTCGATCGCGTCGCCGATCGCCACCGAGACGTCGAGGCCGATGTAGTCCAGCAGGGCGATCGGGCCCATCGGGTGGGCGGCGCCGAGCTGCATGCACGTGTCGATCGACGCCGGCGGCAGCCCCGTCTGCTCCATGAAGTCCACGGCGCTGAAGAGGTACGGGAACAGCAGCCGGTTGACGACGAAGCCGGCGACGTCGGGGACGTCGACGGCCTCCTTCTCGAGCGCCGCGCACAGCGCGGTGGTGCGCTCGCGCGTCTCCTTGCTGGCCTCCTCGGGGTAGGCGAGCTCGACGAGCTTCATCCTCGGGACGGGGTTGAAGACATGGAGGCCGACGAAGCGCTCTGGCCGGCCGGAGGCGGCCGCGAGCTCGCTCACCGACAGCGACGAGGTCGTCGTGCCGATGACGGCGTCAGCGGCCGCGACCTCGTTGAGTCGGCCGAGCAGCTCGCTCTTCAGCGCGGTGTCCTCGGTGATCGCCTCGATCACGAACGTCGCGTCGCCGAGCGCCGCGAGGTCGGTGGTGACCGTCACGTTGGCGGGGTCGTACCCCTCGCCGAGACGCTCGCAGGCCTTCGCGATCGCCGTCGTCGCCCGCTGCGCGGAGGCGTCTGAGCGCGCCCACACCAGATGCCCGTTCGTCCGCGTCGCACAGGCTGCCAGGCCGGTCGCGATGGCCCCGCTTCCCGCGATCCCCAGTGTCTCTTCCACGCTGCCTCCTCGATTGCACCCCGTCTGGCCCCACGCTCGGTTGAGTACCTTAGGGCTCACGACTTGGCAAATGACGGCGTGGCAGGCGTCGATCCCCAGTGTTGGCGGGCGCTGAGCTCACCTGAAGCCACCAATTGCTCAGTCGTGAGCCCTTAGTCAGACCAGGCACGAGCCAGCACGACAGGATTGGAGCCCCCATGAGCGGACAGCAGGGACGCGAGGTCGTCATCGTCGAGGCGGCGCGCACGCCGATCGGGCGCGGGCATCCGGAGAAGGGCTACTACAAGGACACGCACCCCAACGAGCTGCTCGGCGCGGTGTACACCGAGGTCATCGCCCGCGCCGGGATCGACGCCGGCGAGGTCGACGACGTCATCGCCGGCTGCGTGCAGCAGATCGGAGAGCAGTCCTGGAACGTCGCCCGCAACGCCTGGCTGCAGGCCGGGCTGCCGATCGAGGCCGCCGCGACGACCGTCGACCGCCAGTGCGGCTCCGCGCAGCAGGCCGTGAACTTCGGCGCCGCCCTCATCGCAGCCGGGGTCCACGACGTCGTCATCGGCTCGGGTGTCGAGCACATGGGCCACATCCCGATGGGCATCGGCTTCGGCTGGTCCGAGCAGGTGGGGACGCCGTTCCCAGAGGCGCTCATGGAGAAGCACAACCTCGTGCCGCAGGGCATCAGCGCCGAGATGATCGCCGACCAGTGGGAGATCCCGCGCTCGGAGCTCGACGAGCTCGCGCTGCGCTCGCACCGCCTCGCCCACAAGGCGACCGAGGAGGGCCGCTTCGAGCGCGAGATCGTCCCGGTCCGCACCAACGGCGACGTCCGCGTCACCGACCAGGGCATCCGCCCCGACACGAGCCTCGACGCGCTCGCGGCGCTCAAGCCCGCGTTCAAGCCCGACGGCAGGGTCACGGCCGGCAACTCGTCGCAGATCTCCGACGGCGCGGCGGCGGTGCTGCTCATGGCGCGGGAGAAGGCAGACGCGCTTGGCCTGACGCCGCGCGCGCGGATCGTCGACCAGACGACCGTCGGCGTCGATCCGATCATCATGCTCACCGGCCCGATCCCGGCGACGCGCAGGATCCTCGAGCGCAACGGGATGGCGATCGGCGACATCGACCTCTTCGAGATCAACGAGGCCTTCGCATCGGTGGTCGCGGCGTGGAGCCGCGAGCTCGAGCCCGACATGGACCGCGTGAACGTCAACGGCGGCGCGATGGCGCTCGGCCATCCGCTCGGCTCCACCGGAGCGCGGCTGTTGACGACCCTCCTCCACGAGCTCGAGCGCTCGGACCTCGAGACCGGGTTCGTCACGATGTGCTGCGGCGGCGGGCTGGGGACGGGGACGCTCATCCAGCGCGTCTAGGAACCTCTCCGGCAGGAGCAGCGTTTCCAGATATTGCGCACGTACATAGCAGCTCAGCGGACCGGCGACGACGACGCTGGCACAGTGCACTTACCGTTTGCCAGTCGGCTGGTAAATGCGCAACTCCATGGGGACGGCCCGGAACCCCGACGATGCGACGATGTAGTCAACGCAGAGCTGCGCGACGTCCGTGTCCTGGTCCTGACCGATCAGCCCTTCGAAGGCGAGGCGATTGCGGGTTTGCTCGCAAGGCGCGCCGGCGCGGACGCCCACTGGGTCGACTCCGCCGCCAGGCACGCAAATTGGTCCAGCTTCGCCGTGGTTCGCCGCAGCGCCGCGCCGACGCCGGATGACATCGTGCGCGCGCTGGACGAGGTCAATCGCGGACGCTTCTCGCTGGACCCGAAGATCCTCGACGTTCTCCTCGACCAGGGCGATGGGAACGGTTTGGCGGAGCTGACCGACGCCGAGCGTGAGGTCGCGGAGCTCGTCGCCGGTGGCCTGCGGAACGTCACGATCGGCCAACGGTTGTGCAAGAGCGAGCGCACGGTGGAAAAGCACGTTTGGTTCACACCTTGCTGCGCAGGCTCCCGGCGCCGGGACCGCGCCGTCGCCTCGCCCGCCAGCAGCTGCTCTTCGACCATGGGCGCGTGCTGGTCTGTGTGGCGCTGCTGACCGCCTCGCTCGGGCCTGCGCTGGGCATGGTCACGCTACTCGACACGCTGATCGCCTCCGACGCAAAGAGCGAGGTTGCCCGCGTCGCTCCTCACCAGGTCACACTCGAGAGCGGCGACGGAAGTGTGTTGCACCCTCCACCACGAGATCTCGTCCGGCAGGTGGTGAGCGCCGTCGATCCTCCAGCCCCTCCGATCCAGGTCTCCTACGTCGGATCCGAAGACACTCGTGTCAACGTCGAAGGAGACGATCTTGGGTGGGTGATCGCTGTTGACAGCGTCAAGGATGTCTCCCGGTTGAACAATGACAAGCTGACTTCCGAGCAACGCAGGGCGCTGGAGCAGGGGGGCCTGCTGGTGTGGAAGCAGATCGACGACCGCAATACTCGCAAGCTCGTCGTGAGTGACACGGCCACGGAGAGGCAGCGGTCGCAGACCACGCCGCTGCCAGCCGCCGTAGGTCCATGCGAGCCGAGCTGGCAGGAGGGCGTCGACGGTGTCATGCTCGACTCGACGGCCGGCGACCTCGGGCTCCCGCTCAGTCGCTCTGCGCTCGTCTTGACCGGGGTCACGGACGCCTCCGCCGCCAAAGCGGAGCAGGTCGCTCTCGCGACCGGCTACGACCCCTCCCATGTCGGCATCCACCGCGCTCCCGACCGTGCCGAGGTTCCGCCCGCATTCTGAGGAGCGATCGCCGGACTGGGCGTCCTGGTGCTGCTCACGGTCTCCACGGTCTCCAGAGCGCAGGCGACGACGCTGCGAGGCTACCTGGGCGGCCTGATCGCGATCGGGTTGTCGCCGCGCTGGGCACGCGACGTCCTGACGTTGCAGACGGCAGTCCTGGTCGTCATCAGCGCGATGTTGGGGCTCGTCATCGGGCTGGCCCCGGTCGGGGCGGCTGCGGTGCAGGTACCGGGACTCAGCCTCGCGGTCCCCTGGTTGAGCCTCGGAGCCATCGTGGCGCTGTTCGTCGCCGCGGCGTGGCTGGCGTTCGCGCTGTCGAGCTCGAACCTGCGTGCGCCGGACAGAAGCGGCCTCCCGAGCTGAGAACAGCCGCCGCGCACCCGGCGGCGGAAACGCTTGCGCGTCCGTGCTCGTGGGTATTCGCACAAGCACAAGTTCCTGTCGTTTCACGGAGGAAGGTTCGTCACATGATCGGGATCATCATCGCAATCCTGCTTGCCGCGCTCGCGTACTGGCTCTGCCTCGTCATAGGCCTGCCGTCGATCGTGGCCATCATCGCCGCCGTGCTCGTGCTCCTCAGCGGGATCGGTACTGGCGGCTACGGCTACCGCAGACGCGGGATCTGACGCTCGCGCGATCGCACGCCATCACGTGTCACCGGGAGCCCGGCGCGTGTGCCGGGCTCCGGTGCGTGTCAGCCACGCTCAGCCTCAGCCCCAGCGGAAGCCGGTCGCTGCCGGCGCCGGCGGCAGCGGGCTGGCCGGCAGGCCGGGCGGCGGGTCCATGACGTGAAAGCCCGACGGCGAGGTGTCGTTCGGCGTGCCGGGATGAAAGATCGAGGCGAGGTACTGGATCTGGCCGCGGCCCGGTCCGAGCTCGAACTGACCGCCGCCGTAGGCGCCGATGCCGTGCTGCGCGCAGAAGTCGTAGGCGTCGAAGAGCGGCTCGATGCCGCTGAGGCGTGAGGGCTTGAGGTTCACCATCCTCGGGGCGAACGGCAGTGACTCGATGTCGGCGATCGAGTGGATGTTGGCGTCCCACGTGATCCGGTCGCGGTGGGGCTCCAGGAGCGCGTCGATCTCGGGCGTGAGCTTCGGGTCCTCGATCCAGGCCGCGGGGAACGCCTCGATGACGCGGCTGTAGAGGACCGGATCGGCGGGCTGGTCGACGATCGTCCCCTCGTAGAGTCCCTTGAAGTCCACCGAGTCGACGGTTTGCGTCGCGACGAGTGCGGCGATGAGCTCCTCGTCCCACGACGCCGTCGGGTCGAGCTTGAAGCGCAGCGTCGGGTAGCGCTCGAGCCGGCGCGTGACCGGCTCCAGCGACGGCGGCTCGCCGAGGCGCAGCGACACGACGAACGTCACCGGGCGCGGCTCGCGCTCGAGGACCGCATGCAGCGGGCGGCCGGCCTGGCGCAGCGCGAGGTCGAGCGCCGCCGACTCGTACGCCCACGTGCGATAGAGCCGGGAGACGTCGCGCTGCGGGACCTGCGCAAAGAGCTCGAGCGTCGCCAGGTGCTCGGAGAACGTGCGCATCGTCCAGTCGCCCGCGAGCGCCAGCACGGGCCCGGCGTCCTGGGCGATCTCGTGGTCGACGGCGTCGTAGACGACGTCCTCGCCGATGCCCTCCTCGCCGCCCCCGCGGAGGCGGATGACGGTCGACTTGCGCGTGAAGTCGCTGGAGGTGTCCTGCTCGAGGCCCTCGAGCGCGTAGTCGTCGATGCGCACCGGGAGGTCGGCGACGCGCTCGTAGGTGCTCATGGTTTCGAGCCTACCGGGGCATCCGTCCGTCGTGCTCCTGCTCACGTCCGACCCCGGCTTCGAGTTCGGCGACCCCTACGCCCTCGCCCTCGCCTTTGCCGGCGTCGCGGTCTTCGCGGCGATCGGCGCGCTCTCCCACCAGCACGAGCGTGCGTTCTCGGCGAGCCTCATCTACCTCGGGCTCGGCCTCGCCGCCGCGACGATCATCGACCTGTGGGGGGTGCGCTGGATCGATCCGTTCGCCGACGCCGAGGTCGTCGAGCACCTCGCCGAGTTCGCGGTCATCGTGGCGCTGTTCGGGACCGGCCTGAAGCTCGAACGCGGGCTGGCGGCGCGCCCGTGGGCCCCCGTGGCGCGCCTGCTGGGGATCGTCATGCCGCTGACCATCGCGGCCGTGACGCTCTTCGGGACCAAGGTCATGGGCCTGTCGCTCGGCGCGGCGATCGTCCTCGGCGCGGCGCTCGCGCCGACCGACCCGGTCCTTGCGGGTGATGTCGGCGTCGGCCCGCCGGGCGAGGGGGACGGGCACGAGGCGAACGTCGCGCTGACGGCCGAGGCAGGCCTCAACGACGGGCTCGCGTTCCCGTTCGTGTTCCTCGGCGCGTTCGTCGCGGCGCAGGGCGGGACCGGCTGGCTTGGCGAGTGGCTGGCGGCCGACGTGCTGTTCGCGGTCGCCGTCGGCGTCGTCATCGGAGCGGCGCTCGGCTATCTCATCGCGGCGAGCATCGTCTGGCTGCGCGATCGCGACCTGCTCGCGCCCGCGTTCGACGGCTGGGTCGCCGTCGGCGCCGTCCTGCTCGTCTACGGCATCGCCGAGGTGGCCGGGGGCTACGGCTTTCTCGCGGCCTTCGCCGCCGGCCTGGCCTTCCGCCGCTACGAGTACGGGCACGAGCTCAACCGCCGCGTGCACGACGGCGCCGAGGTCGTCGAGAAGTTCTCCGAGCTCGCGCTCATCCTCCTGCTCGGCTCGCTCGTGACGATCGGCGGCCTGTCGCGGGCCGGCGCCTCCGGCTGGCTGCTCGTGCCCGTGCTGCTGCTCGTCATCCGCCCGCTGGCCACGGCGATCGCGTTCGCCGGCTCCAACCTCGCTGCGGCGGACCGTGCGTTCATCGGCTGGTTCGGGGTCCGGGGGATCGGATCGCTGTACTACGTGGCCGTCGCCCTCGGACTTGGCATCCTGTCCGCCGACGAGGCCACGATGGTGTTCTGGACCGTGGCCGCCTGCGTCGTCGCGTCGATCATCGTCCACGGTGTGACCGCGTCGCCGTTCGCGCGACGGCTGCTCTCCCCCCGATGAAAGGCCCTCCCAGACCGTGATCACGAGACCGCCCACCCGCTCTCACTGCCACGTGCTCGCCGCCGCGGCGCTCCTCGCCACGCTCGTCCTCGCCGCCTGCGGCGGCGGCGACGACTCCGGCGACTCGAGCGCCCCGACGACCGCGCCCACCTCTCGCGCGGGGCTCGCCGTCGGCATCGGAGACCAGGGGACGGCGCTGTTCACCGACCCGCGCTTCAAGTCGCTGCGCATCGACAAGGCCCGCCTCGTGACGGCCTACGACGCGACGCGCGTGCGCTTCGAGCGCGACCTCGTCGACGTGTGGCTGAGCGCCGCGCGCACGGCGGGGGTCGAGCCGTTCGTCACCTTCGGCCACTCACGGGTGAACCCCAAGAAGCTGCCGAGCGTCGCGGAGTTCCGCGCCGCCTTCCGCGCGTTCCGAGCGCGCTATCCCGACGTGCGCGTCTACGCGCCCTGGAACGAGATCAACCACGCCAGCCAGCCGACGAGCGACGCGCCGAAGCGGGCGGCGGAGTACTACAACGTCGTCAAGGCCGGGTGCACGGAGTGCACGGTCCTCGCCGGCGACGTCCTTGACCAGGCGGGCATGGGCCGCTACCTGAAGGAATACCGCCGCCACCTCGACGGTGAGCCGCGGATCTGGGGGCTGCACAACTACTCGGACACCAACCGCTTCCGCGACAGCGGGCTGCGCGAGCTGCTCGACACGGTGCCCGGCGACGTCTGGCTGACCGAGACCGGAGGCATCGTGCGCTTCGGGCGCAGCTTCCCGCAGGACGAGCGGCGCGCCGCGCGCGCCGTTGGCTACGCGCTGCGCCTCGCCCGCGACAACGACCGCGTCAAGCGCCTGTATCTCTACAACTGGACCGGGTCGAAGCGCAGCGACCGCTTCGACTCAGGGCTCATCGCACCCGACGGGACCACCCGCCCGGGGTACGACCGCCTGCGTGAGGCGATGAGGGGATAGAGCCCGAGCATCTGAGTAGCAGCAACCCGTCGCACTTGAGTAGCGCTTGCTCACGACGGCGCGTGCGGTCGCCGGGACCATCTGCCGGCAATGACCGACGAACGACATGACCGGCACGTGAGCTAAAGCGGGCGGTCGTCCACGCGCGCCCTTGTGGTCGGGGCGCGCGTGGACGGCCGCTTCGTGGCACGCACCGGCTGCGAGCTCTCAAGGAGGAACAACTCATGCAACGTAGATTCCGTTTGTGGACGATCACGGCGCTGGCGATGGCAGCGGCCGTGCCGTCTGCCGCGCAGGCTCAAGGCGGCGGTGAGCCGGCTGTCAACGTCCAGCAGGCAGCCGGCACGAGTGCCGCTGCCATCCAGTCGGCGGTGGACGCCTACCGCAACGACCTCGGCACGCTCAATCCGAACACCCCGGGCTCCGCCGGATCAGGCCGGCGAGAGATCGCCTGGGACGGGGTGCCGGACGCTCTTTCGGCACCGAACCTCCTGCCGCCAGACTTCTTCAACGTGAACACGCCGCGCGGTGTGGTCTTCTCGACGCGCGGCTCGGGCGTTCAGGTGAGCGGCAACGCCGGGGTTGCGCCGATCGAGTTCGACAACCTCAACCCCACCTACTCGCGCCTGTTCACGCCGTTCAGCCCGCAGCGGCTGTTCACGGCGGTCGGCAGCAACGAGGTCACCGTCCGGTTCTTCGTGCCCGGCTCGCAGACGCCGGCCACCTCGGCCGGGTTCGGCGCCGTGTTCAGCGACGTCGATCGACCCGGGACGAAGATCACCTACTTCGACGCGAGGAATCGCCGGCTGGGGACGTTCGCGGTTCCGGCGAGCCCTGGCAGCGAGACGCTGTCGTTCCTCGGGGTGCGCTTCCTCAAGGAGCGGATCGCCAAGGTGAGGATCACGAACGGCAACACCATTCCCGGCCGCAATGAGGGCCGCGGTCGCGACGTCGTCGTCATGGACGACTTCGTCTTCGGCGAGCCGAGCGCCTAGTACATCCATCCGCAGGTTCTGCGGGTTCTCCGGGCACCTGATCCGTGCCTGAGGTCGCCGGCACCCGCCCCCGTGCCACCAGCACGAAGGCGGGCGCCGTCGACCGTCAGACCCGGCCGGGCATCCCGGAAGACTCCCCAGAACTTCCGGCCGGATGTACTGGCTCCGCTGCGAGCACGGCAGCCGATCGAGCGCCCCGGGCGGGTCGTACCCCGCCCGGGACGCCGGCCGTTTGTCCTACGGCCCCTGCGCGCCGGCGCCCGCCTCCAGGCGGGCGACGAGGTCGTCGAGGCGCAGCTCCTCCAGGCCGCGGCCGACGGCCTCCAGCTCGGCCGCGCAGAGCTCGACGAGCGTGCGCCCCTCGCGGCACAGCTCGAGCGTCTCGCGCAGCCCCGCCGCGCCGGAGTCCAGGCGCTTGATGATCTCCTCCAGCCGCGCGGTGGCGACCTCGTAGCTCAGCGGCTCGTCAGGCTCGGTCATCGTCATCCGAGATCGTCGCATCCACGGCGGCGTCGCTGAAGCGCAGCCGCACGCCGGCGGCGCGGCGGGCGGCGGCCGCGCTCGTGACGAGCTCGCCGTCGCGGTCGGTGACGAGCGCGTAGCCGCGCTCGAGCGTACGGTCGGGGTCGTGCGCCGCCAGCGCGAGTGCGAGTGCGTTCAGTCGCGTGGCGCCGCGCGCGTCGTTCGCCGCAGCGCACGCCTTGCGGTCGAGCACGAGCGCGTGCCGCGCGATGCGCGCCCGCTCGTCGCTCTCGATCCGCCGCCGTCCCGCGGCGCGGATCTCCCGCAGGCGCTGGTGCAGCCGGCGCCGCTCACCGGCGACGTGCTCGCCCGGCGCGCGCGACACGCGCGCCAGCGTCTGCGCGCGGTGCAGGAGCGCGCGGCGGCCGTGGACGCCGAGGCGCCGCGCGACCGCGATGACGTCCGCGCGCGCCTGCGTGCAGTGCACCGGGACGGCCGACTCAGCGGCGTGCGTCGGCGTCGAGCAGCTCAGCGCGGCGACGTCGTCGATGGGCGTGCGGTCGGTGTGATGGCCGACCGACGCGATGACCGGCACGCCGAGCAGCGCGACCGTGCGGCACAGCGTCTCGTCACAGAAGCAGAAGAGGTCGGCGAGCGAGCCGCCGCCGCGGGCGACGACGATGACGTCGATCTCGCCCGTGGCAGCGAGGTCCTGCAGCGCGGCGGTGATGCGCGGCGCCGCGTGGCGATCCTGCACCGGCGCGAAGGCCCACACGACCCGCCCCTTCCAGCCTCGCCGGCCGAGGCCGGCGAGGACGTCGTCGCGGGCCTTGCCGCCCTCGCCGGTGACGACCCCGATCGTCTGCGGTAGCGCCGGCCGGCGCAGGAGCTTCTGGGGCGCGAACAGTCCCTCCGCGTCGAGCGTCTTGCGCAACCGGTCCAGCTGTGCCAGGAGGTCCCCCTCGCCCGCGACGCGCAGGTCGCCGATCGCGAACGTGAACGACGGGGACGACGTGCGGCTGCCGGCGTAGTAGTCCATGCCGCCGCCGACGACGACCTGGGCGCCGTCGGCGAGCGCGACCTCGCCGAGGCCGAGCGCGTCGAAGTCGTTGCGCCACATCGAGCACGGCAGCGCGCCGTCGGCGTCGCGCAGCTCGAAGTACACCTTCACGCGGCCGATGCGCAGGTTCCAGACCTCGCCGAAGAGCTGCACACGCGAGCGCTCGCGCAGATACTCGCGCAGCTTCGCCGCGTACGTGCCGACGCCGAACGGGCCGGGTAGGCGGCTCCCTTGGATGCCGGCGGGAAGCGCCGCTCGATCAGCCATGCCTGCAGTCTCGCGCATCGGCCGGAGGCCTCCGGCAGCCCGTCCGGCGTGCGTCAGTGTGCGGGCGCGCCGTGGCAGGCGCAGCCGCGAGTGGACGAAGCGAGCGTCCGCACGCCCGGCTCGGCCGGCTGGCCGCACAGCTCCACGTC
>JBPCJA010000196.1:0-32327 GCA_051005755.1 Solirubrobacteraceae bacterium
ACGCAACGATGCGTTCTCCGCCCTCAACTCGCCAAGCTCGTCCGGCCGCGCCACGCTCCATAACTACGCGCCCGACCCCGAAAAGCCTGCTCACACGTCCAGACCCCCTGAATACGTACGATGCCGATGCCGTCAGGCGACACGTTGCCCTCGCGCGCCACGAGCCCGTAGTTCATCGGGTTGTTGGTGTCCATCTCCCACCCGAAGAGCTCCGAGTAATAGCTCTGCAGCTTGCCCCCATCCTTGCCGATGACCTCGAAGTGAACGACCGCCTGTCCCATGCTCGCTCCTTTCCGCGCCGGCGCACCGGCATCCTTGTGGCTACAACCTACGCCTGAGCCCGCGGGTCGTGCGGAGAGTCATCGCTCGTGCCTGCAACCGGTCCTACATGCGTTCTGGTGCCGCGATGCCCAGGAGGTTCAGGCCCTGTCGCAGGGTTCGTGCGGCGAGCTGGCAGAGGGCGACTCGGTTGGCGCGGACGGGCTCTGGCGCCGGGAGCACGGGGCAGGCTTCGTAGAACTCGGTGAAGGCCCGTGCGAGCTCGTACAGGTACCCGCACAGGCGGTGGGGCTCCAGGTCACGTCCGACCTCGGCGACGGCGTCGCCGAATGCGTCCAGCGCGAGGGCGAGCGTGCGTTCGGCCGGATGGAGCGGCAGGGTTGGGTCGAGCGCGGCGGTCGCGTCGCCGGCCTTGCGGAGAATGGAGCAGATTCGGGCGTGCGCGTACTGCAGGTACACGCCGGTGTTGCCGTGCAGCGAGACCATGCGCTCGACGTCGAACACGTAGTCCTTCGTGCGCGACGTGGACAGTTCGGCGTACTTGACCGCACCGATGCCGGCCCGTTCGGCGATCCGGTCAAGCTCGTCGTCGTCGAGCTCGTGGCCCTTCTCCGCGACGGCGGCCCGCGCCCGATGGACGGCGGCGTCGAGCAGATCCATGAGCCTGACGGTGCCGCCCGAGCGGGTCTTGAACGGTCGCCCGTCCGGACCCAGGACGGCGCCGAAGGCGACGTGGGTGACCTCGATGGCGTCGGTGAGCCAGCCCGCGCGCCGCGCAGCCTCGAAGATCAGCCGGAAGTGCAGTGCCTGGCGCGCGTCGACCACGTAGAGGATGCGGTCGGCCTCCAGATCGCGAATGCGGTAGCGGATCGTGGCGAGGTCGGTGGTGTCGTAGCCGTAGCCACCGTCGTTCTTGCGGAGCATGAGCGTGACGGGGTTGTCGTCGGGTCCGGTGACTTCGCCGGAGAACACGACCAGCGCGCCGTCGCTCTCCGCGGCGATGCCCGCGGCGGTCAACTCCTGGACGATGTCGGGCAGCCGGGCGTTGTAGAAGGACTCGCCGGCCGAGTCCTCGGTTCGGAGCAGCACGTCGAGGCGGTCGTAGATCTCCTGGAACGCGATCTCCGACTCCGCGACGATCTCCCGCCAGCGGGCTCCTGTGGCCTCGTCGCCGGCCTGCAGTGCGACCACGCGCGCCCGTGCGCGGTCTGCGAACTCACGGTCGGCGTCGAAGGTGGCGCGGGCTGCCCGGTAGAGGTCGTCCAGTGCGGAGACGGTGGTGGTGCCTTCGGCGAGCTGGTCGTGATGCCACCTGCTTTCCGGGTGCTCGACGAGGTACTGGATGAGCATCCCGAACTGGGTGCCCCAGTCGCCGAGGTGATTCTGCCGGATGACGTCCGCACCGAGGAACTCCAGCACGCGAGCGAGGCAGTCACCGATGATCGTGGTGCGCAGGTGGCCGACGTGCATCTCCTTGGCGACGTTCGGCGCCGAGTAGTCGATGACCGTCCGCCGGCCTCGCTCGGGCATGCCGATGCCCAGGCGCGGGCTGGCCAGCCGACCTGCGACCTGCCGCCATATCGCCGGGTCGGTGAGGGTGAGGTTGAGAAAGCCGGGCCCGGAGACCGTGACCTCGGTCACGGGTGTGCCGGTGTCGGTACGCAGCGCCTCGGAGACGGTGGCGGCAAGGTCGCGCGGTCTGACACGAGCGCGCTTGGCGAGCGCGAACGCGGCGTCCGATTGGAAATCCGCATGCTCGGAGCGCCGCACCGCGGGATCGGCCCCGGCCCATTCCGGCAACACCCGATCAATGGCGCCGGAGACAGCGGCCTCGACCTGGCTGATCAGCGAGGGCACGTCGTGCTGCGTCATCCCAGCAGCTCGCGACGGTACTCGACGACGGACAGCCCGACCTCCTCGTCACGGAACGGTGCGCCGGCGACCGTCCAGCCTTCGCGCTCGTAGAAGCGCCGCGCGCGTGCCTGATCGGCCGGCGTGAAGAGCCGCATCGCGGTGAACCCTCGCTGCACCGCGGCGTCACGCGACGCCTCGTGCAACCGGCCCGCAAGCCCGCTGCCCCACCATGAGGCTCGTACGAACAGCATCCAGAAATGTGCCAGCCCCGGTTCGCTGACCGGCCAGCGGGCGTCGGCTGCGGGAAGCAGGGCGACATACCCCGCCACGCGTGATCCTTGCTCGGCGAGCAGACACCAGACGGTCGGCTTGGGGAGGCGCTCGGCCAGCACCTCGGCGACATCTTCGACCGCGGGGACGCGCCAATCCTGTGGCGCGAACTCCCGGTAGGTGTGGAAGCCCTCGACGAGTACGGCTGCCAGCCTGCCGGCGTCCTCGATGGCTGCGCCACGAAATACGAGCCCGGCGAGCGGCGCGGTCATCGTCGTCGCGCCCCGAAGCGAACGCTTTCGCGTCGCGAGGGCCAGGCGCGGCCGTCTCCAGGCAGACTGTGGCCCGCGTGGCACGCCAGGAGATCGACATCCGCAAGACGACCGAGGCGGAGCCGGCGGCGATCTGGCGGCTGCTCGGCGACGGCTCCACCTGGCCATGGTGGACGCCGATCGAGTCCTTCGACCTCGAGCGTCCCGCCGGCACGGACGGTCTCGGCGAGGTGCGGGCGTTCAAGACGGGCAGGGTCCGGGTTCGCGAGGAGATCGTCGAGTACCGGGCCGAGCGCCGGCTCAGCTACAAGCTCCTGTCGGGACTCGCCGTCCGCGACTACCGCGCCGACATCGACCTGACGCCACGGCGGGGAGGCACCGAGATCCATTGGCACACGACGTTCACGGCGAAGATGCCTGGCACGGGATGGCTGTACCGCGCGGCGCTCACGAAGGCCACGCAGCGGTTCGTCGACGGCCTCGCCGAGCACTCGGCCGGCTAGACGATCACGATCCGGCCTCAGTGCGCCGCCTGGTCGCGTTCGATCTCCTCCAGCTGCGTGCGAAGGTGTGAGACGAGCACGGACATCCCGGCCGCATCGGCCGCCTGCAGCCGCTCGCGCAACAGACCCGCCGCGACGTCGAGGTCACCGGGCGCGCGCCGGGCCAGCAACATCTCCGCATAGTCACGCCGGACCACTTCCACGGCCGTCGGACAGCCGTTGGCCTCGTTCTTGGCGATCGCCGACTCGAAATGCGCGGATGCGACATCCCACCTCGACATGGATGCGGCGAGCAGGCCGAGGAATCGCTCCGACGATCCCCAGAAGGCCGCCTGCGTCACCTGCACGTTGCGGTCCTTGTACGGTGAGAGCATCTCGTAGAGCAGCTCTGCACGGGCGCGATCGCGGATGTGCGCACACGTCTCGGCGAGCACGCACATGGCGGTGAACCAGAACATGTCCCGCGGCACTGCTGCGAATTCACGATCCGCCAACCGCTCGAACTCGGCCACCGCCGCCGCTTGCTCGCCGGCCGCC
This sequence comes from Solirubrobacteraceae bacterium, assembly GCA_051005755.1. Lineage (GTDB taxonomy): Bacteria > Actinomycetota > Thermoleophilia > Solirubrobacterales > Solirubrobacteraceae > CADCVQ01. The sequence goes on from JBPCJA010000196.1 coordinate 3,716, forward strand.
AGGTGCGCAAGCGGCAGAACGGCGCGCCAGCCCACGAGCGACGGATGCTTCGCGATCGCCGCCTCGATCGTCGCCACCTGATCAGACAGCAGACCCTCGCGGCGCCGCAGGGCGATCACCTGTATGACGTACATCGTCTCCGCGTCGCGGGCCTGGGCCTGCTTTCCCAGCTCGAAGGCCTCCCGCGCCAGCCGCTCCGAGTCACTCACGCGTCCCGCCATCTGAGCCCAGACGACCTCCCAGCCGACCGCGAAGTGGTGATACAGCGGCTGACGAAGCTGCTCGGCGAGTGCCGCGAGGGCCCGGTGTGTATCTCGTGCCGCCGCGACGTCCGACGCCTCGAGCAGATCGTAGATCCGCCAATGCAGGCCAAGCGCCTTCAGCTCGCGCTCACCGACGTCCTCGGCGAGCGCGAGGAACTCCTCGCTGAGCCGCAGGCGTTCGTCGAGGTGTTCGATGTGCAGGAGCGCCGTATGCCGGCTCTCGAGCGCGGCGACGAGCGTGTGCGTGTCACCGGTCTGCCGTGCCATGACGAGCGCCGCATGGCTGAGCGCGGCGGTCTTCTCGGCGCTGGAGGCGAACTGCAGAGCGTCCGCAAGGCGGGCGGTCAGCTCCGCACGCAGCGCGCTGTCGTCTTCGCCGAGCCCCGCGAGGGCCTCCTCGAAGAGGGCGATGGCCTCCCGGTCGATGATCCCGGCCTCGGTGTAACGGGCGGCAAAGCCGAGCGCGGCGCGCCCGAGCTGGCGGAAATCTCCCTGGCGCCGCGCCAGCTCAGCCGCTTGCTCGAACGTGCGGCGCGCCGCGGAATTGCCCTGGCGCAGCTCGACGCCACCGAGCGCGAGGAGCACCTCACAGCGCTGGCGCTCGTCTTGCGGCGCCTGGATGTCCAGGGCCACGAGAGCTCGCCGGTAGTGCTCGACGGCTTCCTCGTGCGCCAGCGCCCGCGCCGCGGCGTCCCCGGCTTCCACGGAGTAGCGAAACGCCTTCTGGCCCCCGTCGATATGACGGCTCGCGAAGAAGTGATGCGCGAGCTCGGCCGGGTCGGTCACCGATGGTCGGTCGATGAGCTCCAGCGCCTCGCCGATCCGGTGGTGAAGCCGTACCCGCCGGCTCGCGCTCTGCTGCTCGCGCAGCGCCTCGCGCACGAGTGCGTGTGAGAACACGTGGCGATCGACGTCCCCGTCGTCGGCTTCACGGACGAGTCCCGCGGCGCTGGCCTCCTCGAGGGTCGAGATGATCTCGTCGACTGGTTGCGCCATCAGGGCCTCGAGCACGCTGAGGTGAAACTCGGCTCCGATCACCGCCGCAACGGCGAGCACCTGTCGGGTTGCGTCAGTCAACCGCAGGATGCGCTGCGCGATCATCTCCTTGACACCCTCTGGAACCCCGATGAGACTCAGCGCCCGTTCCGACACGACGTCACCGTTCGGCGACTCCAACTCCGACAGGCTCTTGAGCGTCTCCCCGATGAAGAGTGGGTTGCCGTCGGTGGCGTGCCGAAGGCGGCGGATGAAGCCCTCCGTCGTATCGCCGATGTCGTGCGCGGCCACGAACGCCGCCGTCTCGGACGCGTCCAGTCCGAGCACCGAGACGCGCTCGAACGAATGCTGAGGCCGCAGGCGGGCGAGCAGCTGCACGAGATCGTCCGAGCGGCAATCCTCGACGTCGCGCAGCGTCCCCAGCAGCAGCAGCCTCACGTCATGCAACTGCTGCACGGTGTGGCGCAGGAGCAAGGCGGTCGAGGTGTCGGCCCAGTGCAGATCGTCGAGGATCAGCACGACAGGACGATCGGCAGCGGCGAGCGCGAGGACGCGCTTGACCGCCTCGAACAGACGGTAACGCCTGGCATCGGGCTCCACGGCGAGCGGCTCGTGCAGCGTCGGCACGTTCCGGCGCAGGCCGGGTATGAAGCGCCCGAGCTCCCTCAGCTCGAGGTCGAGCGCCTCGGCCCGAGCACCGGTCTGGTGGTGGGTGAGGTACTGCTGCAGAGCGGTGATGAAGGGCTGATAGGGAACGATCGACTCGATGTCGGAACGCCCGTACAGCACCGTGGCGCCCTCGGCGTGGGCCTGGCGAGCGAATTCCCCGGTGAGTCGCGTCTTGCCTACGCCCGGTTCACCGCACAGCAGGACGAACTGCGGCTTGGCCTCGTTGACGAGCGCATAGCGCCGCGCCAATCGTTCCATGATGTCGCGGCGACCGACGAACGGCCCCTCTCGGCCTTCGATCGCCAGTGCGGGAGGGAAGGCGACATCGACGTCGGGCGCCGAGCCAGCGGGCGTGGGAGAACGCGCAGAAACGCCCCCGGAGATCGTCACGGTGAGCCCATCGTCTTCGTCTGTGACGGGCGCCACCCCACTCGCCGCACTCGCCGCACCCACCGCGGCGAGTGCGGCCTGGCCGAGCGCCGCGGCCGACGGGTACCGTCCGTCCGGGCTCTTGCACATCGCCCGCTTGACGACCGATGCGAGCGCCTCGGGGACCTCAGGGACGAGGGACGTCGCTGACGGCACCGGGGCGCTGAGGTGAGCCAGGATCTTTGCGGCGTTTGTCTCACGTGGATACGGAACCTGGCCCGTCAGCACGTGAAACAGAAGGCACCCGAGCGCATAGACATCGGTGCGCGCATCGACGGCCGTCTCCTCGAGCTGTTCGGGCGCGGCGTAGTCGAGCGTGCCGAGGATGGCGCCGGTCCGGGTCATCTGGGACATGCTCCCGATGCTCTTCGCGAGCCCGAAGTCCGTGAGGAACGCGTGCATCGCCGTACCTCTCCACTCGATGAGCACGTTCGCCGGCTTGACGTCGCGGTGCACGATGCCGAGCCGGTGCGCGGCGCCGACGGCGTCGGCGAGATCTGCCACGAGGGTGGCTGCTCGAGATGGCGCCAGCCGCTCCTCGAGTGCGAGAACGCGTCCGAGGTCCGCCCCGTCGACATACTGCATAGTGACGTAGAGGAGACCCTGCTCCTCCCCCGCATGGTAGATCGGTATGACGTTGGGATGCCGGATGGAGGCGGCTGCTCGGCACTCGCGCTGAAAACGGATGCGGAACTCGCTGTCGGCCGACAGCTCGGGCGCAATGAGCTTGAGCGCCACGTCGCGCTTGAGGGGCTCGTGATGCGCGTGATAAACCACCCCCATGCCGCCGCGTCCAGCGACGGCGAGGATGACATGATGGGCAAAGGTCGAGCCCAGGGCCAACTCAGCCATTCGTCGCCTGTCATAGCAGAGGACGTCCGGCGAATGCAACGGGCCCATGCCATCCAAGAACCAGGACTTAGGTGCAATGCACATGGACGGACGTCCGGACAGCGACGGGAGTGGTATGCGTGAGTGAACGGAGCGACATGCCGCGGCGCGTGTCGAGCGATGCTGTCGGCGAGCTCGTAGCGCCGCTGGCCGAGAAGCTCGACCGCATCGCAGGCTGGGACCGGCTCCCTCCGAAGCTCGGGATGCTCGTGCTTCTCGGCCTCCGCCAGCGGCTCCGCAAGCGCAACCTGTACGACACCGGCCGAGCCGCTCCACCGGCCGCCTCTGGCGCGACGACAGGCTCGCATGCGGAGCTTCCGGCGGCCCGCACGATCGATGGCCGCCACACCGACCCCACCGATCCCGACATGGGGGCTGTCCGTACGCCGTTCGCTCGCAATACGCCGCCGCTGATGGAAGACGAGAAGACGCGAGCCAGCCCGAGTCCATGGGACGTCAGCGATCACCTGCTGCAGCGCCAGGACGGCAGGTTGATCGCGGCGGAGGGGCTGAACCTCCTCGCGGCTGCGTGGCTGCAGTTCGAGGTACATGACTGGTTCATCCACCAGACGGATCCCGACGACGAGGCGTACCTCGAGCGAACGAAGGGCATGCCGCACGACCGGCGTCGCGAGCCTCCGCCGTTCAGGCGGGACTCCTCCGGCGACGGACGTCCCGCGCGCTTCATCAGCGACCAGACGCACTGGTGGGACGCCTCGCAGCTCTATGGCGCGGACGAGACGTTCACGGGCGCCATACGCGACGGCAACGGCAGGGTCAAGGCCGACTTCGAGTTGCTGGAGGCCATGGAGCCGTTCATGGGCCGTTCACTGGAGGGTGGATCACCTGCGGTGCCAAATCTCTGGATCGGCACCGCGCTGCTTCACATGCTCTTCGCAAAGGAGCACAACGCGATCTGCGACATGCTCCAGCGCGAGGACCCCACGCTGACAGATGACCGCCTCTACGAGAAGGCCCGGTTGATCAATGCCGCGGTCATGGCCAAGATCCACACCGTCGAGTGGACGCCCGCGGTCATCTCCCACCCAGCGACCGCACGTGCCATCCGCGCGACCTGGTCGGGCTTTTTGACCGGTGACAGACGTAGACGATCGGGGCCGCTTGCCTCTGACGAGATACTGAGCGGCGTTCCGGGGTCTGCGCTGTGCCACGACGGAGCGCCGTACGCGCTCACGGAGGAGTTCGTGGCGGTGTATCGCATGCATCAGCTGCTCCCGGACGAGGTGAAGTTTCATTGCGTCGCCGACGGCGCCCTGGTCAAGACATACGACTTCGCGGACCTCACCGTCGCCCACGGCGAGCGCGACCGGCCTCGCAACCGGCTGCAAGTCATGGAGCCGTGGAACGCGTACTACTCGCTCGGCATCGCCCACCCTGGCCAGATCACGCTGCACAACTATCCCGCGTTCCTACGGGACTTCCGCTCCGTCGACGACGACCGGATGGACATCGGCGCGGTGGACATCTTTCGCACGCGCGAGGTCGGTGTGCCGCGCTACAACAACTTCCGGCGCCTCTTCCGGCTCGCGCCGGCGTCCAGCTTCGACGACCTCGCCAACGGGAATCCGATCTGGGCGAGGGAGATCAAGGACGTCTACGAGGGCAGGCTCGAGGACGTCGATCTCCTCGTCGGCATGTTCGCCGAACGCAAGCCGGCCGGATTCGCATTCAGCGATACCGCGTTTCGTGTGTTCCTGCTCATGGCGACGCGCAGGCTGCGAAGCGACCGCTTCTTCACGACCGATTACACGGCGGATGTCTATACCCAGGAGGGCCTCGATTGGATCGCGGGCGCGACGCTCGCCGGCATGCTGCGCAATCACTATCCCGAGCTGAGAGACGTGCTGTTGACGGTGGAAAATCCCTTCAAGCCATGGCCGGAGGTCTCGAAGGAGGCCTGAGCGTCGCTGCGCGTCGCCCCGACGCCGTCACACGGGCTTCGCCGTCACCTCAGGAGGGCCGTGATGCGCTGGGCGGCGCCATTCCAGATGGGGTCGCCGTGCCCCGTGCAGACGATCTCGGGCTTGAGCTCGACGAGGCGCTCGAGCGACTTGCGAAACTGCGCGTCGTCTCCGTTGAAGCCCGGCCATCCGGCAGAGAACGAAGGCCACGTCATGATCTGGTCCGCGACGACGAGCACGCGGCCGCCCTCCCAGGACAGCGCCAGGTTTCCGGGCGTGTGTCCGGGCAGGTGCAGGACCCGCAGCGAGCCGACCTCGCTGCCCTCCTTGAGCCCTGGGTCGTCGACCTCGCAGGCGACGTGCGGCTGCAGCCCGAGCTGCGAGGCTACGCGGAAGGGGATGAGCTGCCACGGCTGCAGCGGCGTGAGCGGGATCTTGACCGCAGGCCGATGCCGCTCGATGATCGGCGCCTCGTACGCGTGACTGTGCACGGTTGCGCCGCTCAGCGCCTTGAGCGTCGCCAGACCGCCGAGATGCGAGCGGTGCGCATGGGTCATGACGATGTGCTTGAGATCGGTGGGAGTCCGCCCGATGCTCCAGAGGTACCTCAGGATCATCTGGGCGTCCTCGTCCCACAGGGCGTCGACGAGCGTCAGGCCATCCTCGTCCTCGAAGAGGTAGGCACGGGAGTAGCCCCCCTGGCTGTGGCCGTGTCTCGACGGCCCGATGGCGTGAACGCCCTCGGCGAGCTCCACCCCCGGCTCCTCGAACACCGCCGGCGCACGCACGAGGGTCTTCGGCGGCAGCTGGTTCATGACAAGGCTCGCGTCGTCGGCCATCGGGCTACAGGCCGTGTCCGGCGGTGCGTGGCGCGTCCGCGAGCAGCTCGTCCTCGGTCACCGCTCCGCGCTTCAACGCCAGCCGGGCGAGCTCCGCACGCTTCTGATTCTGCGGCAGGTTCTGTATGGCGAACGCCTCGAAGAGCGCCTGCATGTGCGTCTTGACCGTCTCGACTCCGAGAAACAACTCGTCCGCAATCCGCTGATTGCTGCTGGGGGCACCGACACGGCGGTCGACGAGGGGCCGGCACAGCGCGACCAGCACGCGCCGCTGCGCCGCGGTGAAGAATGGAACGCCCGACGTCGTCGCCGCGGCCGTGGACGAGGACAGCTCGCGCTCACGCGGTACGACGTAGGCGAACGTCGTGAAACCGACTCGGATGACGTCGCCGTCCTTCAGCCGTCGGCGACCGTGCACTCGATCGCCGTTGAGGAACGAGCCATTGCGTGAGCTTCCGTCGTCGACGAGCGTCCATTCCTCGCCCACGCGCTCCAGTGTCGCGTGGACCCGCGAAACGGCGGAGTCCCATGGCAGTGGGATGTCACTGGCCTCCTGGCGTCCGATGGTCAGGCAGTCGCGCTCGTCGAGGACGACGATCCGCTGGCGGTCGTCGCCCTCGCGGTAGAGCACGAACGGCGCGTCGCGCCGCGCCGCCTCGAGCCGTTCCTTGAGCTCCGTGGCCGACGCAGCACGCAACGTCCTGGGAAGGGAGTGCATCGGTCAAGCCTAGGGCCACCCCGCTGAGGCAGCAAGCGCGGGGGCGAGAGCTGCGGTCGGTCGACCGTCAACATGGGCGGAAGCTGCGCACCTCGGGATGACGCTGCAGGCGAGCGAGGCTGCGCGCGCGGATGGGCCCGATGCTTCCGATCGGCATCGTCAGCGCGGTGCTGAGCTCCTGGTAGTCCATGGTCGGCTGGGCGACGAGAAGCGTCATGAGCTGGCGGTGTCGCTCCGGCAGCGTCGCGATCGCGCGGCCGAGGGCCGACCGCAGCTCGGCGGCCAACACCTCGCTCTCGGGATCGTTGAGCTCGCCGTCGCCGGCGCGGTCTCCCAGATCGGGATCGTCGCTGGGGCATTCGCGCACCGGGACCTGAAGCAGCCGGAGGCACTCCCGGCGCGTGGTCGTCGCCAGCCACGCCGCGACGGCAGCCGGCTCGCGCAGCCGGTCGATGTGAGTGAACAGTTTCAGCCAGGTGATCTGAACGGCGTCGTCGACGTCGCTGGGCGCCAGGCGGTAGGAGCGCGCAATCCCGCGCAGCATGGGAGTGAAGCGATCATGCAGGCGCTCCCAGGCGCGAGCATCGCCTGCACGAGCGGTGCGCAGGAGCTCGACCAATGTGGGCTCGGTGTCTGCGGCGTGCGTTCGGCGACCGCTCGAGGACGACGAGCGTGCTGCTGGGATGCCCTCGGTCGGGAACTCAACGGCTGTCAGCGTGGTCATGTGACCCTCCGGACGGCGCGCTTGCGGCGTTTTGCGCGCTGTGGTTGCTACGTGCGGCGACTGTGCCAGCGGTGCCGTGAGGGCGGAACGACCCAAAGGTGGGACCTCCTCACCCCCCGAGCGGGCGGGCCGAGCGCTGCGCATCGGCGAGATCAAGCGACACACCGTGCGCCTGAGCACACAGATGTATCCGCGGCGACGCACGCGCCTCTTCCACGGGGATCGTCGTCAACTCAAGACCACAAGGACACCGACCACATGTCCACAATTCCGAACTCCAGCCGCATCGTCCGTTACGTCGCCGCGACCGCACACCCGGTGCGTTCGCGCCTCCGAGCCGCGCGGAGCCTTGGTGACGTGGATGCTCGACTGCGCGCGATCGAGGCGACGCTTCACCGCTGGCTGATCGCCCACAGCATCGCGATCCTGCGCGTCAGCCTCGGCGTCGTCTTCCTCGCGTTCGGTGTGTTGAAGTTCTTCCCTGGCGTCAGCCCCGCCCAGAACCTCGTCGAGAGCACGACCCACATCCTCATGCTCGGACTGATCCCCGGCGGCGTCGCGCTCGTGCTCGTGGCGATGTCGGAATGCATCATCGGGCTGTGCCTGATCAGCGGACGTGCATTGCGCCCCGCCGTGTACCTCCTCGGCATCCAGCTGATCGGCATCCTTTCGCCGCTGGTGCTCCTCACCGGACGCCTGTTCGACGGGCCCCACGGCGCACCGACGCTCGAGGGACAGTACGTCATCAAGGACCTGATCCTCGTCGGCGCCGCGCTCGTCGTGGCTTCCACACTCGGCGGGGGTCGGCTCATGAGCGAGCGAGATGAGGAGAACGCCCAGCTGAGCGCGGCCACGGTCTGCGAGGAGGCGCACCCGGCGCGCGCGGCTTAGGAGATAATTTCGACGCGGTGTATCACGCGCGACCCGCGCCCCTCTTACTGGGGGTGAGCGCTGCTGTGTCCGATCGCACGGAACAGTCTGCGACACAGGCCTACGATCGAAGAGACCACAAAGCGTCCGCCTAGGCACGGAACGCTCAAATGACCAAGGAGCCTGAATGCTCGATCTGAAACACGGCGGTCACGTCCCCGCGGAAGTCGCGGAGGGCGCGCACGAAGCGGCGGAGACGATGGAGTTCCGCCAGGCGAAGAAGCCCCGCCCGAAGGAGACGCCGTTCGAGTACCTGCTGCCGAAGCTCAAGAACGATCCAGCTAGTCACATCCCGGGCGACCCGGCCAAAATCACGGCCGCCCTCAAGGACCTCGGCAAGGCGTTGATCGACAACGCCCCCGGGATCGTTCCCTTCCCCGGGCCGAAGGCCAACTCGGCGATCCCCGCGGTCTACACCTACTGGGGACAGTTCATCGATCATGACATGACGGCGAACACGGACCGCAACGGGGACGTGAGCGACATCAGGAAGACGCCGGTCAAGCCGTTGGACCCGAAGTTCGTCGTGGAGAACCTCAAGAACCTGCGCCGGCCGACGTTCGACCTCGACAGCGTCTACGGGAACGGACCCGGCCTCGACCCCGACGATGACCGCCCGGATCCCGGCCCCGCCGACAAGGGGTTCTACACCGGGATCCGCATGCGCGTCGGAGACAACACGAAGGTTGGGGGCGTGCCGATTCCGCCGGCTGCGGACCTCAAGCGTGACGTGCCCCGCATCGGTCCGCTCCTGGACCAGCACGTGATCACCGAGGACGACATCCCTGACACGCTCAAGAACGATGTGAACAAGAAGACCCGAGCGTTCATCGGCGACTCGCGCAACGACGAGAACCTGATCGTCGCGCAGTTTCACCTCGCGTTCCTGCGCTTCCACAACAAGGTCGTCGACGCGATCGAGAAGGACCCGGACACCTTCGACCTCAAGAAGACCTCCAGCAACGCCAAGAAGTTTGCGACCGCGCGGCGACTGGTCCGCTGGCATTACCAGTGGCTGGTCGTCAACGACTTCCTCAAGACGGTGACGCTGCCCGGCATCGTGGACAAGATCCTCGTCGGCGGCACCAAGTTCTACACGCCGCTCAACGACAAGGTGCTGTTCGCTCCGCTGGAGTACTCCGTCGCGGCGTACCGCTTCGGCCACAGCATGGTGCGTGAGAGCTACGACCACAACCGCATCTTCGGCATCCCGGGGGACCCCCCCAAGAACCCCCCGCCCTTCGCCACCTTCGCGCAGTTGTTCCAGTTCACCGGCAACGGCTTTGTCTTCGACCCCAACCCGGACGACACCAGCAGCACGACGAGCAAGCCCAGCCCCCTGGCCGGCCTGCCCACGCTGCCGTCCAACTGGATCATCGAGTGGGACCGCATGACGAGGAAGGGGGACCCCAACGAGGCCCACTTCGCTCGCAAGATCGACACGCACCTCGCGTTCCCGTCGCTTCACAACATGGTCAACGAGGGCAACGAGAAGGAGCACCAGGGCGACAACAACACGGCGCTGCGGAAGGTGCTGCGGGATCTCGCTCAGCGCAACCTCCTGCGCGGCTACCTGCTGAGCATCCCGACCGGACAGGCGGTGGCCAAGGCGATGAAGGTCCCGGTGCTGTCCGAGGCCGAGCTGCTCCAGGGCAACTCGGAAGAGGTCAACACGGCCCTCAAGGCCGGCGGGTTCCTGAAGAACACGCCCCTCTGGTACTACATCCTCAAGGAGGCCGAGGTCCGCGCCAACGGCGACACGCTCGGCGACCTGGGCAGCCGCATCGTCGTCGAGACGCAGATCGGCCTGATGGAGAACGACCCGAGGTCCTTCATGAACCACGGCTGGGACCCGTCCCAGGGCGTCAAGCTGGCCAACGGCGACCCGATCACCACGATCCGCGACTTCTTCGAGTTCGCGGACCTCGCGGCCTGACACACCGGCATCCCCGGGCCGGGCCGACTGCCCGGCCCGGGAGCCACGCTGGAAGTTGAGTCGTATGGTGCTCAGGCGCGCCGGCCGCACCGACGACATGCCCCGTCCGATCGACCGCGAGAAGCTTGACCTCGACATCCTCGTCCTCGGCGGGACGGCGGAGGCACGCGAGCTCGCAGACGAGCTGCACGCGGCCGGCGCCGCCGTCACCTCCTCGCTCGCCGGTCGCGTCGCGCGCCCGCGGCTGCCCGCCGGCGAGGTGCGGATCGGCGGCTTCGGCGGGCCCGCCGGGCTCGCCGCCTGGCTGGCCGGGCATGGCGTGGACGCGGTCGTCGATGCCACGCACCCGTTCGCGGAGCGCATCTCGGCCTCCGCGGTGACGGCCTGCGAACGCAGCGGCGTCCCGCTCCTGCGCCTCGAGCGACCCGGCTGGACGCAGCGCGCGGGCGACCGCTGGCAGTGGGTCGACGGCCTCGACGAGGCCGCGCGGGCGATCGAGTCCGGCCAGCGCGTGCTGCTGACGACCGGGCGCCAGGGACTCGCCGCGTTCGCGCACCGCGACGACGCATGGTTTCTCGTCCGCTGCGTCGACCCGCCGCAGCCGCCGCTGCCGGCTCACCACGAGCTGCTGCTCGCCCGCGGTCCGTATTCGGTCGCGAGCGAGCTCGCGCTCGTCGACGAGCACCGCATCGCGCTCGTCGTGACGAAGGACAGCGGCGGCACCCACACGCGCGCCAAGCTCGACGCCGCACGCGAGCGGGGCCTGCCGGTCATCGTCGTGCGGCGCCCGCCGCGGCCCGACGTGGCGACCGTGACGACGGTCGCCGCGGCACTGCGCTGGGCGCGTCATCCCGGGTAGCGGCGCATGCAGCCGATCGATCGCAAGCCGCGGCGAGACTCCGCCGCGTTACGGCGCTCCTCTGCGTAGCAGGTAGGTATCCATGATCCACCCCTTGCGCTCCCGTGCCTGCGCACGCACGCGCGCGATCTCGTCGCGGACGTCCTCGAGGGCGCCGGCGAGGAGGATCTCGTCGGGCGTGCCGAGATACGCGCCCCAATAGATGTCGACGTCGCGGTCGACGACGTGCTCGAACGCGCAGTTGGCGTCGAGCATGACGACGACGTCACGGGCGTTGTGCGGGAGGCCCTCGCGCGCGAGGCGCCGGCCGGTCGTGATGTGGACCGCCTCGCCGACGCGGTTGAGCGCGATCTTGTGGCGGGCACACAGCGAGGCGATCGCGCTGATCCCGGGAATGACCTCGACCTCGAACTCGATCGCGCCGCCCGCAAGGATCGCGTCGATGATCGCGACCGTCGAGTCATAGAGCGAGGGATCGCCCCACACGAGGATCGCTCCGACGCCGTCCTCGTCGAGCTCCTCGCCGATGAGCCGCTCCCAGATCCGCGCGCGCTCGCGACGCCAGTCCTCGACCGCCGGCGCGTACGCGGCCGCCTTGCGGTCGCGCGCGGGGTCGCGGACGGCGACCATCCGGTACGACTGTTCTGCGATGAAGCGCTCGCAGACCTCGCGGCGCAGCGCGACGAGGTCCTCCGTCTCGTCGCCCTTCTCCGTGATGAAGAACACGTCTACCTCGTTGAGGGCGCGGATCGCCTGCTGCGTGACGTACTCCGCGTCGCCGGCGCCGATCCCGATGAGCAGCATGCGCCTCATCGAGAGCTCGACGCCGTGTGCGCAGCCAGCTCGTGATCGACGTCGCCCGACGGGCTCACGCCGGATAGCTCCGCGGCGTGTAGACGAGCGCACGGCCGTCGGGTCCGGTGATGACCCGCGTCGTCGACGACCCCACGACGAGCAGCGTGCGCATGTCGACCCGCGCCGCGACGAAGCTCGCCAGCGTGGTCACGTCGACCGACTCGCCCGCACCGCCGACGTCGCGCGCCACGACGACCGGGCACTCCGGCGCGCGGTGGTGTAGCAGCACCTCGCGCGCGCGCTCGAGCTGCTCGCGCCGCGTGCGCGACGCCGGGTTGTAGAGCGCGAGCACGAGGTCGGCGGCACCGGCGGCGTGCAGCCGGCGCTCGACGACCTCCCACGGCTTGAGCTGGTCCGAGAGCGACAGGACGCAGAAGTCGTGGCCGAGCGGCGCGCCGACGCGCGCTGCGGCGACCTGCATCGCCGACAGGCCCGGCACGACGCGCACGTCGACGCCTGCCAGCCGCCCATCGGCCTCGTCGAGCGCCTCGAGCACCGCCGAGGCCATCGCGAAGATCCCCGGGTCGCCGGAGGAGACGACGGCCACGCGCGCACCGCCGGCCGCGAGCTCGAGCGCGTGGCGCGCCCGCTGGGCCTCGACGCGGTTGTCGCTCGGGTGGCGACGCTGACCATGGCGCTCGGGCACGCGAGCGACGTAGGTCTCGTAGCCGACGAGGTCGTCGGCCGCCGCGAGGGCGTCCTGCGCCTCCGGCGTCAGCCACTGCGCGCCCGCCGGCCCGAGGCCGACGACGGTGACGCGGCCACGCCCACGCCCGTTGCGGCGGGCCGGCGCCTGCGCCGCCGTCGGGACGAGCACGAGCGACATGTACGGCACGCTGCCGGCGTCGATCTCGCGCAGCGGCGCGCAGCGCTCCTGCGCGGAGCTCGCGCGCTCGACGTACACCGCGCGCTCGGCGACCCCCGCGCGCTCGGCCGCTTCGCGCACGCCCTCGAACCGGCGCCCGAGCTTGAGGACGACGGCGGCGTCGGCCCCCCGCAACCGCGCCGCCAGCACGTCGGGCGCAAGCGTCCCCGGCAGGATCGTGAGCACGTCGTCGCGTTTGGCCAGCGGGGTGCCGGCCGACGCCGCGGCGGCCGAGAACGACGTGACGCCGGGCACGACCTCGGTGCGGTAGCGGTCCGCGAGGCGCTCGTGGAAGTACATGTAGGAGCCGTAGAAGAACGGGTCGCCCTCGCAGAGGACGGCGACGTCGCGGCCCGCGTCGAGGTGCGCCGCGAGCTCCGCCGCCGCGTCGTCGTAGAACTCGCGCAGCGCCGCCTCGTAGCCGCCGGGGTGGTCGGTCTGCTCGGTCGTCACCGGGTAGCCCATCGCGATCTCGATCTGGTCTGCGCGCAGGTACGGCGCCGCGATCCGCCGCGCGACGCTGCGGCCGTGGCGGGCGACCGGGTACGCGACGACGTCCGCGGCCACGATGATCCGCTGCGCCTTGAGCGTCACGAGCTCGGGATCGCCCGGGCCGACGCCGACGCCGAAGAGCCGCCCCGCCACGATCACTCCGCCGCGCTGGCGAGCGCGTTGACGGCGGCCACGGCGATCGCGCTGCCGCCGCGCCGGCCATGGACGACGAGGTGATCGAGCGCCGCCGGGTGCTCGGCGAGCGCGACCTTCGACTCGGCGGCGCCGATGAAGCCGACGGGAACGCCGATGACGCCGGCCGGTCGCCCAGCGCCCTGCTCGACGAGCTCCAACAGCCGGAAGAGCGCCGTCGGCGCGTTGCCGACGGCGACGAGCGCGCCGTCCAGGCGCTCGCGCCAGAGCTCGAGCGCAGCGGCCGTCCGGGTCGTGTCCAGGCGCGCCGCAAGCTCTTGCACGCGCCGATCGGCGAGCGTGCAGACGACGTCGTTGGCGGCTGGCAGCCGCGCGCGCGTGATGCCGGAGGCAACCATCGAGGTGTCGCAGAGGATCGGCGCGCCGTCGCGCAGGGCAGCCTCCGCGGCCACCGCGAAGCGCGGTGAGGCGGCGACGTCGCCGGCGAGGTCGACCATTCCGCACGCGTGGATCATCCGCACGACGGTGCGCTCGAGCACGGGATCGAGGCCGTCCAGGTCGGCCTCCGCGCGGATCGTCGCGAACGACCGGCGGTAGATCTCCGCGCCGTCACGCACGTACGCGCTCATCGCGAGGACCTGCGTCGAGTGTCCGCGATTGCCATGGTCGAGCAATGACGCGCTGTCACGGCGACGCCCCGAGCAGCGCGACGGCCTCGGCGACGCTCGCGGCCAGCCGCATCTCGCCGCAGCGCTCGACGGCGACGGCGCCGCTGGTGGCGACCACGCTGACGGGCGCGCCGGGCGGGCGGCCGCAGCCGCGCTCGCACGCCGCCCAGTGCTCGGCCGGCGAGCCCGGCCCGCGCGCGAGCGCGCGCTGGGCGGCCGCTTCGCGCACATCGACGCTCGCGCGCGCGCAGGCGCCGTAGCCCGCGCAGGCCGAGAGGCCATGCCAGCCCGAGCCCGCCGAGACGACCAGCCCGAGCGCAGCCAGCTCGTCGAGCAGACCGGGCGCGCGGGGGACGGGGACGTCGACGACCGTCAGCGTTCGCCATGGCGACAGCCGCAGCTCGCCCAGCGTGGCCAGGCGCGCGGCGGTTGCGCAGTCCAGCCGCCCGAGCCGTGGCAGCGCCGTCACCGCCACGCGCCCGTCGCGCTGTGTGAGCCCCCCGACGGCGAGCGTGCCGCCGCGCGCGGGCGGCGTTTCGAGGACGTCGCCACCCAGGCGCCCCGCGAGCCGCCGCGCGCCGTCGGCGAGATCGTCGACCCGCCACGCGTCGCCGGCCAGCTCCAGGAACGCGCGCGCGGCCGCGAGCGCGAGCTCCGCGGCGCCGCGCGCGTCGGCGACGAGCGTCGTCCGGATGCCTGCGAGCAACAGCCGGAAGGCATCGCGACCCTCGGCGACGAGCGCCACGTCGCAGCGCTGGCGCCCGAGCGTCGCGCTGCCGTCGTCGACCGCGAAGAGCAGCCTGCCGGGCAGCCCCGCGAGCAGCGGATCAGCGCACAGCGCACGGTCGAGCGCCGCCACGAGCTCGTCGGTCGCGGCGAGCGACGCCGGCGCCCGGCCGGCGACGGGGCTTGCGATGATGTTGCGCACGCGGTCGTGCGCGGGCGACGGCAGCAGCCCGGCCGCCCACAGCCGGTCGGCCACGGCAGCGGCGTCGCCTGACCGAAGCCCCCGAACCTGCAGGCTCGCGCGCGAGGTGAGCTCGACGATCCCGTTGCCCAGCGCCGCGGCCAGATCGGCGACGGCCTCCAGCGCCGCAGGCGCCACGCGCCCGCCCGGGAGCCGCACGCGCGCGAGCCTCCCGTCGGCGGCCGGGTGCAGCGCCAGGATGCCCGGACAGCGATCGGTCGCCGCGGGCTGGCGGAGAACCGCGGCATGACCCTCTCCGACTGGGCGCAACGAGCGACCTCCTGGGACGAGCGCGTTCCCCGTAAAGCGGTATTCGCGATGACCCGAGTTCGTGACTTCCGGCGACGATCCGGTCACAGTGGCGCGACCGTCCCGGCCTCACACCGGGTTCCTCGCGGCCATCGCGCTGACGGCCGGGAGCATAGCCCGCGCGACTATGCGCGGCGAGCCCGCCGGGCTATGCTCCGAACCCGTGTGAAGGTGGGAGGAAGCCGGTGCGACACCGGCGCGGTCGCGCCACTGTGACCGGATCTCAGGTCCGGAAGCCAGACACTCCGCCGCCACGCGACCTGACCCACGACGGGACGCGTGATCCCGAGGAGGTACCGGAATGTCCGAAGTCGCCGTCCAGCGCAGCAGCAGCGCCGCCGCGCCCGCACCGATCGCCTCACCCGCAGAGTTGCTGCCCTACGGCCTCTTCGCCGGGGTCCTCATGATCGTGCTGCTGTACTTCGTCGGCGCCGAGGAGGGCGCGGCGTCGCTGTTCTCCGGCACCGTCGTCCACGAGTTCGTGCACGACGGCCGCCACCTGCTCGGCTTCCCCTGCCACTAGGCGCCGGCTCATGGTTCGCGCCCTGCTCGTGCGGGGCATGCTCGCCGGCCTCGCCGCCGGCGTGCTCGCCTTCGCGTTCGCCTACGCCTTCGGGGAGCCGCAGGTCCAGGCGGCGATCGACTTCGAGGACCACCTCGCCCAGCTCAATCACGAGCCTGCCGCGGCCGAGGTCGTCAGCCGCGGGGTCCAGCGCACGCTCGGGCTGCTGACCGCCACCGTCGTCATGGGCATCGCGCTGGGCGGCCTGTTCGCGCTCGTCTTCGCGTGGGCCTACGGACGCATCGGCCCGCTCGGCGCGCGCGCGACGGCCGCGCTGCTGGCGCTCGGCGCGTTCTTCACCGTGACGCTCGTGCCGTTCACGAAGTACCCCGCGAACCCGCCGACCGTCGGCAACCCCGACACGATCGACCGCCGCACGGTCCTCTTCGTCGCGATGATCTGCATCTCGATGCTCGCGCTCGTCGCGGCCGCTCGCATCCGCCGCGAGCTGCACGGCCGCCTCGGGGCGTGGAACTCCGCGACCGTCGCTGGGCTGGCCTTCGTCGCGGTCGTGGCGGTCGCCGAGCTCATCCTGCCGGCCGTCCACGAGACGCCGACCGGCTTCCCGGCCGACGTCCTGTGGCACTTCCGCGTCGCCTCGCTCGGCATCAACGCGGTCCTCTGGACGGCGATCGGGATCGGCTTCGGGCTGCTCGCCGAGCGGCTGCTCGTCGCGCGCGCCCCACGGCAAGCGCCCGTCGCGATCGGGGCGTGAGATTCGTGTGGGGGTACGGAGCCGATCTGTAGCCCTCGCGGCCGCGACCTTGTCCGGATCATCGTGGCCGGTCACCGCCGGCCACGCACCAGGTCGATGAGCCGCTCGACGATGTGGCCGCCGTCGGCGCGTAATCCGTTGTGCTCGTACTCGCTGGTGACCCACGGGCGCAGGCCGCGGACACCGGCGGCTGTCTCCTCGGAGAACGCGCGCTCGACGTACATGTCCTCGGTGTAGATGGCGGCGGCGGCTGGGACCTCGTTGGCGGCCAGCGCGTCGGGATCGTAGAGCCGAGGCCACTCGTGCTGGGCCAGCAGCTCCGCTGCGTCGCGCAGAGGCGCAAGCGCTTCCATCTCCTCGAACATCCACGGGTAGACGTGCTCGCCGGTCATGAGGGTGGGACCTTCGGCATAGGCGGCCGGCATCGCCCGTCGCGCCGACCAGCCCGTGACGTGGCCGTCGGCATAGCTGGACTCGTGCAGGATCGCGTAGATCGGGTTACGGGCGAACGCAATCGCCTCGACGTCGTGAGCGAACGCAGGCGATTCGGGTGGAAGCTCGAGGATCGCGTGGACGCGCTCGGCGCCGTCGCTCGCGCCGAGGAGGGCGCCGATCTGGCGCAGGCGGGCATGGGATAGGCGGTCGCCGGAGGCGAGCACCGGCGCGACGTCGCGGGCCGCAAGGAACCGCTTGCGGTCTTCGGGGTAGCGAGCGTAATAGCGGCGGTTGCGCTCGAGCACGCGAGCGTAGGTCGCTCGGTAGACCTCGTCGGGGTGGCGGCCGATCGGCGGAAGGCCGCCGGTGAACATGGCCTCGCGCAGCCCGGCCGGTGCCTGGGAGAGGTAGGCCAGCGTCGTAAAGCCGCCGAAGCTCTGTCCGAGGACGCTCCACGGCCCGCTACCGAGGTGCATCCGAAAGGCCTCGGCGTCGCGGATAATCGCATCCGCGCGGAAGTTCTTGAGGTAGGTGGCCTGCTCGGCGGGGGTGCGGCCGGCAAGCGCGGCGGCGCTCACGGGGCTGGAGCGTCCCGTGCCGCGCTGGTCGAGCATGAGCACGCGGTACTCCTCGAGCGCGCGATCGAGCCATCCGGGCGAGGTCGGATGGCGGCTCGGCCGCGGCGCCTCCATGCCGGGTCCCCCTTGGAGGAAGAGGAGGAACGGCCGGTCGGCTCCACCAGGGTCGGCGACCTCGCGTGCAAAGACGGTTATCTGCTCACCGTCCGGCGCGGCATGATCGAGCGGGACCCGAAGCTCGTGCTCGGTGGTCACCAGGCCCGGGATGCGACGGATGACGGCCACGCCGGGATTCTGCCAACCGCACGCGGCCGGTCGCGGTCGGGGCGTGAGCTCCGTCCTCACGCGACGTCCCGGCGGCGAAAGCCGGCCAGCCCGGCGGCTGTGAGGGCCGCCGCGACCGCGGCGAGCGCCAGCAGCGGGCCCGCCGCGACGGTGGCCGCGGGCACGGCCGGGACGTGTTCGTAGGGGGAGATGTCGAGCACCCAGCCCGGGACGTCGAGCAGCGGCCCGGGCACGGGAGCTCCTGGACGCCGTCAGGAAGGAGCTCGCTCCGGGCGAGCACGAGAACCGGCTGGTCGCGCTCGTCGCACAGGGGACCGCGTCCATGGAGGCGCTGGCCGCGCTGGCGGCCGAGCAGCAGCGGATCATCACCAGCGACTGGCGCAGCTTCCTGGTAGGTGGCGAACTTCTCGGCGTGGGGCTCCTACTGTGCGACCGTGGCCCAGGCGCTGCGCGCGCACTACGGGTTCGACGACGCGAGCTGCGCGTTCTTCGACTTCTTCGCGGCCCCGCCGCCCGGTGGTGACGAGCCCGCACTGGCGGTGGTACAGGCGGGTCTGGACGCGGCCAGGGGCACCGACGAGGCACGCGAGTACGGCCGCCTGTTGCAGAGCTACGAGCTCATGTTCTGGAACACGCTGGCCGAGCTGGCCTGAGCCGAGTCATGAACGACGCAGGTCGAGGGCGACCGCGCGAGCGACGAGCCCGGACCGGTACTCTCCTACGCATCCTGCATATCCCGGGGGGTCCCTGTCCGAGGGGCTGAGAGGGCGCTTCCTTGCGCCGACCCGACGAACCTGCTCTGGCTCATACCAGCGAAGGGAGGAACGGTGCCACACCGCACCACGTTCTCGTCCGACTCGTCCTGCCGAACCCAGATGCACCTTGCCCGCAGCGGCGCCGTCTCGCCGGAGATGCGGCGCGTCGCCGAGCGCGAGTCGCTCGACGAGGAGCTCGTCCGCGCCGAGGTCGCGCGCGGGCGGATGATCATCCCCGCCAACGTCCATCACCGGGCGCTGGATCCGATGGCGATCGGGCTGAAGGCGCGCGTGAAGATCAACGCGAACATCGGCAGCTCGCCGACGACCTCGTCGCTGGAGGAGGAGGTCGACAAGCTGCGCCTGTCCGAGCGCTGGGGCGCGGACACCGTCATGGACCTCTCGACCGGCAAGCGCATCGACGAGACGCGCCTGGCGATCCTCGCGGAGGCGACCGTGCCGATCGGCACCGTCCCGATCTACCAGGCACTCGAGCGCGTGAAGGCTCCCGAGGAGCTGACGGCCGAGCTCCTGCTCGACGTCGTCTCACACCAGGCTCGCCAGGGCGTCGACTACATGACGATCCACGCCGGCGTGCGCCTCGAGCACCTCCCGCTGTGCCGGCACCGCGTGACCGGGATCGTCTCGCGCGGCGGGGGCCTGCTCGCGCGGTGGATGGTCCACCACAAGACGGAGAACCCCCTGTACGAATGCTTCGACGAGGTCCTCGAGATCTGCCGCGAGCACGACGTCAGCATCTCGCTCGGCGACGGCCTGCGGCCGGGCTCGATCGCCGACGCCTCCGACGCCGCCCAGTTCGCCGAGCTCGACACGCTCGGCGAGCTCACCGCGCGCGCCTGGGAGCGCGACGTGCAGGTCATGGTCGAGGGCCCGGGCCACATCCCGCTGCACGAGCTGGAGATGAACGTGCGCCGCCAGCAGGAGATCTGCCAGGAGGCGCCGTTCTACACGCTCGGACCGCTCGTGACCGACATCGCCCCCGGCTACGACCACATCACGTCGGCGATCGGGGCGGCGATCGTCGGCTGGCACGGCACGTCGATGCTCTGCTACGTCACGCCGAAGGAGCACCTCGGGCTGCCCGACGCCGAGGACGTCAAGCAGGGCATGATCGCCTACCGCATCGCGGCCCACGCGGCCGACCTCGCGCGCGGCAACCCCGAGGCCGCAAACCGCGACCGAGCGCTGTCGCAGGCGCGCTTCGACTTCGACTGGAACGAGCAGTTCCGTCTGTCGCTGGACCCTGACACCGCGCGGGCGATGCACGACGAGACGCTGTCGGACGACTACTTCAAGACCGCCGAGTTCTGCTCGATGTGCGGGCCGAAGTACTGCCCGATGCACAACTTCCGCGACGTCGACTGGGAGGAGATCCGAGCGGTCATCGAACGCCGGAAGGCGCTGACCTGAGGCGACACCGCGCGCTTGCCGGGCACGCCCGGCGACCGCGCCGATCTCTGTGTACTGCCCGGGACGTTCCGAGAATCGCTCTCTCGGAGAGCTCACAGCACCGTCCCGGGCCAGCAGGCCGAGAACCGCTCCCGCACCCGTAGGACTACTTCGTACTCGTCACTGGCTGGCGCGGTCCCCCTCGCCGTCGTCAGAGTCCGAGAGCGTCCTTGAGCGCCGCAGCCGCCACGGTCGTCCCTATCGTCGTCGTGGCCGTGAGCGCCCAGCGGCCTGCGTTTCCTAGACGCCGGAGTGCGGAGAGCTGCTCGACTGCGGCCTGTCCATCACCGTCCTTGGCCTTGAGCTCCGCCTGCGCGACGATTTTGAGAGCCGCATCGTGCTCCGAGCCGTCCGCATCGGCCTGCAAGTGAGTGCGAAGCCGCTCGAGCTCGGCTCCTAGGACGGCAGGATCGTTCATCGGAGGCACGCTGCTGGCACCCTGCACGAATGTCATGTCCCGCGCGGAGGCCCGAGGTCCCACTGCGCCTGCCTGACCTACGTTGTACTGATCTCCACCCACTACGAGTCCTCCATTGATCTCGATCTTCTCGATGACGAGCCGTCGTATTTCGGGTGATGTCCCGTCGCGGTCGAGGAGGTCATGCGCGTCTTGATCACCACGACTCGTCATCCGCCGGGCGGTGACCCGTCGCGCTCGCGGGAAGCCGGCGGCGCCCCGGTCGTCGGGAACCGGCAGCACCGCCGCCGCCGCTGCCTCAGACAGACTGTAGAGGTACGGCAATCGGCGTAGCGTGCTGGGTGCGCCGTCATCGGTCCAAAATGGGTGTCCGCCCCATGGAACCACATCCAGCAATACCCAAGAATGTCTCGCCAGCCGCCGATCGTGGTCATCGCGGATGCTCTGCGTCGTCAGCTGAAAACGACGCCCGCCAGTGCCCTCACCATTGGCCGAGATCGCAGCGGCCAGCCCCTTGGCGATCGCTCGCGCGGCACCGGCGGAGCCGCGAACGGTCATTCGTACGAGCAGACAGTGCCGCAACGACTGCAAATAATGTTCCCAGACCGGCAGGACGGCAGCTGCGTTCGCATCGCCCTGGATATATCGCCTGCCACCCAAAAAATTCTGCTCCTGCCGGGTCTCGGCGTGGAACCGTAGCTGACTTGTGACGACGCCGATCGTCTCTTGCTCGAGCGGGTCAAGCCTTGTCGGCGCAAACAGCAAACTAACCACCACCGGTTGTGTGCTGCGCGCCAGCAGCGCCAGAAACTGGGGCCACCCGCTGCCGTCTCCCTGAAGCGGGTACGCCGCATAGTAGAAGTCCGCTGGCACCATAGGCAGCAATGGGGGCGTGACTTCCTCCTGTCGCCGGACCTCGATCAGTGCTGCCGATGCGTCGAATCCCGGTTCAGTATCAGCTGGATCGACTGGCTGCCACTGGTAACCGTCAGGGAGCGCCGCGCAGGCCGCCTCCACCATCTCCACCGCGGCGGCCACGGCCGTCTCGGGGGCTGCATCCCCCAGGGTCTTACCGGTGATGAACAAGCGAACACGCGTCGGCCGGTCGTCGCGGGGTTCCGTGACGTAGCGGAGTTCCAGCGCCGTCCCACGGCCCCCGCCCCCGACAGCTCCGAGAATCCCTTCTGCGGCGAGCTTCAAGCTCTCGATCAGGCCTCGAGGATCGGTCGCCCCGAACTGGTCGGACTCCGCCACAGCCACGACCTCGCGCACGGCGAATGCGTGGATCGTGTCGTCAACGACTCGGCCCCAGCCCGCAGCATCCCATAGATACGCCTGACTCCGAGTGACCACAACCCCTCGCTCATATCCGCGTTCTGGTAGACCCGCGGTGCTGCCAGCTGTCGGCATCGGTCGTCCTCGGCGTTCTGAATTGGTCCGTCAGAGACCAGTCTAGTCGTCCTCCGAATCGATCAGCCCGTATTTCGGTCGCTCGATCGGTGCATCGGCCGGGGGCACTGGTGCGGTGCCGACCGAGCCGCCTCCCGTGCTACCGCTGCGGCTGTCAATCGTCCGGCGAATCGAGCCATTGGGGTTGCTCAGTGCGCCCGCCAGCAGCACGAGGCCGACGATGGGCCAGAAGATCGCGCTCAGGCGCGGGTGGTCAACCCGATTGGTCTTGAAGTAGAAGTAGCCGGCGATCGAGCCGATGATCCAGATCGTGAGTAGTGCTTCGCCCATGCGTTCTCCCTTCGAAGGTTGTGGATGCCGGTCAGCCGACGCCGAATAGTCCGGTGCTCTTGCGATTGACGCGATCGCGGTCGTAGCCGACCTTGTCGGCGATCGCCAACAACGAATCGATGACGGCAAACTGATGGATGCCGGTGACCAGCGCTTGGAGGTCAGCGTTGTCGAAGATGTCGATGTCGTGGAGCACCGGCACCCGGAACTGCATCGTGCCGAAGCCCTTGACGCGTCCGGTGAGGTACCAGCCGGCTGCAAGGTTGATGCCGTTGGGCACGCCGTAGTGCAAGATGCGGAACACGTCAAGAGCTCGGTTCGTCGGCTTGACGACCAAGAACTCGCGGCCCTTGCCCATCACCGAGCGCAACAGCCCGGTCGACGCCTGCTGCACGCCGATCTCCACCGGGAGCTCTTGCTCCCGGACACTCTGCGCGATGCCCTGGACGTACTGCTCCGCGAGCTGACCCGCTCCAGGAATGACGTCCTGATATGACTCGATTACATCTTGGCCCTTGATGATCGCCACCAGATTCGTTCCTTCCGTTGACTAGTAGGTGATCTACAACGGTCGGCGAGGCTCGGGGCCTACCACCGACCACACGCTGAGAGACAGCCCGGGTATGCCTCGACCGATATCAAGCTTTGGACGGACAGAGGGACATGCTTCATGGAGGCGTTTTCTGAAGCTGCCTCTGACGCTCAGACGTCATGTGCTCATCCGTTCATTCCTGTCACGATGTGGCGCGGAAGCACGATCGAGACTGGCTGAATCGGTGGGTCGATTTTGACGTATATTTGAGCCACCAACCCTGCTCTTGAGACTAGGTGTACGCGGTCTAACCTGCGAGCTGTCCCCGCGATCACGCGAGCGGCAGCGTGCAACGGCCACGCCGAGCGATGTTGCTGCCGACGGTATGCGACAGGCATCCGTTGCGTCAGCTTGGAGCTCACGGAGGATCTGGGCGTAGGAACTTCCCCTCGGACAGCATCGCTCGTGACACGCCTGCTGGAGGAAGATCTGGTCGCGCAGGCTAAACACGCCAGTCGCGTCGGCCACCACTCTGCCCAGCGTCGTCAACCAGACACCGGATCGCCAAGAGTGCTTCGCTTTCCCAAAGTCGTCGCCGCGCGACCGGAATGCGGTCATGATGTCCATCGCCTTCCGGCGAAGCAGCGTATTGCGCTGATCCGGATCCGCATCGCGTATCTACAGACCATATGCCAATGACAGCTATCGGATGTGACACAGCTCACAGGTGGGGGAGGAGGCTCCCCGGACGCGAATGTCTGTCCACCCCAACACGATCGGCAGACGTAACCATCCCGCGCCGCTTTCTCGGCGCTCGAGCGCCGCCGCCTGCACGCGGATCGCCGTGCGCCGGTCGAGCACGTCGCCAACGACCGCGACAGCGGCGCGCGGCCGTTCCTCTGCCGGCTGTGGGCGCCGCAGCAGGGCTACGGCGAGCTGTGGGAGATCGAGTTCGACCTGCGCGAGCTGGAGCGGGCGCCATGACCGACGGGCCGGTCCACGATCTCTCGGCGAAAGAGACCTCAAGCACTACAGGCGCCGACCGGCCGGCCAGCCGAGATAAATCGCCAAATAGCTGCCGACTGCAACTACGCTCCACGGGTCACCAGCGGAGGTAGGGACCGCGCGTGCGCATCAAGCTCGTCTCACTCGAAGATGGAATCACCTCCTGCGGCTTTCGCAAGATGGCCGCGTTCGTCGCGCGCATCAACGAGGACACCGAGTCCTGCTACGTGTCGACGAACCGCTACCGCAGCATCCGCAACGGGCTGCGCGGCACGCTCGGCAGCGCGGGCTCGCTCGAGCCCGAGGACATCGACCTCGCGGCGCGCGGCCTGATCGACGCCGACATCGTCGGCTTCTCGTCGATGACGGGCTACGCCGGACTGACGCGCAGGCTCATCACGCGCGTGAAGGAGCTCGACCCGTCGACGTACGTCATCTGGGGTGGGATCCATCCGATCATCCATCCCGAGGACGCGATCCTCGCCGACGTCGACGCGATCTGCACCGGCGAGGGGGAGTTCGCGTTCGAGGAGCTGCGCGGTCTGCTGCACGACGGCCGCGACCCGACCGCCGTGAAGAACTTCTGGTTCAAGCGGCCGGACGGCGAGATCCTCCGCAACCACTTCGTGCCGCTCATGAGCACCGACCAGATGGAGTCGCTGCCGTTCCCGCAGTACGGCGAGGGGGAGACGATCTACGAGGCCGGCGTCGGCTTTGCACCGATGAACGCCCGGCACTACATCGACAACGACGGGCTGAGCTACACGACGCTGTGGTCGATCG
Source organism: Solirubrobacteraceae bacterium (assembly GCA_051005755.1). Lineage (GTDB taxonomy): Bacteria > Actinomycetota > Thermoleophilia > Solirubrobacterales > Solirubrobacteraceae > CADCVQ01. The sequence goes on from JBPCJA010000196.1 coordinate 28,479, forward strand.
GGTGCCCGTTTCACTGCACCTATTGCGGCAACACGAAGTTCATCTCAAACGACCCGAAGTACAAGCGCATCCGCCATCCGAGCGCGCGCTACATCGTCGACGAGGTCAGGACCGCCCGCGCGCGCTTCCCGCACCTCAGCCACGTGTCGTTTCACGACGACAGCTTCATGGCGATCCCCTACCGCGAGATCGAGGAGTTCGCCGAGCTCTGGAAGGCCGAGCTCGACCTGCCGTTCGCGGTCTACGGCGTGATCCCCAACTACGTCAAGCGCGAGAAGTTCGAGCTGCTGACGTGGGCCGGGATGAACCGCATCCGGATGGGCATCCAGAGCGGCAGCCGGCGGACGCTGGACTTCTACAAGCGCCCGTCCCCGCCGGAGAAGATCCTCGCGGCCGGCGAGGTCAACGCCTCGTTCTCGCCGCGGTACCACATCCCCCCCGCCTACGACATCATCACCGACAACCCGATCGAGACGCGCGAGGACATCCGCGACACGCTGCAGCTCCTCTACGACATGCAGCGGCCGTACACGCTGTTCATCTACTCGCTGAAGGTCATCCCGAACACCGAGCTCGAGAAGGCGATGAAGGAGCTCGGCGTCGACATCGAGGAGATCTCGGCGACGTTCATGGCGATCCCGCCGCGCGTGAACAACCTGCTGCTGTACCTGCTCACGCTCTGGCGCCCGCCGCAGTGGCTCTGGAAGCGCCTGCTGGGCCACGTGCGGACGAGCACCGAGCCCCAGCGGCTCTACCCGCGGCTCGGACGGCTGCTGCGCGGGATGTATCTCGCGCGCCGCGCGATAAGCCACCTCGCCAAGCTCGACTTCTCGGCGATCCCGGGGCGCACGGGCTACGTCTTCTGGCGGCTGGGGCTCATCGGGCTGTGGCGACGGCACCTCACGCGCCGGATGCCGCGCCCGCCGCGGCCCGAGCGCGAGATCGCGCGCGAGCAGCGGACGAAGAAGATCGCGGCCTGACCGCAGCCGTCAGCGGCGCACCTCCTCGCAGTCGCGCGACACGATGTCGCGCGGATCGGCGAACACGACGTCCTTGCCACGGCCGCAGATGACCCGGTCGCGGTCGCCGTGGATGACGTTGATGCGGTCGTTGCCGGGACCGCCGACGACGACGTCGGCGCCGAGGTTGCCGTACAGCGCGTCGTTGCCGGGGCCGCCGAAGATCCGGTCGCGGCCACGGTCGCCGGTGATCCGGTCGTCGCCGTCGTCGCCGTAGAGGACGTCGTCGCCGCGCCGGCCGGCCATGAGGTCGTTGCCTGGACCGCCGTGGAGCCGGTCGTTGCCGCGGTCGCCGTCGACGTAGTCGTCGCCGGCGAGCGCGTGGATCCTGTCGGCGCCGCCGCGGCCGAAGATCGAGTCGTCGCCGGGGGTGCCGTTGAGGACGTCGCTGTGGCGCGTCCCGCGGATCGTGTTGGCCGTCGTCGTGTCGCTGTCGGGCTCGGGCGCGGTCGTGACGACGGCCTCGCAGTCCGTCAGCGCGTCCTGGCTCCCCGGCTCGACGTAGACGGTGTCGTTGCCGGGCCCGCAGCCAACCGTGTCGACCTCGGCGTCGGCGGCACGGATGACGTCGTCGCCGATGCCGCCGTCGAAGACGTCGCGGCCCGAGCCGCCGACGAGCTCGTCGTTGCCCTCGTGCCCGAAGAGCTCGTCGTTGCCGGAGCCGCCGTCGAGCTTGTCGTTGCCCTCGTGCCCGTAGAGGTGGTCGTTGCCGGCGTCGCCCTTGATCGTGTCGTCGCCGAGCTCGCCCTCGAGCCGGTCGCCGGCGCGGCCGCCGTCGATGAGGTCGTTGCCGGGGCCGCCACGGATGCGCTCCGCGCCGGTCTCCCCGAAGAGCTGGTCGTTGCCGTCCCCGCCGAGGATGTCGCGGTCGGAGCCGCGCCCGCCCTTGATGACGTCGTCGCCCGGACCGCCGTCGAGCAGCTTGTCGTCGCCGAAGCCCGCCTCGACGATGGTGTCGTTGCCGTTCCCGCCCGAGATCGTGTCGTCGCCGTCGCCGCCGTCGAGCCGGTCGTCGCCGTCCTCGCCTTGGATCTCGTCGTTGCCGGTACCGCCGTCCGCGCCGTCGTTGCCGGGGCCGCCGAGGAGCGTGTCGTTGCCGGTCCCGCCGAGGAGGAAGTCGTCGCCGTCGTCGCCGCGCAGCTCGTCGCTGAACGAGCCGCCGGAGAGCTGGTCGTTGCCGGGCCCGCCGAGGAGCACGTCGCGGTCGCGGCCGCCGCGTAGGAGGTCGTCGCCGCCGAGCCCCTCGATGCGGTCCGAGCCGCGCGTGCCCGTGATCCGATCGGGCCCGTCGCCGCCGAGGATGACGGCCCTGCCCGGCTGCACGGCGAGGTCCGCCGGCGCCGTGCCCGGCAGCCGCACGAGCCCGACGCGGATCCGTGAGAACGGGCTGACGAGCGATATCGTGGCCGCGCCGCCGTCGGCCATGAGGATCCGGCTGGCGTCGGGGTACCACGCTCCGCGGCCCGGTCCGGCTCCCGACGCGAGCCGCCGGACGCTGCCGCTGCGCACGTCGACGAGCGCCGCCGCCGCGCCGCCCCCAGCCGCCCCGACGACCAAACGCGAGCGCCCCGGCGACGGCGTCAGTCCGCCGCCCGCTCCGCGTGGCAGCTCGATCGCACGCTTGCGGGCGCGACGCTGGCCGGGCGCGATCGTGCGCAGCCGGCCGCGGGCGGTGACGTACGTCACGCGGTTGTCGGCGATCGCGACGCCGGTGGCGCCAGGCAGGCGGACGTGGCGCAGGAGGACCTTGCGCCCGAGGTCGATCATGGCCACGCGCCCGCTGCGAAGCGCGACCGCCGCCAGCGTGCCGCTCGTGTCGACGGCGAGCTGCCCGCCCTCGTCGCGCAGCTCGACGGCCGTCACCGGCGCGAGCGTCCGCGCGTCGAGGACGAGCAGCCGCGCGCCCTGCACGGCGTAGAGCGACGTGCCGGACGGCGACAGCTCGATGTCGGCGATCCCGGGGCCGCCGAGCTGCGTGCGCCCGGTCTCGGTGCGGTTGTTGACGTCGAGCGCGACCACCTCGCCGCCGGCGGCGAAGAAGCCGCGCTGACCGTCGCGCATGACGGCCACGGCGCGCGCCGGTCCCGGCAGGGCGAGGCGCGCCGCCACCTCGCGCGTCGTGATGTCGAGGAACACGAGCTCCGGCGTGCCGGTCGCCACGAGCGTCACCCGCGCGGCGGCGCCGGGCGCGAGCGCGAGCAGCGCAACGACCCCGACGAGCAGCGCGCGCGCCGAGCTCCTCCTCGCGCGGGCGACGACCATGACCACACAGCTTTTACCGCAGGTCCGGCCGCCGTACACCCGGTTGGCTGCGGAGCCGCGCTGCAGCAGCGCTCGCACGTCTCAGAATCCGGTTCTGTCGGCGATGCGCTCGATGATCGTGTGATTCGTGTCGGCGATCAGCGAGGCGGTCAAAGACCACGGGCGGCCGGCCTGCATTCCGTGGTCCTGGTCGGTGCACTGCACGACGCCGAGATTGATCTGCAGGCTCGCGTCAGTCGGGTTGATGAGCACCGCGAGGCCCGGCTGCTGCGTCGCCGGCTCGACCGGCGCCCCCCCGTCCTGGTGCCAGCAGGCGCGTGTCGTGGCGCCTCACCGGATGGCGAGTTGTTCGGCGCAGGCGCGAAGAAGTCGCCAACCGGTGGTGTGCCGCCCGATGCGTGGCGAGTTGTTCGGCGCACGCGCGAGGAAGTCGCCAACGGCGCTGTCGCCACGCCCCGGCGCCTCGCGAGGCACCGCCGGCCTCTGGCCCCCTCTCTCATCGATGCCGTTCGCCAGCGCAGGGGCCCCACGCCGATCATGGACCCAACACCCGCCCGCCCGGCCACGC
>JBPCJA010000197.1:0-16718 GCA_051005755.1 Solirubrobacteraceae bacterium
CGACGGCTTCGCGCAGTTCCTGCAGACGACGAAGGGCAGGCCTGTGGGGGCGGACTTCCGCGTTGTGTGGTTGAGCGCCCCGACCCTGAGTTGTTGGGCCCAGCAGCTTGCCGGCACGCCGTTCGAGCGGGTTCTCGCGCGCTCGGAGACCGAGATCCGGCTCGAGCCGGACGGCGACGCGACCCGCGTGGCGATATCGCTCGCGCAGCGCCCGCGCGGCCTGGCGCTGCTGGGTTCGTTCATGGTGCGCGCGGCGGCGCGCCGCCAGCTCGACGAGGCGCTGGACGGGCTCGAGGCGCTTGTCAGCCCGGCGCCGTCTGCGTCTGGCTCCCGCCCCGGGGGGTCGCGCTGACCAGGCGGGCGCGCAGGACGACGGTGCCGGGCTTGGCGGGCGGCGCGTCGGTGCGCTCGCGCGTGAGCAGCACCTCGCGGTAGTTGGGCGTCTTGGGCGAGAGGTCGGCGACCGTGTTGAGCTTGCCGTCGGTGTCGACGACCTTGTCCGGAAAGCCGAGGAACAGCGCATTGCCCGGCGAGGTGTAGAACCACACGCCGTAGGACGAGTCGGCGCTGCTTGGCGGCAGGCGGTTGGCCGTCAGGGCGAGCCGGTAGCGGTCGCTCTCGCGGAAGAGCACGATCGCGACCTGGCCGTCGGAGGGCGAGTCATTGCCCTTCGGCGGGCGCAGCACGCCCTGCGCGAGGATCTGCGGATTGCCGCCGAGGGTCGGGGTGGTCGTCGTCGGGGCCGTCGTCGTCGGGGTGGAGGTTTTCGCGGCGGACGGGGAGCCGTCGTCGCCGCCGCTGAGGCTCACGACGAGGATGATCGCGATCGCCAGCACGACCCCGAGACCGCCGGCGATGAGCCTGCCGCCGAGTTGGGAGCTGGGCTGCACATCCTCCTGACGGGTGGAGGGGCGGTCGGGCGTGCCGAACGCCCCCGCGAACTCTTCGCGCTCGGCCGGGATGTCGGGCAGCGCTTCGTCGCCCGCGAGCGATGCCAGCTCGCCCGCGGCCGCCCGCGCCCAGAGGCGCCCGGCCGACGAGCCATCGAGGTACTCGCGCGTCGCGGCCTGCTGGGACGCCGTCTGCTGGCCGAGCAGGTAGTCGACGATCTCGCGGCGGCGGTCACTGGAGACGCCCGCGCTGTCGGATCCGAGCGCGTCGACGGCCTCGTGGGCGCGCCGACGCACCGCGCCTGCGTCGGTGTGCAGGAGCCCGGCGATCTCGTCATAGGACTTGCGCTGGCGCAGCAGCAGCTGCAGGACAGCGCGCTGACCGTCGTTGAGACTCTCGATCGATCCCATCGGGGGCGCAACCCTAGTCCACCCACCGCCCGCGCGAGACGGTCGCGACGGACCCGCCGCCGCGCCCCGATAGGGTCCGGCGCGCATGGACGACGAACCCGTCTTCCCGCCGGTCGGAGGCTTCGACGCGCTCTACGGACTCGAGCTTCTGGAGTGTCACGACGACCTCGTCCGCGCCCAGGTCGCAGTGCGCGACGAGATCCGCCAGCCGTTCGGGCTCGTCCACGGCGGGGTCTTCGCGGCGATCGCCGAGACGCTCGCGTCGCTGGGCACCGCGGTCGTCATCCCCGACGGCAACGCCGCGATGGGGCTCTCCAACAGCACGTCGTTCCTGCGGCCGATCACCGACGGGACGATCCACGCCCGGGCCCTGCGCCGCCACCGCGGGCGGACGACGTGGGTCTGGGACGTCGAGATCACCGACGACGCCGGCCGGCTCTGCGCGCTGACGCGGATGACGATCGCGGTCCGGCCGGTGGCGGGGGTTGGTGCGGCACCGGGGGCTTGAGCGGGCTGGCGTTCAGCTCGGTCGCGGGCTGGGGTGCCGGCGCTGGCGGACGGCATGGTTCCCGAGTTCCTCAACCGCGTCGACGAGACGGTGCTCTTCAAGCCGCTGACGCTCGGCGAGATCGAGCGGATCGTCGATCTCCAGATGGAGGGTCTGCGCCGGCGGTTGGCGGACCGCCGGATCACGCTCGATGCATATCCACCGGTTCGCAAGGCGGCCGAGAGCGAGCCGGGGGTTGTGCAGCTGGGCGATGCAGATGCTCCGGTTCGCGAAGTGGCCGGGAGCGAGCCGGGGGTTGTGCAGGGGGATCGGGCGATCACATTGAAGGAGGGTGAGCCGGGCGTGCCGGCGGCGCCCGAGGGGGTCGTGTGAAAAACGTCCTCACTCGGGACGTTATCCGCACGACCCCCTTGAACGGATGCCTGAAACGGACGTATGTAGTCCGAGATCCGCCCGACCCTCGCGCGGGGTGCCGCGTGCCTCGCGACCCACCTCCTGTCGGTGATGCCGTTCGTCCCTACGGGCGACGACTACCCTCGATACCGGTTCGTGATCGGCACGCGCCGGTCGCGGCCGAAGGCGCGCGTCGTGATCTTGATCCCGGGTGGCTGCTGGCGGCGCTTGTACTCGGCCCGGTCGACGAGTCGGATGACGCGATCGACGTCGTCGGGCGCAAGCCCGCGGGCGATGAGCTGCTCGCGGCCGAGGTCGTGCTCGACGAAGCCCTCGAGGATCGCGTCGAGCACCTCGTAGGGCGGCAGCGACTCGTCGTCGCGCTGGTCGGGGCGCAGCTCCGCCGACGGCGGCCGGCTGAAGAGCTCGGGCGGGACGAGCCCGCCGCCGGCGCGCGCGTCGCGATGGCGAGCGAGCCGGTAGACGAGGAGCTTGGGGACGTCCTTGATGACCGCGAAGCCACCGGCGCTGTCGCCGTAGAGCGTCGAATAGCCGACCGACATCTCGGACTTGTTGCCGGTCGTCAGCACGAGCCAGCCGAACTTGTTCGACAGCGCCATGAGGAGGTTGCCGCGGATGCGCGCCTGCAGGTTCTCCTCGGTGAGGTCGGGCTCGCGGCCGGAGAAGACGTCGTGCAGCGCCTCGTCGTAGGCGTGCATCATCGGCTCGATCGGCAGCTCGAGCAGGTGGATGCCGAGGTTCGCGGCGAGCGCGTGCGCGTCGCTGCGGGTGCCCTCCGAGGAGTATGGCGAGGGCATCGTCACAGCGGTCACGCAGTCCGTGCCGAGCGCGTCGACGGCGATGAGCGCGACGAGCGTCGAGTCGATCCCGCCGCTGAGGCCGAGCACGACGTGCTCGAAGCCGTTCTTGCGCGCGTAGTCGCGCGTGCCGAGCACGAGTGCGCCGTAGATCTCCTCGTCGGCCTCGAGCAGAGGGCCGACGACAGGCGCGAGCAGTGGTGGCGCGTCCTCGCGGCGCCCGACGGTGAACGACCCGAGCCGGTCGACGCTGCCGGCCGCGGCCGCGGCCGGCATGCGCCGGCGCGTGTCGCGCAACCGCGCCGACCCCGCCGTGACCGGATCGACGTCGGTCACAAGCAGCGCCTCCTCGAACTGCGGCGCGCGTGCGATCACCGTGCCCTCGTGGTCGACGATGGCTGAGTCGCCGTCGAAGACGAGCTCGTCCTGGCCGCCGACGAGGGCGCAGAAGGCGACGATCGTCAGCTCGTCGCGAGTGCGCTGGGCGATCATCCGTTCACGGCTCGTGCTCTTGCCCGCGTGGTAGGGCGAGGCCGACAGGTTCACGATGACCCGTGCGCCCGACAGCGCCTCGTCGGACAGCGGCGGCCCCGGCTGCCAGATGTCCTCGCAGATCGTCAGCCCGACCGTCACCCCGTCGACCTCGATCGTCGCTCCGCGCGAGCCCGGCTGGAAGTAGCGCAGCTCGTCGAAGACACCGTAGTTGGGCAGGTGGATCTTGCGGTAGTTCGCCCGCACCGCCCCGTCGGCGAGGATCGCGGCGGAGTTGTAGACGTCCTCGGCGCGCTCGGGATAGCCGACGATCGCGACGATCCCCTCGACGCCTGCGGCGAGCCGCTTCAGGGCATCGCGGGTGTCGGCGAGGAAGTGCTCCTTGAGCAGCAGGTCCTCCGGGGGGTAGCCGGTGAGCGCGAGCTCGGGAAAGACGACGAGCTGCGCGCCGGCGTCGCGGGCGGCCGCGATCTGCCCGGCGATCTTCGCCTCGTTGCCGGCGATGTCGCCGACGACGGCGTTGATCTGCGCCAGCGCGACGCGGAGCGGCGCTGTCGCAGTCATCGCGCCGGCTCGCGGCCGAGCCAGTACTCGACGAACGTGCGCAGTGCCGGGTCGTCCGGGCCGCTCGCGTCGAGCCGGCGGCTGGCGCTCACGGCGACGACGGGCACGCGCAGGCCGGGCCGGCGCCGGACGAGCACGGCCTGCCCCGCCGCGACGAGCGGGCCGTCGGACGGCCCGGCGATATCGAGCGCGAGCTCGCGCAGCCGGCGCGTGAGCCGCTCGTCGCTGTAGAGCAGCACGACGTTGCCGTCGTCGACGTGCGGCGTCGCGCCGGCGGCGCGAGCGACACCGGGGCCCGCCGAGCGCGTCACGGTCGCGTCGTCGCGTGCGGCGAGCAGCGCGGCGCCGCCGGCGACCCCGACCACTGCTGCGACGGCGACGGCGAGGGCGAGGATGGCCTTGCGGGGCATCAGGTGTGGTTCGCGACCGGCGGCCCGGCGGCCGCCCGTCGCCGTCCGAGGGCAGCGCGGCGCGGCACCGATGCGCCCGCCGCGAGCGCGTCGACCGATGTGCGCAGCGAGTCTGCGAGAACGTCGAGGTCGGGGATCGCGTCGTAGTCGGCGAGCAGCCCGAAGCCGAGCCGGCCGTCGTAGCTCACGACCGCGATCCCCAGCGCCTGTCGTCCCGCGAGCGGCACGACGGGATACAGCGCCCGCAGCCGGCGGCCGAGCAGGTAGAGCGGGACCTGTGGGCCGGGCACGTTCGTCACGACGAGGTTGAACGAGCGCTGGCGCTGCTGCAGCCGCGCGGCCTGGCTCATGATCGTCGGCGACGCGAAGCCGGCGAGCTCGGTGAGCGTTCGCGCTCCGATCGCCCGGTGGGACTCCTGCCGCGCGGCGACCGCGTCGCGGATCGCCCCGAACTGCGCGACCGGGTCCTCGATGCCGACCGGCAGCGGGACCCACATCGGGGCGACCTCGTTGCCGAGTGCGCCCTGGTCTGGCTCTGCCCGGACGGAGACTGGCACGAGCGCCCTGAGCGCGAGCTCGCGCGTGTCGACGCCGCGATGACGGAGGAAGCGTCCGAGCGTGCCGGCGACGACCGCGAGCACGGCGTCGTTGACCGTGCCGCCGAGCGCGTCCTTGACGCTGCGCAGCTCCGCGAGCTGCACGTCGACCCACGTGTAGCGGCGATGCGGTCCGGTCTGCACGTTCAGCGGCGTCGGGGGCGCGGGGCTGAGGCCGGCGAAGGCGAGTGCGCCCATCGCCTGCAGCCTGTCGCGGGCGTAGCGTGCGACCCGGCGCGGGGTCCGCACGGCGGCGCGCGCGCCGCGCACGAGCTCACGGGGGTGGGTCGCGCGCTCGACCAGCGCGTCGGAGAGCAGCTGCGCGCTGGTCGGCAGCGGCCGCGCGGTCCAGGCGCGTCGCGGCGCGGGCGGCGGCGGCGCGTCCGGCTCGGTGTCGAACAGGACGGTCGTGATGTCGACGGCCGAGATCCCGTCGACGAGGGCGTGGTGGCTCTTTGTGATGAGCGCGAAGCCCCCATCGGAGAGGCCGTCGACGAGCAGCATCTCCCACAGCGGCTTCGTCCGGTCCAGGCGCTGGGCGAAGACGCGGCCGGCCAGGACCTTGAGCTGCTCCTCGCCGCCGGGCCCCGGCAGCCCGGCGTGACGCAGGTGGTAGCGCAGGTTGAAGTGCGGGTCGTCGACCCACACCGGCCGGCCCTGGTCGAGCGGGATCTCCGCCAGGCGCTGGCGGAAGCGCGGCACGAGGTGCAGGCGACCCTCGATGTGCGCGAGCAACTCGTCGTAGGGCGGCGTCGGCCCGTCGAAGATCGTCACCGATGCGACGTGCAGGCGCGCCCCCGCCTTCTCGAGGTGCAGGAAGGAAGCGTCGAGCGCTGAGAGGCGGTGGCCGCGGGTCATGCGGCGATTGTTCCATGGGCGTGTGCGGGCAGACATATGCGCTCCTGGGCGCGCGCGTCAACGTGGGGGCCCCGATGGCCACGATCGCGCACCGGATGCGTCGCGCGTGTAGCGGCCCATCTCGCGGCTCATCTCGCCAGTCAGGGTGAACCGCTGGGAGGTGGGCCGTGTCGTGGTCGCTGTGGGAAAATGATCACATCACCACGGCGAACTTCTTCAAACGCATCGGCCGTCGAGGTTGGCCGCGACGACGGGAGCGCCGCACTCGCAGGGTCAGCGCGCTGGATTCCGTCGCCTCGGCGGCGCTGCGATCGCCGCGTGAGCCCGTCCTGACCCGCTCGTGACGCTCCTGCTGCAGGTCATCGGGGTCCTCCTTGTCGCCGCGGTGGCGCGCGCGGTCGTCGGTAGCGATCGGCGCCTTCGCGTCGAGTCGGGCGCTGTGACCGCGGTCGCAGTGGTGCTCGTCGGGTTCGGCGCGCTCGACGGCGCCTGGGTGACGACTCGCTCGCTCCTGACGGAGCGATCGGCGAACGCGAGGCTGAGCCCGTCCGAGTACCAGGGCCGCGGCGGCACGATCTTCTCGGCCCGGGAGGACTTCCTGACCTTCGTCGACAGCCGCGTCCCGCGCGCCGCGACGGTCCACCTCGCCTGTGCGTGCTCGGACGAGCGCGACTGGATTAGCTGGCGCCTGTCGCCGCGCCGCTTCACCGAGCGTCCGCAGGACGCCGACTGGCTCGTGTTCTACCGCGTCCAGCCGCAGGACGCGGACGTGCCCGCCGGCGCGTACGAACGGTTGGTGCGCTTCGAGCCGGGGTTCGAGCTGGCCCGGGTGCGCCGATGAGGCAGCTCGCGGGGCCGCTGGCACTGCACGCGGGGTTCTTTTCGGCCGGCTACGGGCTGCTGGCGACGTTCGGCGTGCTGCGCGACGCCACGCTGGCACGCTGGGCCGCTGTCGGCGGACTGGCGTACGTGTGCGGCGTCATCGGCGTCGTGTCGGTCACCATCGTGCTGCTCGTCGCCGGCGTTCCGCTGACGATGGAGGGCACCGGCGTCGTCATCGCGATGCTGGCCGCTCCGCTGGTCGTGGTGCTGCTACGAGCGCGGCCCGCCCTTCGCCCGCCGCCTCGACCCTCGGGTGCCGAGGCATGGATCGCGGTCAGCCTCGTCGGCGCGTTCGCGCTCGTCTTCCTGTTCGGCCTGCCGTCGGTCGGGCTGCGCCCGCTGGACGGGTTCGACGCCTGGAACCTGTGGGCGCGCAAGGCGAACCTCCTGTTCTGGGACGGCGAGCTACCGTCGGCGCTCTTCCGCGGCGAGCCTTACGCCCGGGTCCATTCCGACTACCCTTACCTCCTGCCGACGTACGAGGCGCTGCACCTGCGGTCGCTCGGGCGGTTCGATCCGCGGGCGTTCCACCTCCCCTTGTGGCTGCTGCTCGGCGCGTTCGTGTGGGCAGCGGGCCTCCTGGCGAGCCGAGTCACCCGGCCGGCGGTGTGGGCGCCGCTCGTCACCGGCGCGGCCATTCTCAGCATTCCGGGGCTGCTGACTGCCTACGCCGACGTGCCCCTCGCGTACCTCCTAGCACTCGCAGCGCTGTCGGCGGGGCTCTGGATCGAGCGCCGGATGCCCGCCGACCTGGCAGTCGCGGCTACGCTGTTGGCCGGCTGCGCCGCCATGAAGAACGAGGGGCTCGTCGGCGCCGCGGTCATCGTCGTAGCGGCTGCTGGGGCGCTGGCGATGGCCCGCCGCCGCCGTGAGGTGCTCCTGACCGGCGTGGCCGGAGCGGCCGTGCTCGTCGTCGCGGTCATCCCTTGGCGCGTCTGGCTCGCGGCGAACGACCTGCACGGCGACCTCGCGGTCGGACAGAGCGTCGATCCGGCGTTTCTCGCCAGTCGGCTCGACCGGCTGGGCCCGTCGCTCGAGGCCCTGCACGGCCAGCTCATCACGCGCGGCCCCCTCGCGAGCCTCGTGCCCCTCGCCCTGGCGTTGGCGGCCCTGGCCTGGCGCTCGCGGCGGCTGCGACCGCTGGCAGGGTTCTACGTCGCCGTCGGGGCCCTGTACTTCGCCTCGCTCGCCTGGGCGTACTGGATCAGCCCCCTGCCGCTTCAGTTCCACCTCGAGACGTCCGTTGCCCGGGTCGCGGTCGGCGTCATGTTCCTGGGACTGGCGGCGGTGCTCCATCTGGGCGGCACGGGGTTTCTCCCGCCGGCTGCGGCCGACGGGCAAGCAGGTGACGAGGTGACGAGCTGACGAAACAGCTTCTGCCGACATCGTCGTCGGCCCGGGCTGCCGCCGTGCGCCGCGCGACCAGCGGTGACCTCCGGTGCGACGCCTATGGTCGGGGGAATGGCGTCGATTGCGTCGTGGCCCACCCTCATCGCGCATCTCGACGTCGACGCGTTCTACGCGAGCGTCGAGCTGCTGCGCCGGCCGGAGCTGCGTGGGCTGCCGGTCATCGTCTCGGGCAGCGGCCCGCGCGCGGTCGTGACGACGGCGTCCTACGAGGCGCGGCGCTTCGGGATCGGGTCGGCGATGCCGACGGCGCGGGCACGGCGCCTGTGCCCGGAGGCGATCCTCGTCCCGCCGGACTTCACCGCCTATCGGGAGGCATCGCGGGCGGTCATGGCGCGCGTGCGCGCGCAGGTCGAGCGCGTCGAGGTCGTCGGTCTCGACGAGGCCTACCTCGACCTCGAGGGGCTCGTCGCCCCGCGGGCGGCGATGCGCCGCCTCGTCGGCGAGGTCCGCGCCGAGACCGGCTTGGATTGCTCGGTCGGCATCGGACCCAACCGGCTCGTCGCGAAGGTCGCCTCCGACGCCGAGAAGCCGCGCGGCTTCGTCTGCCTCACGCGCGAGCAGGCATGCGCGCGCTTCGGCCCACGCCCGCCGGGGATCGTGCCCGGCATCGGTCCGAAGACGGCCGCGCGCCTGGAGCGGCTGGGGATCGTGACGCTCGCGGCGCTCGCCGCCGCCCCGCTCGAGGCGCTCGTCGCCGAGTTCGGCGCAAACCACGGCCCCGACCTTCAGCGCCGCGCGCGTTTTGAGGGCTCCGGTGTGGTGACGCCGGTCCGGATCGCCGTCTCGGAATCGCGCGAGACGACGTTCGACGCCGACATCGCCGATCCCGCGCGCCTCGAGGCAATCCTCGTCGACCTCACCGAGCAGCTCTGCGCGCGCCTGGCGGCGCAGTCGCGGCGCGGGCGCACGATCGCGATCAAGGTGCGCCTCGACGACTTCGAGACGATCACGCGGGCACGGACGATCGCCGCGCCGACGAACGATCCGGCGACGGTCACGGGCGTCGCCGTCGCGCTCCTGCGCGAGTACGCGCCGTCGCGGCCGGTGCGACTGCTCGGGGTCCGCGTCGCGGCCTTCGATCACGGCGTCGCCGGCGAGCGAACCGACGACCAGCTCTCGCTGCCGCTGTAGCGTTCGCGCCGTGCCGACGCTCGCGTTCGACGGGACCGACGTCTACTACGAGCGCCGTGGCGCCGGCGAGCCGCTGCTGCTCATCCAGGGGCTCGGCGGCAACAGCCTGCACTGGGGCGAGGGCTTCCTCGCCGGGCTCGAGAGCGCATTCGAGCTCGTTCTCTACGACCACCGCGGGGCGGGGCGCAGCGGCCCGCTGACCGGGGAGTGCACGATCGCCACGCTCGCCGGCGACGCCGCCGCGCTGCTCGACGCGCTCGGGATCGAGTCCGCCCACGTCGTCGGCATCTCGATGGGCGGGATGGTCGCTCAGGAGCTCGCGCTCGCCCATCCGGAGCGGGTGCGCACGCTGACGCTCGGCGGCACGTTCCCGGGCGGGCCGGAGGCGAGGATGACCGACATGGCGGTGGTGGGGATGCTGGCCGAGGCGGTGCTGTCGGGCGACGGCGAGCGCGCGCTACGGGCCGGCTACGACGTCATGATCGCCCCGGAGTACGCGGCCGACCCGGCGAACTACGCGCTCTACGCGGAGGTCGCCGCCCAGTACATGGCGCCGATCCCGGTGCTCATGGCGCAGCTGCAGGCGGTCGCCGGTCACGACACGAGCGCGCGGCTGGCGGACATCCGCGCACCGACGCTCGTCCTGCACGGCACCGCCGACCGGCTGCTGGAGTCCGTCAACGGCGAGCTGCTCGCACGGCTCATCCCGGGTGCGCGGCTGGAGCTGCTCGAGGGTGCCGGGCACATGTTCTTCTGGGAGCAGCCCGAGCGCTCGGCGCAGCTCGTGCGCGAGCACGTCGTCGCAGCGGAGCTGGCTCCGGGTCAGTAGAGCGCCGTGGCCAGCCGCCGGCGCGACTCGCGCGCGAGCGGGTGGTCGACGCCGAGCTCGTCGAGCACCGCGACGATGACCTTGCGGATGCGCTCGCGGTCGTCCGCATCGAGGTCGCCGTCGGCAAGCTCCTCGAGGAGGAGGTTGAGGCCCTCCTCGAGCTCGCCCTCGTCGAGCGCCGCGAATGCTTCGCGCAGGCGCGGGCGGTCCTCGCGCTCGAGCTCGATGCGCGCGGCCAGGCCGTCGGCGCGGAAGTTTCCGGTGACGTTGCGCAGGCGCTCCAGCGCGCAGTCGGGGTCGCCGTTGCGGTAGTGCAGCTGCGCGAGCGCGAAGTTGGCGTCGACGTTGGAGGGCTCCTTCTCGATGATCTTGCGCAGCGACTCCTCGTCGCCGGCGTCGAGCAGGAGCTGGGTCTCGGACGGCACGAGCCCGTCGAAGAACGCCGCGACCTGGCTCGGCGGCAGGGCGCCGACGAACTCGGCCGCGACCTCGCCGTCGACGAACGCCTTCACCGCCGGGATCCCCTGGATGCCGTACCTCTGCGCGATGCCGGGGTTCTCGTCGGTGTCGATCTTCGCGAGGACGACCTTGCCCTCGCGCGCCGCGGCGGCCTTCTCGAGGGCCGGGGAGAGCTGGCGGCAGGGCGCACACCAGGGCGCCCAGAAGTCGACGACGACGGGGAGCTCGGCCGACCGCTGCAGGACCTCGGTCTCGAAGTCGGCGTCGTTGACATCGATGACGGTCACGGTGTCACAGGTTAGGGAAGGCGCGGCGCATGCTCTGAGACGGTAGGCCCGGCGCCGGGGCTGCGAGGCTTCCCGCATGCCCGAACGGTCCATCGCAGCCGGTGACGTGACGCTTGCGTTCTCCGACGACGGGGCGGGGATCCCGGTCCTGCTCCTGCATGGGCTCACGGCCTCGCGGCGCTACGTCGTCATGGGGTCGACGGCGCTGCAACGCGCCGGCCACCGCGTCGTCACCTACGACGCGCGCGGCCACGGCGCCTCGTCGCCGGCGCCCGCGCCCGACGCCTACGGCTATGAGGAGCTGACGGCCGACCTGGTCGCGGTGCTGGACGATCTCGGTGTCGAGCGTGCGGTGCTGGCCGGCGCGTCGATGGGCGCGCACACGATCCTGCGCCTGGCGCTCGAGCAGCCCGAGCGCGTCGCGGCGGCTGCCGTCATCACGCCCGGCTACGACCCGGTCGAGTTCGACGATCCGTCGCGCCTCGCCCGCTGGGACGCGCTCTCCGACGCGCTGCGCGGCGGCGGAATCGACGCCTTCGTCGAAGCGTTCGGCGTGCAGCGCCTGCCGGCGGCCTGGCGCGACACGCTCGCGACCGTGATGCGCCAGCGCCTGACGCTTCACGAGCACCCCGACGCGGTGGCTGACGCGCTGCGCGCCGTGCCACGCTCACGCCCGTTCGCCGACCTTCACGCGCTTCAGGAGATCGAGTGCCCGGCCGTCGTCGTCGCCAGCCGCGACGAGGCCGATCCGGGCCACCCGCTCGCGCTCGGGGAGGCCTACGCCGAGCTGCTCCCGCGCGGGCGCCTGCTCGTCGAGGAGCCCGGCAGCTCGCCGCTGGCCTGGCAGGGCGGCCGGCTGTCGAAGATCATCGCCGAGCTCGCCGCGCAGGCGGACCTGGCGCGTCGGTGAAGGAGTTTGTGAGCAGCGACGACGTCTGCGCGATCGATGCGGCGTGGTCGGGCGTGAAGCTCCTCATCCGGCGGGAGTCGCGCTGAGCGCGACGAACTCCCCGGCGCGCACGCGTGCCGGGGTTCGTCGCGTCATCGAGGCGCCGATGGGCAGGCCGGATGCCACGCTAGTGGGTCGTCCAGGAACGTTGTGCCTGAAACGGCGGGATGCCGGCGCCGTCAGGCAAGGACGCAGGATCGAAGGGTGTGGTCCTGCCACATCGAGATCCGAGGACGCCGCCTGGCGGTGATCGGCGCCCGCGGTTTCAGGTGCAACGTTTGTGGGCGGCCCACTAGACACGGGCACCGATGTCCTCGAGGAGGGCTTCGCCGGTGATCGCGTCGGCACCGTCGATGCAGCGCGGCGCGAGCTTGGAAAGCACGCGGCCGGGCCCGACGTCCACGTACGTCTCGGCGCCGAGCGCGTCGAGCGCGGTCATCGTGTCGCGCCAGCGCACCGGCGTGATGAGCGCCTCGGCGAGCTCGACGGCCGGGTCGCTGAACTCCGCGCCGGTCGCGCAGCTGATGACCGGGATCTCGGGCGTGCGGAAGACGACCTCCGTCAGCGCCGCGCGAAACGGGGCGACGGCGCCCTGCATCTGCGGCAAGTGAAAGCCGCCCGCGACGCCGAGCGGCAGCGCGCGCAGACCCGCGGCCTTCGCGTCGGCGCGGACGGCGTCCAGCGCATCGGGGGCGCCGGAGAGGACGACCTGGCCGGGGGCGTTGTCGTTGGCGACGCTCACGCCGTGGCGGGCAGCGAGGGCCGCCGCCTCGTCGGGCGATGCGCCCATCAGGGCGAGCATCGTGCCGCCGCCGGAGGCCTCGCCCGACTTGGCCATGTGGTCGCCGCGCAGGACGACGAGGCGCAGGGCATCGTGGTCGGAGAGCGCATCGGCGGCCGCGAGCGCGGAGAACTCGCCGAGCGAATGACCCGCCACGGCGACGGGGTCGACGTAGCCGCGCACGCGCGTCCAGCCGGCGAGCGACGCGCAGAAGATGGCGGGCTGGGCGAAACGCGTGGACTCCTCCACGCGTTCGAACGGATCCTCACCGACGAGCTCGGTGGCCGCATCGAGAAGATCGGGCCGAACGTCAGCCACGAGGGCGCGCATATCCGGGGTCTGGCTGCCCTGTCCGGGAAACAGGACGGCGGTGCGGTAAAAATCAGTCACATTCAAAGCCCTTCCCGTCCGCGCCATATCGCAAAAAGCGATCCCCCCCAACTGGGGGGCATGCGGTGCGCTTCGAGCGTGATCGCGTCGGCCGATGATGCCGGCGAGGCGACCGCCGCTACGCCTGCGCAGCGCGCTGCGCGCCCTCGCTCGCGAGGATCGCGCTCGCGGCGCTGGCCGGGTCCAGGCGGCGCGCGACGACCTCCTCGATGAGCTCCTCGAAGCTCGCGTCCTCGGCGAGGCGCTCCTCGAGACGGCGCCGCAGCTTCGACGTCGCGAGCGCGAGCACCTCGTTGCGCAGGTTGCGCCGGCGGCGCTCGAGCAGCGTGCCCTGCTGCTCGATGTGCGCGCGGTGCTCGAGCAGCTTCTCGACGAGCTCGTCGATGCCCTTGCCGTCGACCGCCTCGGTCTGGACGATCGGCACCTTCCACGGGCCCTGCGGGGCGAGCGACAGGACGCCGCGGATCTCGCGCACCATCGTCTGCGTCAGCGGGTGATCGGACTTGTTGACGACGATGATGTCCGGGATCTCCATGATTCCCGCCTTCAGCGCCTGGACCGAGTCGCCGCCGCCCGGCATGAGCACGAGCACGATGGTGTCGGCGTGGTCGATGATGTCGATCTCGGCCTGGCCGACGCCGACGGTCTCGAGGAAGACGTCGTCGCGACCGGCGGCGTCCATGAGCAGCGCGGCCTGCAGCGACGCCTCGCTCAGGCCGCCCAGCGCGCCGCGGTTGGCCATCGAGCGGATGAAGACGCCCGGGTCCAGGAAGTGCTCGGTCAGGCGGATGCGGTCGCCGAGCAGCGCGCCCTGCGTGAACGGCGAGGACGGGTCGACCGACAGCACGGCGACGCTGCGGTCGGCCGCGCGGCGGTTCTTGACGAGCCCGGCGAGGAGCGTCGACTTGCCGGCGCCAGGTGCACCAGTCACGCCGACGACTACCGCCTTGCCGTTGTGTGGGTAGACCTCGCGGACGGGTGCCCAGCCGCCGGGGTCGTCGTTCTCGACGAGCGAGATCGCGCGCGCGAGCGCGCGGCGGTCGCCGTCGAGCAGGCGCTGGGCGAGTTGGGCATCGATTGCCACGGGCAGACGATCATGCCAGCCGGGCGGGACCCGTAGCCTTAACGCCATGTCCGTGCCGGTACCTCTGGACGAGCTTTCGCAGCTGCCGCACGTCTCGAAGGGTGCGTGATCGTGACGGCGGAGCGCTACCACGCCGGCGCCCGCGAGCTGCAGGACCGCTTCGACACGCGCCGCCTCGCGGACCGCCTCGACGAGCGCACGAGCCGCGATCACATCCGCCCGGAGGACGCGGAGCTCATCGAGCGCATGGACATGTTCTTCCTCGCGACCGCCGACGCCGATGGTCGGCCCCAGTGCTCCTACAAGGGCGGCGAGCCGGGCTTCGTCCGCGTGCTCGACTCACACACGCTGGCGTTCCCCAACTACGACGGCAACGGGATGTACCTGTCGTGGGGCAACGCGCTCGTCAACCCGCAGGTCGGGCTCCTGTTCATCGACTTCGTCGCCGAGCGGCCATCGCGGCTGCGAGTCGAGGGCATCGCGTCCGTCGAGCTCGAGGACGAGCTGGCCTCGACGTGGCCGGAGGCCCAGTTCGTCGTCCGCGTGCGCGCGCAGCGCGTCTTTCCCAACTGCCCGCGCTACATCCACCGCATGGCGCTCGTCGAGCGCTCGGTCTACGTCCCGCGGGCGGGAGTGCCGACGCCGATACCCGGCTGGAAGCGCGGTCCGCTCGCCGAGGGCGTGCTGCCGGCGGGCGATCCGGCGGCGGGCGATGGTTGAATGGCCGCGGTGCAGCAGACGCTGACGATCGCCGAGCCGGTCCCCGCGCCCGCCCCGCCCGCGCGCGGCGACCCGCCGCCCCTGCACGGCGGGCCGCTGGAGCTGTGGCGCTTCATGCGCTCGCACGGGATGCTCAACACGCGCTACGCGCGACTCATCGCGCGCTGGCTGTGGCTGAAGCTGCGCTGGCGCGGGCGGCTGAAGACCGACGGGCTGTGCTTCGTCTGCCCCGGCGTGAGGATCGAGATCGGCAAGGGCGCGACGCTGCACCTCGGGCGCTGGTCGTGGATCGGGCACAGCTCGAAGATTCGCGTCCACGAGGGCGAGGCGCGCATCGGCGCGAAGTCCGTGCTCGGCCAGGAGTGCACGATCTCGGCCTTCCAGCACGTCTCGATCGGGCGCGAGTGCATCATCGCCGACCGCGTCATGCTCATCGACTTCGACCACGGCGTCGTCGAGGTCGAGCGCCCGATCCGCGAGCAGGGCATCTACAAGCGCGACGTGCGTGTCGGCCACAACGTCTGGATCGGCTACGGCGTAGCGGTCCTGCGCGGCGTGACGGTCGGTGACAACTGCGTCCTGGGCACCGCGACGATCGTGTCCCACGACGTGCCGGCCAACGCCGTCGCCGCGGGGGTGCCCGTCCGCGTGCTGCGGATGCGCAAGACGCCGCGCACGCTGCGCTGGGAGTAAGAGCCTATGCCGGTTGGGATCGTGCGTTGACGCGTTCGAGGACCGAGCGGGGCGGTGCCGACACCGGTTCTTCGCACTGGTGGTACGGGGAACCGGTGGCGGTGCCGCATCCGCGACGGTCATCGGACGTGCCAACGTGCGAGACCTATCGGGATAGGCTCTGAGGAACGCGGCGATTGGTGCGCCGCGCGGCGGGGGAACAGTCCTCGATGCACGAGTTCGACGACGAGCAGCGCACGATCGTCGAGCGGATCGTGGGACAGGATCTCGACGAGCAGACCGGCAAGGGCAGGCCGCTGTCCAGCCGCGCGCGCCAGACCCAGCGGTCGGTCGAGGCCTACCTCAAGGCTGGCGTGCGGCCGCGCTGGATGGAGCGCGTCGCCGAGATCGACGCCGGCATCGCCCGCGAGCGCCGGCGCCTCGGGCACGCCTTCCGCGCGCTGCAGGAGGAGTGCGCCGGCGACGCCGAGGTCTTCGCGCAGCGCTGGCGGGCGGTCGCGCGCTCGTGGCCGTTCGCCGGGCTCAACGAGCTCATCGCCCAGCACAACGCGTGGTATCCGATCGAGCGCGACCTCCCGCTCAATCCGCGCACGGGCGAGTACGTCCGCGTCGCCGGCCGGTCCTATCGCCGCCCGGTGCTCGGGCCGGAGTGGGTGCTCGAGCACTTCCCCGCCGAGCCCCCGCCGCCCAAGGGCTGAGCGCGAGCGCCTCCAGGATCAGCCGAGCGCTCGCAGCCCGGCCGTCGCGAGGACAGCGACCGCGACCGCGGAGGGCACGGACCCGCCGCGCCAGAGCACCACGCCGGCGAGTCCCACGCCGGCCGTGTCGGCGCCGATCGCGATGCGATCGCCGTCGGCGAGCGCCTGGGTGACGACGAGCGCGGCCAGCAGCGCCGGCGCCGTGAGCGCGATGACGACGGCCACGCGCTCGGGCAGCTCGCGGCCGCCGAGCGCGACCGGCCCGGCGGCCTTGATGAGCGCCGTGACAACCGCGCAGCCGGCGACGAGCGCCCACAGTTCGCCGCTCATCCGCCGGGCCGGCGGCGCCGCAGGCCCGCGAGCGCGGCCGCGCTCACGGCGAGGAACGGCACGCAGGCAAGGACAAGCGGCAAGAGCGGGAACGCGAGCAGCGACCCGCCGAGCGCCAAACCGAGAGCGCGTGCG
>JBPCJA010000198.1:0-23970 GCA_051005755.1 Solirubrobacteraceae bacterium
GAATAACTGCGGTGTTTGGCCACCGTCTCGCGGCGCCAGAGGCCACCCGCGATGCTCGACGGGCTGGCGCCCGCCTGCGCTCGCGCGCGGCCTCTGGCATCCACGATCCGGCACCCAAACCCTCGCACTCATTCATTCGCGAGCCCTAAGCTTCCCCGCCGATGCGCGACCGCCTCCCGATCACCCCCGCGCGCTATGCGCTGATCGCGCGCATCGCGCTCGTCATGCTCACGCTTATCGTCCTCACCGGCGCCGCCGTGCGCGTGACCGGCTCGGGGCTCGGCTGCCCGACATGGCCGAAATGCACCGACACGTCGCTCTACACCCAGCTCACGACGCACGGAGTCATCGAGTTCGGCAACCGCCTGCTGACGTTCTTCGTCGGCTTCGCCGCGATCGCCGCGTTCGCCGCGTCGTTTCTGCGGCGCCCGCTGCGGCGGGACCTCGTCCTGCTCTCGCTACTGCTGCCGCTCGGCGTGGTGGCGCAGGCGGTGCTCGGCGGCTTCACGGTCCTCTACGACCTGGCGCCTGGCTTCGTCATGAGCCACTACCTGCTGTCGATGCTCATCCTCGTCGCCTGCGTGGCGCTGGACTGGCGCGCGCACCGCGAGCCCGGGGAGGGCGCAGCCGGCGGCGACCGGCTCGTCGTGCGCGGCGTCTGGGCGCTCGTCCCGCTCGGGGCGATCACGATCTTCGCGGGTACCGCCGCCACCGCGGCCGGCCCGCACGCCGGCGGCGCGGGCACCGGCGACGTCATCAAGCGCCTGGACTTCAAGGGCGCCGACACGCTGCGCTTCGTCATCGAGCAGCACGCGCGCCTGGCGACGCTCCTCGGCCTCGCCGCCGTCGCGCTGTGGTTGCTGGCGCGCCGCCGGGGCGCGTCGCGCGAGCAGCGCCGCGCGCTCACGCTGCTGTGCGTCCTGCTGGCGGCGCAGGGGATCGTCGGCGGTGCGCAGTACGCGCTCGAGCTGCCGGCCGAGATCGTCTGGCTCCACGTGCTGCTCGCCGCGACGACGTGGCTGGCGATCCTGTGGGTCGCCGCCGCGACCGGCCGCCCACAACCGCGGCGGGCGGCCGCGGTGCGGAGCGCCGGCGAGGCGGCGGTGGTGCGGTAGTCGCTCGCGGCAACCGTGATGCTGTCGCCGGCTGACACCCGGCGCCCGATCCGTGATCTGGCATCCCGCAAGACCTCGCTGAACTTCCGGCCACGTCCACTACGTCCGCAGCAGCTTGTCGAGCGTGATCGGCAGGTCGCGCACGCGCACGCCGGTCGCGTGGTGCACGGCGTTCGTGACCGCGGCGGCGGCGCCGACGATCCCGATCTCCCCCACGCCCTTGGCGCCCATCGGGCTGACGTAGGGGTCGTCCTCGTCGATCCAACCGACATCGATCTTGCCGGCGCGGCATTGACGGCGACGTGGTACTCGGCCAGATCGTCGTTCGCGTAGTCGCCGTAGCCGGGGGTCGATCACGCTCTCCTCGAGCAGCGCCATCGACAATCCCACGCCATCCCGCCGAGCAGCTGCGACCGGGTGGTCTTGGCGCTCAGGGCTCACGACTTGGCAAATGACGTAGTGACACGCGTCAAACCGCCGTGTTTACGGGCGCTGGGCCTACCGGCAACCGCCAGTTGCTCAGTCGTGAGCCCT
The DNA here is from genome assembly GCA_051005755.1 of Solirubrobacteraceae bacterium. Lineage (GTDB taxonomy): Bacteria > Actinomycetota > Thermoleophilia > Solirubrobacterales > Solirubrobacteraceae > CADCVQ01. The sequence goes on from JBPCJA010000198.1 coordinate 1,650, forward strand.
CAGCGCCCGGCCGAGGTTGCACGGCTTCGTGACGTGTTGGACGTAGACGCAGCGCGTTCGCTGCATCAGCTTTCCACTGGTGGTGGCGAGGTTGCGCAGCTGGTGGGTGGCGCCGGAGAGGAGCGCCTGTGACAGCGCCGGGTAGCGCTCGCGGATCATCCGGTTGGCAGCCAGGTCGCTGTTGCGCACCGCGGCACCGATGCGCACGCCGCCGTCCGGCAGCGGCTCGATCCGATCGGAGGTGACCTGCGTGACGTCGACCAGCAGGTCCGGGCGCTCGACGTCCAGCTTCATCAGGTCGACCAGGTTGGTGCCGCCGGCGAGGAAGGCCGCCATCGCGAGTGTGCCGTGAGCTACGCGTGCGCAGGTGTCGGACCGCCGGCGAGCGCGTGCCAGTCCCGGCCGATCTCTCGCATCATCGGCGGGTATACGACCAGGTGGCGGAACGGGGCGATCGCGGTCATGTAACCGGTCCCGAGCAGTCCGTTTGGCTTCACGTAGACGGCCATCTGGCCGCGGTAGCCGCCGGTCCCGTCTGGGACCCAGCCAATGTGCATCACCCCGTGAACGGTCCGGTTGACGATCTCCGCGGCGCACTCGTCGTCGATCAGGTAGAGCCAGGTGAAGGGGAGCGCGTCGAAGTCCGGGCCGGATGAAGCGTCGCGCAGATCCACCGGCAACCGGTAGCGGAGCGTCGGCCGCTCCGAGCCATGGCGGGCGTCTGGGCCGTCCCAACCGAGCAGCTCCCCGAGCTTCCACCGGGTCGCCCAGAGCGTGCGGGCGGCGCGGGAGGAGCCTTGCGACGGGTCGCCCGAGGCCACCAGCGCCACCAGCCGAGGGAAGTCGTCCGGGCCGCCCGGCGTCGGCAGCGCCCAGACGTCCTCGAGCCGGAAATCGGCGATGAGCTCGTGGATCCGCCACGGGCGGGAGGTGTGCGCGGTGTTCGGGAGCCTCATTCGTGGACCTCCATCCATACGGTTGCGTATGGATGGAGGTTAGGCATCATCGGCGGCGGCGTCAATTGCCGCAGCGGGATGCGATAGAGATAGGCGATGGCCGTGACCCGCACGCCTCGCAGCAGGTGGATCGATGAGGGGCTGCGGGCGCTTGCCGCCGGCGGCCCGGGCGCCGTCCGGATCGAGCCGCTGGCCCAAGCGCTCGGCGTCACCAAGGGCGGCTTCTACTGGCACTTCGACGACCGGCGCGCGCTGCTCGACGAGATGCTCGACACGTGGGAGCGGAGGACCACCGATGAGGTGATCGAGCGCGTCGAGAGCGAGGGCGGCGACGCCAGGGACAAGCTGCGGCGGACGTTCGCGCTCACCTCCTCCAGCGTGCTGGCGATCGACCTCGCAGTCCGCGACTGGTCCCGGCGCGAGCAGACGGTCGCCGAGCGCCTCCGACGCATCGACAACCGGCGAATGGATTACCTGCGGTCGCTGTTCGGCGCCTTCTGCCCCGACGCGGACGACGTCGAGGCCCGCTGCATGCTCACCTACTCGCTGCTGATCGGCAACCACTTCATCGCCGCCGATCACGGCGCGCGCAGTCGTGCGGACGTGCTGGAAGTGACCGTGAGGCGGCTCTTGGCCTAGCAGCGCCGTGCGCGACGCGAGTCCGATCGTGCGTTCCCCTCGTCGGCTCCGCGGGCGTCGCGCGGTGGCGAGCGCTGGTGACGCGATCGGATCGGCTGCAAATGGCACTCCCGGCAGCAAGAACGAGACGCCTCGGTCGGCATCGACCGACTCCTGCTTCGGACGACGCGCAGCCCGAGGTCCTCTGTCCGAGAGTGCTGGTTTCGCGCCGAGCGGCAGCGCAGGCTGCCTCCCGGCTACTCGGATCCATCTGGATGACGTGGCCGGGCGGTGCCGGTCTGGATGGTCGGCACCGCCCGGGATGCCTGCGTTTCACTTGGCTGCGAGGGTTATCCGGTGTGAGCCCAGAACGCGCAGTGGTGCTCCGTGGCGAAGTCCGTTTGGATCTGCGGCTGCGGCGGTATGAGCGAGAGCATCTGCCGGCTGTGGCCATTGAAGGTCGGCCACGGCGGCTGGCCTGGCGAGGACGGGAAGCCGCGCGCGGCGAAGTGAGCCCAGTAGTGCCGCATGCTGGTTGCCAGTCTCTGCTGCTGCGCGGTCAGCGTGGCCGCGATCGGGGCGGTCGGCAGGTCGAAGAGGTACTGGAGCTCGGATGCGTGCGCCGCCCCGTACGGGAAGCTGACCGGCGGCAGGTACCGCTGCGGCGCGTTGTCGTCGTTGAACTCGTAGGCGAACGTCGGCACGAACTTCGAAGCCCACGTGTCCAGCTTGAGCGCGGGACAGGCGAAGATCGCGTCGGTGCCTACCGCGCCGAGGGCGACGGCCGGGCTCGGGTACCCGCTCACCGGATACTGCGTCGCGATCACCGCCGCGACGTCGGCGGAGACGCCCACCGTTGACGCGATCATGGCCTGGTAGTTGGCTGCCGTGACCGGCGCGCCTTGCAGCTCGGACACGGCGGTGAACAGCCGCGCCTCGTCGTGGTTGGTGCCGTTGATGATGGGCACACGGTTGAACTGACCGCTGGCGAGAGAGGTCCCGATGGACTGCGTGAGCACCTCGCCATCAACAACCCCCGGGACGTACCCGGTCAGTGGCGGATTGTCGTTGGCCAGGATGATCGATACCGGCAGGCCGCGCAGGCAGGCCGCGGTCTGCCTGGCACAGCCGGCCTTGGTGGCGAAGGCCTCGCCCGCCGTCTCGGCGTCTTTCAGCGGTGTCTGCGTCAGGAAGGCGCCGCTCTGCACGATGGCCCGGGCGAACAACCCGTGCGCGCGCGGGGAGGCGACGTGCGCCAGCACCGACAGGCCGCCGGCCGACTCGCCGGCGATCGTGACCTTCCGCGGGTCGCCGCCGAACTCGCGGATATTGCGCTGCACCCAGCGCAGCGCCGCCTGCTGGTCCATCAGGCCGTAGGCGCCGGAGGAGCCCCCCGGGCGGTCGGCGAGGGCCGGGTGGGCGAGGAAGCCGAGCGCGCCGAGCCGGTAGTTGATGGTGACGACGATCGTGCCGTCTGCTGCCAGCTTGGTTGGGTCGTAGTCGTCGCTCTCGCCGATCGACAGGCCGCCGCCGTGAATCCAGACCATGACCGGGTGGCCGTCGCCGCGGTGCTTGCGGTCGGCCGGGGCGAACACGTTCAGGTACAGACAGTCTTCGGATGAGCTGGCCAAGCCAAACGGCGTGGCGGGCTGTGCGCAATGCGGGGCGAACTTCGTGGCGTCCCGCACGCCGCTCCAGCGGGCGGCCGGCTGCGGCGCGCGCCAGCGCAGCGGGCCGATCGGGGCAGCGGCATAGGGAATCCCCAGGAACTCATCGACCGCACCCGCGGCCCTGCCATGGACAGCTCCATCGGCGACGGCGACCACCGGCGTCGCGCTCGCGTTGCCGTGCGTGGCGGCCGTGCTGACGCCGGCGGCGGCGGTCGCGGTGCCCGCCAGGGTGCCGAGAGCGATGGCGCCGACGCAGAACCAGGCAGCTACCCGCCAGCCGATCCCTGTTCCAAGCATCAGTTTCATGTCCACGAGCTGACTCCTCTTCCTGGTTAGGCCACAGGCTCGATACGACGCACGGCGGCCCTTCAGTTGAGCTGCTACCGGGCGAAGGCCACGGCCGTAGGAACGAGGGTCGCCAAGATGACGAGGGCAATGATCTTCACGACAGCAAAGCACATCCTGGCGAACCGAACCCTACATTTTGTGAAAACCCGAAGATGTCGAGCTGCCGACGCCGGTGATCGTGGCGTTTCCATGATCGTGTGATAGGAGCCGGCGGCTCCCCGCACGCGGCAACGAACGCGTCACGGGCCGTGGTCATCCTGCTGCGAAGGGCCGGCTGGAAGACGTCGTCTCGGTCGGTGCGACACGATCTGTGGGGTCACGCGGCGGCGCGATGCCACCCAGCCCGCTCTTGGACGCGCGCGTATCTCTGGGAGGCGACGCCCCGGTAGGTCAGGTGCTTCTTGTAGGGCATAGACGCGCTGGGCTTGCGCTTTGGACTGCGAACTGCGTCCGGCTCACTCTGGATGTCCGTCGCGGGCGGAAAGCTTCACCGAATAGGTCCTGGTAGTTCTGGGCGCCGCGACCTTCGTCGCCGCGGCGCGATTCCGGTCATCCACAGGGAGACACACCACTAGAGATGGGAGTACATCGTCGTGAGCGTGACAGGCCGACAGGCCTTGTCGAGGCCGAGGACGAGGACTCTGCCACCGTCCTCCTGCCAGGTGACGAGGTGCTCCACGCCGCTCTCCGCAAGGTGCCTGGTGCGATCCACGATCCGAATGCCGTTGGTCACGCGCACGCGCGAGCCATCGGGCTCGTCAGTCCACCGAGGCATTGTGCACTCAGGATCCACGCCGCGCCACATGCAATCCATCCGGCAATCGACGGATCTGAGGGTCGCGACGGCCCCGCGTGCCCGCCGCGCCGGCCGCACGACGGGCCGACGCCCGTGGCGCCAACCGACGCTACCGTTGCGCATGGTGGCTGTGCTGTGAATCCCGGAGTTGGCGGGCGCGTTTGGACAGGAGTCGTTTGGTCGGTGAGCGCGCCGACGGATGACCGGTCGTCGAAGGCGACGTCCAGCGCCGTGATCGTCGACGCGCGCGTGCGCATCGCGCGCCCGCTGCTCGCGCTGTAGCGGCGCTCCTCGCAGGCGCCCGGGTCTGGCCGGCGCAACGGCGGACTTCTACGGACGGCGAGCGGTACGAACATCCGACGCAGCCCCGCACTGAGATAGTCATCCTGTGGTGACCGCTCTTCGGACGCCGGTCAGGAGGCCGAGATGTCGCAGGATCGCAGAGTCGCTGCAGGACATACGCCGCCGCGCGGCCCGACCGCGCCGTCGGGCGCTGCGCGAGGCTGAGCTCGGTGTCCGTGCGATTCATCTTCCGGTGTCAGTTCTGCGACGCGCAGCCTGATCCCCTGACGCAGATCAGCCTCGAGAAGGCGATGCGGGAGAACACGTGGGGCGCCTATCAGGACGCCCTGCCGGGCAAGTGGCTCGTGTTCCACGGGCGCGGGCTCTATGGGCATCCTCGCTACGCCTGCCCGGATCATCGCGGCGACCTCGTCGCCTACCTGCGCGAGCACTTCGGCACGGTCGGCTTTCACGTCTGGAAGCGCCCTCCGTACCCGTCGAGCCTCGCGCACTCCGACACCGATCACGCCTGGTTTACGGCCACGCGTCGCCAGGGAGGGTGGGGGTCCTAGGCCGGCGCGTCGCGAGCGATCGCGCGTCGGCGTCCGCTGGCTGTGGTAATCGAAGATGGGCGCCGGCCGAAGCCGGCACTGGGAAGGCGGCGCTCGCGGCCACGCGCCCGTCAACCTGCGGACTCGACGAACGCTGCGACCAGCGGTGGAGCATCAACATCGACGCACGCTTCGATCATAGGCTCGTGCTGGCTGAGTGGCAACTGCACGATCGCGAGCTGGCGCCGTCACGATCCGGGGCGCACGGCGAGCTACGGCGATGCTGGCGGTCGTCGTCTTCGGGGAAGCTGGGGATGCCGTCCTGCGGTCGAGTGAGACCGAACGCCGGCGCAAGCAGTCGGGAGCGATTTGAGGGAGACTGCAGGCGTGACCCCGACAGACCTCGGCAGACCGCCCACCGACGCCCCCGGCCGCAACCTGGCGCTTGAGCTCGTGCGCGTCACCGAGGCGGGTGCGCTGGCCGCCGCGCGCTTCATCGGCATGGGCGACAAGGAGGCCGCCGACCGGGCCGCGGTCGATGCGATGCGGCTCGTGCTCGGGACCGTGCCGATGGCCGGCGTCGTCGTCATCGGCGAGGGCGAGAAGGACGAGGCGCCGATGCTCTACAACGGTGAGCAGGTCGGCGACGGCGGGTCGCCGCAGGTCGACATCGCCGTCGATCCGCTCGAGGGCACGACGCTGACCGCGCACGGGATGCCCAGCGCGCTGAGCGTGATCGCGATGGCCGAGCGCGGCTCGATGTTCGATCCGGGTCCGTGCATGTACATGGAGAAGATCGCCGGCGCGCGCGACATCGCCGATCTGCTCGACCTCGACCGCCCGCTGCCCGAGACGCTGCGCCTCGTCGCCAAGCGTCGCGAGATGGACCTGCGCGACATCACGGTGGTCATGCTCGACCGTCCGCGTCTGAAGGAGGCGACGCGCCAGGTCCGCGAGGCCGGCGCGCGTGTGCGCCTGATCGCTGACGGCGATGTCGCCGCCGTCCTCTTGGCGGCCTCCGAGGACTCCCCCGTCGACCTGCTGTGGGGGATCGGGGGCACGCCGGAGGGCGTGATCTCCGCGGCGGCGCTGAAGAGCACCGGCGGTCAGCTCGTCGGGCGGCTGTGGCCGCGCAACGACGAGGAACGCAGCGCCGCGCTCAATGCCGGCTATGACCTCGACAAGCAACTCACCGCCGACGATCTCATCACCTCCGACAACTGCGGCTTCGCGGCCACCGGCGTGACCGACGGCGACATCCTCGAGGGCGTGCGCTACCAGAAGGCACGCGGCGCGACGACGGAGTCGCTCGTCATGCGCTCACGCTCAGGCACGGTGCGGCGCATCCGCGCCACCCACGACCGCGACAAACTGTCGGCGGTCACCGGCGACCTCGACTTCTGACCCAAGACATCACCACGTCACGCCCGACCGACGCGGTCCGGCGCGCTGCGGTACTAGCTCGCGAGGACCATGCGTGCGTAGCTTGCTAAGGAGGCGGGCCCGAGGCCCTGGAGCTCAGCGTGAACATCGGCGGCGGGCCGCGGTTCGAACGTCGGGTCGTGCCGGTAGGGGCGCAGGCGCCGCTCCGGCGATGACCAACGCTCGACTCCCCACGAGACGCCGTTGGGGCCCGCACGCCACAAATAGGCGAGCACGAGAAGGTCGTGACTATCAACCGGATGGCCGGCGACGAACGCGAGTCGCAGCCCGTCACCGTCTTCCTCGCCGGCGTCGTAGCTACGGGCCAGGCACGCGCGAAGCTCTACCGGCGGCGGCTCGCGCACGCTGTTCAGAGGAACGTAGTCGAACAGCTCGAGCTCGACGGTTATCGGCGGCAAGCACCCAAGTTGCTCGAGCGTGGACACGCAGGCAAGAGCCTAGGCCACCGCGCCTCGCAGCGGATCCGCGGCCCACCCAGTCGCGCACCCAGAAATCAGCGCCGGCGCTCCCTTTCGCGCGCGAAGCGCAACTCTCGTGCTTGCCTGGCGATGACTTTCGCTGGCTCGAGCGGTCTCTACTGTCACGAGCCAACTCGTCGACGAGTACCTGAAGGAGGAAGGGCCACGATGAACATGCCGCCGATCGTGTCGCTGCCGGAGTGGGAGGCCGCCCGCCAGGAATTGCTGGTCAAGGAGAAGGAGCTCACCCGCGCGCGCGATGCGCTGGCCGCGGAGCGCCGCCGGATGCCCAGGATGGCCGTGGAGAAGGAATACCGCTTCGAGGGCCGGGACGGCGCGGCGAGTCTGCTCGACCTGTTCGAGGGGCGCCGTCAGCTGATCGTCTACCGCTTCTTCTTTGAGCCCGGCGTGGCCGGCTGGCCCGAACACGGCTGCGGAGGCTGCTCGTTCCTCGCCGACCAGGTTGCTCACCTCGCCCATCTGAACGCGCGCGACACCACGCTGGCGTTCGTATCGCGCGCGCCGCAGTCCGACATCGAGCGCTGGAAGGCGCGGATGGGCTGGGAGATGCCGTGGTACCACATCACGGACGACTTCGACGCCGACTTCGGCGTGGACCAGTGGCACGGCACCAACGTCTTCTTCCGCGACGGCGACAGGATCTCGCGCACGTACTTCGTCAACAACCGCGGTGACGAGGCGATGGGGAGCACATGGAGCTACCTTGACCTGACGGCGCTCGGGCGCCAGGAGGAATGGGAGGACTCGCCGGAGGGCTACCCGCAGACCGCGCCCTACCAGCGGTGGAACCTTCACGACGAGTACGGCGACGCCGCGTGATGGCTCGTGGGAGGCGTGCCGCTGGAGTATCCAGTCGGTGACCGGCGCGGGCGTCGGACTGCTGGTGGTGCGCGCCTGGATGATGCTCGGGCGGACCCCGAGCCGGTCTGCCGGCTCTGCCCACCGGGCCAGTCGCGGCGCGCCTGGAGCACAGAGAAGTTGCGAGAGCCGCGAGCTCTCCGTCATGTCGATCTCGTGACCTTCTGAATTGCGGACAGATACTGACCCAAATTGTTCGTAGGGTGCGGCGAGCCGTAAACGATCGAGAGGAGCAGCAATGCCCGAGCGAGACGGATACATCCCCGGCGTCCCGTGCTGGATCGACACCAGCCAGCCAGATCCCGAGGCCGCGGTCACCTTCTACAGCGGTCTGTTCGGCTGGGAGTTCGAGGACGTGATGCCGCCGGAGTCGGAGGGCAAGTACTTCATCGCGCGGCTTCGCGGCGGCGCCGTCGCTGCCGTCGGGTCGATCCCCGAGGGCGCGCCGCCGATGGCTATGTGGAACACCTACGTCTGGGTCGAGAGCGCCGAACGGACGGCCTCCAAGGTCCTCGACGCGGGCGGCACGACGCTGATGGAGCCCTTCGACGTCATGGACGCCGGACGGATGGCGGTGTTCGCCGATCGCGAGGGCGCGGCGTTCTGCGTCTGGCAGGCGAAGAGACACCAAGGCGCACGGATCGTCAACGAGGCGGGTTCCTTGAACTTCAACGGCCTCAACACCCGCGACGTGGAAGGCGCGAAGTCCTTCTACGGCTCGGTGTTCGGCTGGCGGACCCTGACGCTGGAGGGCGGCGCCGAGATGTGGACGTTGCCCGGCTACGGCGACCACCTGGAGCAGGGCAACCCCGACCTGCGCAAGCACATGGCCGAGGCCGGCGCTCCGGCGGGCTTCGAGGACGTCGTGGCGACCATCACCCCGATCCCCGACGACCAGCCGGACGTCGCGACGCACTGGGACGTGACCTTCGCCGTCGACGACGCTGACGCCACCGCCGCGAAGGCGACCGACCTGGGCGGCAGGGTGATCGTCGCGCCGTTCGATGCCCCCTGGGTCAGGATGACCGTGATCGCCGACCCCGAGGGCGCGACGTTCATCGCGAGCAAGTTCGTCCCGGAGAACCGCGATCTCGCCTGTCAGACGGACGCGGCGGCCAGCGCGGCATAGGCAACGGCTGGGCGAGCGCCAAGTCGCCCCACGATGGCGAGGCGGGCGGTCGTTCGCCCGCTTCGCCCTCGGCGGGCATCACAGCACCACGATCGCGGTGCGGCAGACACTCGCTCATCGCCCATAGCAGCCAGCGAGGTCAAGCGAGTAGTGCGCTAGCCAATGTACGGCGTGGTGTGGCTGCCGGTCACGGCAATCAGCGCGGGCAGCACCTCGTCCCACGCTGACGGCGGGAACTCGTGCCCGAGCCCGTCGACCAGCAGCAGCTTCGCGCCGGCGATCTCGCGCGCGAGCGCCTCGCCGTGAGCGGGCGGGAGGAGCGGATCGTCTGCACCGTGGATCACGAGCGTGGGCGCGGTGATCTCGGCCAGCCGCGCCCGTGCCATGTCGCTACCCTCGAGCAGATGACGTACCGGCCGGCGGCGACGAGCCGCTCGCAGAACGGCTCCTCCCAGCGGTCCATCGACCCGGCGGCGCCCATGATCAGCAGGACGGCCGGATCAGCGGGCTCGCCAATGGTGTCGACGCACAGTTCAGCGCCGTTGATCTCTACTCGCATAGGCATCTGACGCTCCTCATGGCGTGCCCGGATCGTCTCGGTCAAACACGGCAGCGAGCCTCTCGGTTCTGGCACAAGAGCGAAGGGCTGCCGTGAGCGCAGGCACAGGGGCCGGGGGCTGGGGAGCCGCTGGTAATGTCGCCGCCCCGGAGCCGTGGAGGGAGGCCATGAAGACCGACGAGTTTCTGATCACGGAGCGCAGCTACTGCGATGACGAGTCGAAGCTCTCGGTGGGCTTGGCGAATATCCATGCCGAGGTGCCGGACGTCGAGGCGAACAAGGACAAGATCCTGCGGGCCGCGAGTATCTTCAAGGAGCGCGGCGTGAACATCGGTGTGTTCCCCGAGTTCTGCCTGTCGGGGTACTTCTGGGACGAGCGCGAGGACTGCCTCGCCTACATGAAGGAAGCGGTCGCCGAGAATCACGCCGACTGGATCGAGCGCGAGCTGCAGCCCCTGCTCGGCGACGACCTCGAGGCGATCGTGCTCAACAACCTGACCGCGGCCAAGGAGAAGGACCGCTTTCTCAACCGCACGTTCGTCGTGGGCCGCGACCCTGACTACCTCGCCGACGAGAACACCTACGACAAGGTCTTCCTCCCAGGAATCGAAAAGGACTACACCGAGAGCGGACGCGACGACCGCCTGGTGCTGCAGACCCGGCACGGCCGGCTCGGGTTCACCACCTGCTACGACTACCTCTTCAGCGAGTTGCTCCGCGAGTACTCGATGGTGGAGGAGGTGGACGCCATCGTGCAGATCGCGTCGTGGCGGGCCGCCGGGGCTCGTGACTACCCCGCTATGAACCTGCGCACCGACCACTACTACGGCGAGCTGTGGGACTACGTGATCCCGGCCTCCTCGGCAACGAACCAGATCTGGACGATCGCGTGCAACGCGGTGGGCGCCCACGGCGTGACCGGGGAGCCGTTCTGGGGCGGCTCGGGCATCTGGGCGCCGTCGGGTATCTGCCTGATCCAGGCCTCGCATGTGAACGAGGAATTGGTGATCGTGCACAACGTGGATGTCGAGGGCGCCACGGAATCCGAGAAGGACGACTTCGACTACGCCTTCGACTTCAAGCAGATCTACCGCCCGCTCGAGGGCGGGAGCACCTTTACCCGCGACCTGTCCTAGCGGGCGATCACGTAGCGGGCGTATACACAGCCGGGCATGTGCTTGTGCCGAGCGTTCACGGGGGCGTCGTCCCCGGCGGCCGGGTTGCGTCGGCGAGCTCCTGCAGTGCGGCTACCCGGGCCGTGCTGCAGGAGCCCGGCTCCGAGGCGATCGCGCCCGCGCGTACGGGTCGACCCGCCGGCTCTGAACACGCTGCTCGAAACCGGAAAGAATCGCTGGTATGCCCGCCATCGCGCTTCGCTCTCGACGCGCCGCTCACATGGCCACCGTCGTGGTCTGCTGTGCGCTCGGCGCGCTTGCGCTTTTGCCCGCCTTCGCGCGCGCAAAGCGGCGAGCCGCGGCCGACCGTCGTGCTCGTGCATGGGGCCTGGGACCGGCCGGCCGGCTGGGACGGCGTCGCCCCGCGCCTGCGCGACGCGGGCTATGCCGTCGTCGTGCCCGACAACCCGCTGCGCACGGTCTCGGGCGACGCGGCGGCCATCAGCCGCGTCCTGCACGGCGTCAGCGGGCCCATCGTCCTGGTCGGCCACTCCTACGGCGGCATGGTCATCACGAACGCCGCCCTGTACAACCCCCGCGTCAAGGCGCTGGTCTACATCGCGGCGTTCGCCCCCGACCAGGGCGAGACCGCCCTCGGGCTGGTGGCGCGGTCGCCAGGAAGCCTGCTGCCCGCCGCGCTGGTCCCGGCGCCGTTCATCGGGCCCGATGGCCGCATCGGCGTCAACACGACCATCAACCCGCTGCTGTTTCGCACGGTGTTCGCCCAGGACGTCGCGTCGCGCGCCGCCCGCGAGATGGCCGCCACCCAGCGACCCGCAACGCTCGCCTCCGGCGCCGGCAAGTCGGGTGTCCCCGCCTGGCGCTCGATCCCGTCCTGGTACATGGTCGCCCGCAACGACCGCATCATCCCGCCCGCCGTCGAGCGGTTCATGGCCCAGCGCGCCCATGCCACCACCATCGAGGTGGCCTCGTCGCACGCCGTGCCGGCCTCTCACCCCGCCGACGTCGCGAACCTCATTCTCACCGCGGCCCGATCCACGGCAGCGCGATCCACGCGCTAGTGGACGGCCCACCAGGAGAAGTTCAGCCGCCGCCATCGACGAGCTCGTTCCCGGCTGATGCCCGCGACGGCACCCCGCCGGCACACGCGTCGGTCCGTCCCGTGAGACCCAGGGAGGTACTGCCATGTCCAAGGTCACCGTCGGTCAGGAGAACAACGCCGATATCGACATCTACTATGAGGACCACGGCACGGGTCAGCCGGTGGTGCTCATCCACGGGTATCCACTCAATGGGCACTCGTGGGAGAAGCAGGAGCGCGTCCTGCTGGAAGCGGGCTACCGGGTCGTCACCTACGACCGGCGCGGCTTCGGCCAGTCCAGCCAACCCACCGTGGGGTACGACTATGACACCTTCGCGGCCGATCTGAAGACGCTGCTCGAGCACCTGGACCTCGATGACGTCGTGCTCGTCGGCTTTTCGATGGGTACCGGCGAGGTCACGCGCTATCTCGGCGCCTACGGCTCGGCGCGCATCAGCAAGGCGGCGCTCCTCGGTGCGATCCCGCCGTTCCTGCTCAAGACCGCCGACAACCCCGAGGGCGTCGACCAGTCGGTGTTCGATGCCATCAAGGCGGCCGTGATCGCCGATCGTCCCGCCTACTTCAAGGACTTCCTCGACAACTTCTACAACGTCGACGAGTACGCGGGCACTCGCATCAGCGATCAGGCGTGGCAGAACAGCTTCATCGTTGCCGTCTCTGCGTCGGCGTACGCGGCGCATGCCTGCGTCGACACCTGGCTGACCGACTTCCGCGGCGACCTGCCGAAGATCGACGTCCCCACGCTGCTCGTCCACGGCGACGCGGACCGGATCCTGCCCTACGAGGCCACCGCCAAGCGCCTGCCGGGTCTGATCGAGAACCTGCAATTCGTCACCGTCGAAGGCGGCCCACACAACATCGCATGGACCCATCCCGACGAGGTCAACAAGGCGCTGCTCGAGTTCGTCAACGGTTGAGGCTTCGCGAACCGGCCTGCCTGGAACCCGGGCGCCACAGTCGACTCCTGGCGGGACCGGCGCAAGCTAGACTCCTCCTACGGGTTCAGCGTCCCGGCGACCTCCGCGTCCCGCTTTGCATACACCCGCACGGCAGCGGGACCGCTCTTCCCAGCAGGACCCTGCGAAATCCGCACATCTCGATGGACGCCAGTTGTTGGCGGGCTTCACCCCGACTGGGCTGCGCGTGATCGACGGCTCAAGCCCCACAACCAGGGAGTACAAGCATGGCCTCGAGCGGCAAGAAGAAGACCACGATGGCAAAGCTCACCCGTGAAAGCAGGCTCCGCGAGCGTCGACTGGACAAGCAGGCCAGAAAGGACGCCAGGAAGCGCGCCGCGGCAGGCAGCCCGGGCGGCCCCAGCGACGCGCTGACCGGCCAGACCGATGAGTCCGCCCAGCCAGCTGCCGGCCAGCCCTCTCGTGAGGGTGCAGTTCCCGTGCTCACCGACGCCTGATCTCTGCTCAAACGCGCTCGACGGTCAGGGGCCGGCGCGAGCGTTGGCGGGGTAGGCGTCTGCGCCGCGTCAGATGAGCCCCGGCGCCACCGCGGCCACCACGGTGAGCGCCGCGAACACGCAGGCCATGACGAGCGGGGTCACGCCGACGCCATGGGTGCGCCGGCGCGCCCGGCGGCGGTCACGACGCGTGAGGGTGCTCGCGTAGATCTGCCGCGGTTGCACACAGCGATCATCCGGCATGCTCCGGATGTCACAAGGCAATGGCTGACCGCGTCAAGCGCGCGCGGCCGTCGTCACCGCATCCTGCGCAAGAAAACGGTCGGCGGGGCCAGGACCCGGCCGTGGCTAGCCTGCGGCGCATGCGCAAGGTCCTGGTCGTCGCGATCGTCGTCGTTGCGTCCCTCGCCGGAGGGATCACGGCGCTCGCGTCGTTCCGCCTCGATCGCAGCCTCGACGTCGGCAGCGTGCGCCTGTCGGTCGAGCCCAGCCGCCACGGGGCGCTCGACCTCTACGTCCCCGTCGTCGACTGGGGCGTGCGCTTCCCGGTCGTGCGCCTGCCCGCGAGGGTGAACGTCGACGTGCGCTCGGTCAACCGCGACGCGGTCGTGCGCATCGCCGAGGCCGGCCGGCTCGACACCGAGCTCGTGCGCGGTCAGGCGCGCGACGCGCTCGCCGGCTACCTGCGCCTTGCGATCCTCGTCTCGGTCCTGGCGGCGCTCGCGCTCGGCGTGCTCGTGGCGTTCGCCGTCCGCGGAGGATCCGGCCCCCGGCTGCGCACGACGCTCGCCGCCGCGGGCGTCACAGCGCTCGCAGCCGGGGTGGCGCTCGTCGTGCTGCTGCCACCGCGCTCGAACGTCGACACGCCCCAGTACTACGCCAACGGCCCGGAGGTCCCCACCGCGCTGCGGACGCTCGAGGCGCTCGGGGCCTCGGCGAAGACGCTCGACGAGGAGCTCGACCAGCAGCTCGTCGGGATCGCGCGCCTGGTCACCGCGCCGGCCGGCCGGCCGCCCGTCGAGCGCCTGCCGCGGCTGACGGTCGCGGCCGATCTGCACAACAACGTCCTCGCGCTGCCGGCGCTCGAGCGGGCTGCCCGCGGCGGGCCGCTGCTCTTCGTCGGCGACCTCACCGACCGCGGCTCGCCATTTGAGCAGTCGCTCGTGCTGCGCATCGTGCGCTCCGGCGCGCCGTTCGTCTTCGTCTCCGGCAACCACGACTCCGACGTCCTCGAGCGCAAGCTCGCCCGCGCGGGCGCGATCGTCCTGACCCGCGACGGACGCCTGGGCGGCGACGACAGGCCCGACGGGGCGCTCGTGACGCGGGTGCGTGGCCTGCGGATCGCCGGCTACGACGATCCGCTCAAGCGCCTCGCGCGCGACGGCTACCGCGATAACGGCGCGACGCCGACGCCCGCCCAGCAGGAGGAGTTCACGAGCTGGCTGCAGGCACGGCGGAATCTCGCGGACATCGTCATGGTCCACGAGCCCGCGCTCGCTCGGCTCGCCGTCGATGCGCTCCGCGAGACGCCGCCCACCAAGCCGCTGGTCGTCCTCGAGGGCCACACGCACAAGTCCGGCATCGAGCACGTCGGCAACCTGACGGTTCTCAACCCGGGCTCCGTCGGAGGCGGCGGCACCGGCAACCTCACCGAGCTCAGCGGCGACATCGGTCTCGCTCGGCTGACGTACTCACGCAACCCGGGGTTCGCCCCGGCAGCCGCCGACCTCATCGAGATCGATCCCGCCGACGGGGAGGCCCGCGCCCAGCGCCGGCGCCTCGACCCGCCCGCCGACGAGCCGCGCTGACACGCCGCCGCGTGCCGGCCGGCGCGCATCCTTTCGGGAAAGGCCGGGTTGTAGGCCCGAACGACCCTCCACGAAAGGAGCCGTCCACGTGACCTTCAAGCTCTCGATCTGCGCCCTCGCCGCCATCGCGGCGACCGCTCTGCTGCCGGCCTCGCCGGCCGCTGCCCGCAGCTCCATCCGCGTCGGCGTCGCCGACCAGAGCCCGCGGATGTTCGACTCGCCGGACTTCCAGCGGCTGCAGATCAAGCGCACGCGCTACTTCGTGGCGTCCGACGTCATGCAGGACAGCGCCGAGCGCGCACGGGCCACCGCGTTCGTCGAGGCGGCTCGCGGCGCCGGCGTCTCGACGCTCCTGCACGTCTCCACGACTGATCTGCGCGAGAAGCGCGGCAAGCTCGTCTCCACGGCCACGTACCGCCGCAACGCCGGGCGCATCGTCGCCTACTTCCGCAAGCTCGGCGTTCGCGACTTCGGCGCCTGGAACGAGGTCAACCACAAGACGCAGGAGACGTGGAACCACGTCGGCAACGCCGCCTCGTACTACAAGAGCATGTACAGCGCCGTCAAGAAGCGCTGCCGCTCGTGCGCCGTCGTCGGCCTCGACGTCCTCGACCAGGCCGGTGTCGAGCGCTACATCCGCAGCTTCTACGCGCGCCTGAGCTCGACCTGGCGCAAACGGCTGAAGGTCGTCGGGATCCACAACTACTCCGACGTCAATCGCAACCGCTCGCGCGGTACGGCCGCGATCATCAACACCGTCCGCCGCTACAACCGCGCCACGAAGTTCTGGTTCACCGAGACCGGCGCGCTCGCGAGCTTCAGGGGCTCCTTCCCCTACGACGAGGCGCGCCAGGCCGCGCGGATGCGCAACATGTTCACGCTGGCCAGCCGCTTCAAGAGCCGCGGCGTGCAGCGGGTGTATGAGTACAACTGGTTCGGCGTCGAGAACGGCGGCTGCGGTAGATCGTGCCTCTTCGACGCCGGCCTCGTCGACCCCGACGGCACGCCGCGCCCGGTCTACGACGTCTTCGCGTCGAAGCTCAAGAGCTACTCGCGCTAGCGGCGTCGGGCGGCGCGTCGACCGCGCCGTCCGGCGCCGCGCCGGGGGGCGCATCGACGAGCGGCAGCAGCCCGGCCAGGCCGGAGATCTCCAGCACGCGCTCGATCTGGCGCGGCCCGCGCACGATCGACAGGACGAAACCGGCCTCGTCGGCCCGCGCGTTGGTCTGGGCGAGCGCCCGCAGACCGGTGGAATCCATGAACGTCAGCTCGCGCAGGTCGAGCACCACCTTGGCGCCCGGCTCCGCCGTCGCCTCGGCGATGGCCTCCTCGAACTCCGGCGCGCTGGCGATGTCAAGCTCACCGGATGGCGCGATGCGCGTCGTCCGGTCGCTCCGAACGACCTTCAGATCGAAGGACGGGATCGACATAACCAGAGCTCAGTCTACCTGGGACCCATCCCAGTGGGTCTCGCGCGCCCCCCTATGGGTCTAGTGCCTCGGACCTAGAGCCCGGGTGGATGGCGGGCGACGAACCCTCCTCCGGGACGTATCGCCGACTGCCAGCGGGAGCCCGTCGAGCGTTGCCCGCTGGTGTCGAAGCGGACGCCTGCGACGACGAGGTAGACATGCCCGGGGTTCGCGTAGATCGTCACCCACCTCCCCTTGCCGGGCGCGCCCCAGCTCATGAGCCGGCCGGAGTCCAGCGGCGCGTTGAGCAGCCCCGCAGACGCCAGCGCGTAGGAGATCGAGCCTGAGCAGTCATAGCCCTTGTCGAGCCACTTGCCGTGGCCGCCGCCCCAGAGGTAGGGCGTGCGGGCGATCGAGTTGCCTGCCTCGATGATCTGGCGCACGGGCTCGGGGGCTTCGATCGGCGGCAGCGCGATGCCGCCCTTCAGCACCTCGGCGGCGCTGATCGACGCGTCGTCGCTCGGCCCGGTGTCGCGCCGCTTGGCGCTGCGCGAGAGTGGAGCGGAGGCGCCGCCCACAGCCGGCTCATCGATCGCCTCGGTTGGCAGGCCCGCCGACTGCGCGGTCTCGCCCGCGACGGGCTCGGTGACCTTCGCGCGCGAGTTGCGCGTCGGCAGCTTCTCGAAGGCCGGATCGGCGGCCGTCCCAGTCGCCGCGCGCGAGCCGCCGGAGCCGCCGGAGGACGCGAATGCCGCAGCGACGATGACGGCCACGAGCAAGACGGGCCCGGCGATGAGCATGAGACGAGGTCGCACGAAGCGTCAGTATGCCGACGCGGCGCCGCTCGTGATTCAGGTTTGGACGGATGGACGAGCGAGCACCACGCAGTCACATGCTCTAGTCCGACCCCTCCGAGGTGCGCCAACGCCTCGAGCTCCTGCGCATGGAGCACGAGCTCGCGTGCTCGATCGGCCTCGACGAGGACGCCGAGTACATGGCCGACCTCGCGTACCAGCTCGCCACGCTGGAGGCCGCCTGGGTCGGCGCCATCGTCACCGAGATCGCCGTCACGCAGGCCGAGCGGCTGGGCCGCCAGCAGGGCTAGCGACCACGTCCGACCCCCGCCCGTCGTCGCGCTGCGGACGAAACCCGCGCAACCGCAGGGAGTTGGCGACGACGAAGACGCTCGAGGCGGCCATCGCGGCGCCCGCGATCATCGGGTTGAGCAGGCCGGCGGCGGCGAGCGGCAGCGCCGCGACGTTGTAGGCGAACGCCCAGAAGAGGTTGACCTTGATCGTGGCGAGCGTCCGGCGCGAGAGCCGCAGCGCGTCGGCGGCGACGCGCAGGTCGCCCGCGACGAGGGTGAGGTCCGACGCCTCGATCGCGACGTCCGTTCCGGTCCCGATCGCCATGCCGAGGTCCGCCTGCGCGAGCGCGGGCGCGTCGTTGACGCCGTCGCCGACCATCGCCACGACGCGTCCATCCGCCTGCAGCCGGCGCACGACGTCGGCCTTGCCGGCCGGCAGGACCCCTGCGATGACGTCGTCGACGCCGACCCGAGCAGCGACCGCGCGCGCGGTCGCCTCGTTGTCGCCGGTCAGCAGGATCGTGCGCAGGCCGAGCTCGTGCAGCCGGCGCACCGCCTCATTCGAGCCGACCTTCACGCCGTCGGCGACGACGAACAGCGCCCGCGCCGCGCCGTCCCAGCTCGCGGCGATCGCCGTGCGCCCCTCGGCCTCGGCGGCCACCCGCGCGCGCTCGAGCTCGGGCGGCAGCGCGAGCGAGGGGTCCGCGCCCGCCAGCAACGCCGGGCGCCCGGCGATGATCGCGCGGCCCGCGACGGTTCCCTGCACGCCGAGCCCGGGGTGGCTGGCGAAGTCCTCGACCGGCGCCGGCTCGTCTTCCAGCACGCGGGCGGCGGCGGCGATCGCTCGCCCGATCGGGTGCTCGGAGCCGTTCTGCAGCGCTCCCACGAGCCACAGCGCCTGCGCCTTGTCGACGCCCTCGGCGACGCTGATGCTCTGCAGGCTCATTCGCCCCGACGTCACGGTGCCGGTCTTGTCGATGACGATCGTGTCGACGCGGCGCGTGGCCTCGAGGATCTCCGGGCCCCTGATGAGCACGCCGAGCTGCGCGCCGCGGCCGGTCCCGACGAGCAGCGCCGTCGGCGTCGCCAGACCGAGCGCGCAGGGGCAGGCGATGATGAGCACCGCGACCGCGGCCGCGAACGCGAGGCCGCTGTCCCCGGCGCCGATCCAGAAGCCGAGCGTCGCGACCGAGAGCGCCAGCACGATCGGCACGAAGACGCCCGCGATGCGGTCGGCGAGGCGCTGGACGGGCGCCTTGCCCGACTGCGCCTCGGTGACGAGCCGGCCGATCTGCGCGAGCGCCGTGTCGGCGCCGACCCGCGTCGCGCGCACGATCAGCAGGCCGCCGCCCGTGTTGACGGTCGCGCCCGTCACCGGGTCGCCGGGCCGGACGTCGACGGGGACGCTCTCGCCCGTCAGCAGCGAGCGGTCGATGGCCGAACTGCCCTTGTAGACCACGCCGTCGGTGGCGACCTTCTCGCCGGGCCGCACGATGAAGCGGTGGTTGACCTTCAGCTCCTCGACCGGCCTGCGCTGCTCGACGCCGTCGGCGTCCAGCACGGCGACGTCCTTGGCGCCGAGCGCGAGCAGCGCGCGTAGGGCGGCGCCCGCGCTGCGCTTCGCGCGCGCCTCGAACCAGCGGCCGGCGAGCAGGAACGTCACGACGACGCCGACGACCTCGAAGTAGACGTTGCCGGCCGGTCCGCCGCGCTCGGGCACGAGGCTCAGGGCGTGGCGCAGCCCGGGGTCGCCCGCGCCCAGGAAGAGCAGCGAGACGACCGACCACGTCCAGGCGGCGATCGTGCCGATCGAGATGAGCGTGTCCATCGTCGCCGTGCCGTGGCGCAGGTTCGTCCAGGCCGCGCGATGGAAGGGCCACGCCGCCCAGACGAGCACCGGCGTCGCGAGCTGCATCGAGATCCATTGCCAGTTGTCGAACTGCAGCGTCGGGATCATTCCGAGCGCGACGAGCGGCACCGACGCGAGCGCAGCGAAGATGAACCGGCGGCGCAGGTCGGCGACGGGGTCGTGGGCGTGCTCGTGGGCCTGCGGCCCGATCGAGGGCAGGACGGCGCCGTAGCCGGCCTTCTCGACGGCCGCGACGAGGTCATCGGCCGTCACCGCGTCGGGCGCGAACGTCACGGACGCGCGCTCGGTCGCGTAGTTCACCGAGGCCCGCACGCCGTCGAGGCGGTTCAGGCGCTGCTCGACTCGTGTCGCGCACGACGCGCACGTCATGCCGCTGATCGGCAGATCGAGGTGCTCGGTCGTCTCTGGGACCGCGGTGCTCACGGCGTGACCTCGCGGGTGAAGGCCACGGTGTGGACGCGGCCGCCGTGGCGGAACTGGAGGAAGAGGCGGTAGCTGCCGGGCGCGGTGGTCCCGCTCTCGAACGCGATCTCGCCGAGCGCGGCGCGCCCCCCGAGCGGGTGGACGTGCTCGTAGGCGAGGTCGCCGCGGCGCACCACGACGAGATGGCCGCGCGTGCCGAGATACGGCTGCAGGTCGGTGACCGGCGTGCCGCGGCGGCGGACGGTGAAGCTGAGGGCGCCGGCGCCCTGCCCGTGCAGCGCGACGTCGTAGCCGCCGACATGCGCGGTCGTGGCGGGGGCGGGGAGCGCGTGCGGCACGAAGGCGCCGGGCGCGAGCAGGTCGACGCCGAGCGTCAGGCGCCGGCCGCCGGTGCGGAAGTCGGCGAACGCGCGGTAGGCGCCGGCGTCCGGCAGTCGCAGCGCCGTCGTCCACGCTCCCGTGCGGGTCTGCTCGGGGTGCAGATGCTGATAGCCGGTCAGGTCGCGGCGCACGACGATGAGGTGCATGCGCCGGCCCTGCTCGGTGTCGAAGGCGCGCACGGTCGCACCGCGCGCATCGACGATGCCAAACGCGAACCGGGCCGGGCGCCCCGGGCTCAGCGTCGTGTCCGCGGCGACGAGCCGCAGGCCGTCCTGGACGAGCGACAGGCCGGCCGGCGTGGCTGGATCCGCGGCCGCGTGGCCGTGCTCCTCGGCGGCCGCGTCGTGCGACCCGGTGCCCGGATCGATCGCGCGGCCGGCGAGCGCGGCGGTGGCGAAGATGACGGCGAGCAGCGCGGCGAAGGCTGCCACGCGAAGGTCCGCGCTCATGACACCAGCGCGTACCCCGCCTCGTCGACGGCGGCACGGATCGCGGCGTCGTCGAACGCCTCGCCGGCGACGGTGAGCTGCTTGCTGTCGAGGTCCACGTCGACCGCGCGGACGCCGGGCACCTGCAGGACCTCCTGCATGACGGCGTTGCGGCAGTGCCCGCAGGTCATGCCGTCGACGGTGTACGTGCGCTTGGGAAGGGACATGGGAGGAGATTCCAATCGGATACGGGACGGGGGTATCGCTGCAACAGCAGCGTAGTATACCCCGGCGGGGTACGCTACCCTTTGAGCTGTGTCTGCTACGGAGAACCAGCCCGAGCCCGGCCCGGCGCCCCCACAGCGCGGCTACACCGCGAGCAAGGACCAGCTCCTCGCCCGCCTGCGCCGCGTCGAGGGGCAGGTTCGCGGCATCGAGCGGATGGTCGTCGACGACCGCTACTGCATCGACGTCCTCACCCAGATCTCCGCCGCCCAGGCCGCGCTGGACAAGGTCGCACTCGGCCTCCTCGACGAGCACGCCCGCTCGTGCGTGCTGCACGCCGAGGGCGAGCTGCGAGCCGACCGCACCGACGAGCTCATGGCCGCGGTCGGGCGCCTCGTCAAGCGGGGGTGAGCGTCGGGCGGCCCGGTCCGGGCCGTCGATGGGGCGTCTACGCGGTTTGGCGTCCCCGCGGCTGGTCAGGCACGCGGCGGGCGAACAGGCGGCGGCGGTGCGGCGCGTCGGGCGCCGTCAGCGCCTTGTCCATGTCGGCGAGAATCGCCTTCTCTGATCGCGAGGCGACGAGCGGCTCGAGCAGGCCTTCGGTGTGCACGTAGGTGCGTCGGCCGTCGCCACGGTCGCCTTGTTCGATCGGCACGAGCGCGACGATCTCATCGGCACGGACGAACTTCCCGTAACCGAGCGGGACCATGCCCGTGGTGGTAAGCGTCATGCTCCAATTCTAGCCTCGGCAGATTGTCCAAGACAGCGCAAAACCCCGCAACGCCGTCTGGCGTGAAGAAGCGCCTGATGAGACGTTCGTGTCGGGAAGGTCGAGCTGGGCGACTATGTCTCGAGCACAGTGCGAAACTGGTTGGACGTGACGGGCTCGCGCCCTTCGAGCCACGGGTCGCTGTAGGCCGACAGCGATCGCTCGAGCTCCGCGTCGAGGCGCTCCCCATCGCCGTCTCGGTCCTCGACGACGATCGCGCGCACCGTCTCGACACCGACGCGCTCCATGAAGCCGTACGTCCGCTCCAGCCAGCGGGCGTTCTCGCGGTAGTACTGGATGAAGCGCCCAGTCAGAAGCATCGCCCGGTCCGGGTCGCCGACCGTGCACAGCAGGTCGCCCTTGCGCACGTGCGCGCCGGCGGCGCCCCCGACGTACATCTCCCAGCGCCCATCCCCGACGGCGACCCAGCCGACGTCCTTGACCATCGCCTCGGAGCAGTTGCGCGGGCAGCCGGCGACGGCGAGCTTGAGCTTGCCCGGGCTCTCCAGGCCGGCGAAGCGCTCCTCGATGGCGATCCCGAGCGCCGTCGAGTCGCCGAGGCCGAAGCGGCAGAAGTCCG
>JBPCJA010000199.1:0-14237 GCA_051005755.1 Solirubrobacteraceae bacterium
CGCAAGCCCGACCACGCCTCGCAGCGCAAGCACTTCATCTTCACCGACGAGCACGACCAGCTGCGCGAGTCGATCCGGTCGTTCGCCAAGAAGGAGCTGGCGCCCCACGCGGAGGAGTGGGAGGAGACGACGTTCCCGGACTCGGTGTTCACGCGGATGGGCGAGCTGGGCTTCCTCGGCCTGGACAAGCCCGTGCAGTACGGCGGCCAGGGCGGCGACTACTACTCCGCGCTCGTGCTCGCCGAGGAGATCGTCCACGCCCGCTCGGGCGGCCTGGCCATGGGCCTGGCGGTGCAGACGGACATGGCGATGCCGCCGATCCTCGCCTTCGGGACCGAGGAGCAGAAGCAGGAATGGGCCGCGCCGGCCATCGCCGGGACGAAGATCCTGTGCCTGGGGATCACCGAGCCGGACGCGGGCTCGGACGTGGCGGGCATCAAGACCCGTGCCGTTCGCGACGGGGACGAGTACGTCATCAACGGGTCCAAGACGTACATCACCAACGGGCACCGCGCCGACGTGATCGTGCTCGTGGCCAAGACCGACCCGGACGCCGGGCACGGCGGTATCACGCTGTTCCTCGTCCCGATGGACGCGCCAGGCGTCATCCGCGAGCAGCGCCTGAAGAAGCTCGGCATGCACGCCTCGGACACCGCGCTGCTGGCCTTCCAGGACGTCCGCGTCCCCGCCTCGGCGGTGCTCGGGGAGATCGGCAAGGGCTTCTACCACATCAGCTGGGAGCTGCAGGGCGAGCGGCTCATCGGCGCCGCGGGCGCCGTCGCGACCGCCCAGCACTGCTTCGACCGGACGTTGCGCTACGCGCTGGAGCGCCGCGCCTTCGGCCGCGAGATCGGCCACTTCCAGGCCATCCGCCACAAGTTCGCCGAGATGGCGACGAAGATCGAGTCGGCGCGCCAGATGGTCTACACGACCGCCTGGCGCCATGCCGGCGGCGAGTACCCGGTGCGCGAGATCACGATGGCCAAGCTCCACGCGTCGCGGATCGCCGTCGAGGTCGCCGATGAGTGCATCCAGATCCACGGCGGCGCGGGCTACATGAAGGAGTACGGGATCGAGCGCTACTGGCGCGACCTGCGCCTGAACCGCATCGGCGCGGGCACCGACGAGATCATGCTCGACGTCATCGGCCGCAGCTACGGACTCTAACTAACGCTCGATCCACCGTTCGTGTTGATCGGTGGTGTCGATGGTTCACGGGTACCGTGTGGGGGCCCGATCCGTCCGGCCGCGGACGCCTTATCGCCTTCACGCTCTGGAGATCCGCTCGATGTAGGTCTGCACCGCACGCACCGCGTCGCTGACATCGGTCACGGCGAAGTTGAGCTCCTCGGCCATCGCTTGGTATGCCTGCGTCCAACTCGGATGAAGGGTCACGGTCGGCAGCCATGCGTGCTGCGCCCGGGCGACGAAGACCCGCTCGCAGGCATCGCGGACGGCCGCAGGGTCGGGTTCGAGCGCTTCGAGCAGTTGGAGGTCGATCAGGTCGCGAAACCGCGGATTCTCGCGGCCGTCCGGGAACTGCTCGGTGACGGCGTGCAGCTCTGCGCGATCTGCCAGCGCTCAGCCAGCACCATGACCATGTCTGGCCCAGCGAGCCCGACCGCACGGAGGCTCGCCCCGGCGACGGGAGTGAACTCGTCCTCGCTGGTGTCCAGCGGTTGCAATTTCCAATCGCAGTGACGTGAGCGCCCGTCCGACGAAGCAGCACCACGCCCAGCGCCAGCAGCGTGACGGCGCGCCCCCGACGGCCGACGCGGTCGAGCAGCAGCACCGCCCTTCCGAACGGCACGCACGGGAGAAGAGACCGGCGCTCATCGGTGTCGACAGCGTCGACGAACTCGCCGCCGTCGCCTGTGATGCTCGCGACCGCCTCGGCGAGCCAGCTCTGCTGGCAAGGGCCAGCGGCGCCGGGTTGTGAGGTGTCATGGAGGGTACGGCGGATGCGACACGCGAAGTTCAGCGCCGCCGGAGCGCCAGGAACAGCGTCGCCACGTGAAGCGCTTGGCCGAAGTCGCCGGAGTCGATGAGTTCGTAGAGCCTATTGACGGTGACGAACGTCGATGAGATCTGCTCGCTCGGACTGTGCTTCGGCGCCGTTACCGGCGATGAGCCGCGGACCACGAAGCAGTGCACGAGGTTCGTGTGCGTGGCGGGGTTGACTGCGAGCCTGCCGGCTGCGCACCACTCACCGCCGGCGTGGCCTGTCTCCTCCCGCAGCTCGCGCTGCGCTGCGGCCATCGGCGAGGCGTCGGCCGGGTCGACGGCTCCTCCGGGCAGCTCAACGAAGGCGCGCTGACGGGCGTGACGGTACTGGCGGGTAACGAGGATGCGATCCGCTTCGTCGATCGCGACGATGTGGACCCAGTCCGGATACTCCAGCACGTAATACGGGCTGACCTCGTCGCCCGCGAGCGTCACGCACCGGTCGACCCGCACACGAAGCCACGGATCGTCTAGCGCCCGCGCGGATCCGGCGACCCGCCATGGAGGCGACGGTCCCAGCTCGTCTAGCGTCGCCTGCACAGGGTCTTCGCTACTTGATCTCATAGACCTGCCCCGTGATGCCGCTCGCATCGGGACTGATGAGGAAGGCTACGAGCTGAGCCACCTCCTCCGGCTGGATGAAGCGGAGCAGCGCAAGGCCTGACGCGGTCCGCTCAAGCTCTTCGCCCAGGGACGTTCCTCGCTGCTCGGCGACACCCGCGAGCTCACGCAGATTGGACTCGGTCCGTACCCATCCTGGGCAGACCGCGTTGACCGTGATCGCGCGTTCGGCCAGCTCGAGAGCCCAGCACCGGGTCAAGCCGATGACGGCGTGCTTCGACGCCGCGTACGGCCCGTAGGCTGCGCGGCCGGCCGTGCCGAGTTGCGAAGCAACGTTGACGACGCGCCCGCCGTCGCTGATGCGCTGCTGTAGCGCCTTCGTCAGGAAGTAAACGCCGTCGAGGTTCAGCCGCATGATCGCGTTCCACGCTCCTCGATCTGCTTCGTCGACGCGCTCCTCGATCCACCGGCCCGCATTGTTGAGCAGCGCATGGATCGGCTTGCCCTGTTGGCCGGCCCAGTGTTCGATCGCGTCGCGCGAACTCAGGTCCACCGATGACCACTCGAAGTCGCCCGGCAGCGCTTTCTCAGGCGGATGCCGAGACAGCCCATGGACGCGGAACCCGTGTGCCAGCAGCACGCGGGCGCAGGCGAGGCCGATCCCGCGAGTCGAGCCCGTGACGACGATCAGCGGCTGGGTCGTCATATGGCCGCTTCGCGCCCCTGGTTCGCCTTGACGGCCGCGACGAGCAGCGAGCGATCCAGCGGGAAGGACCATCCGTCCGGGCCTCGCCACAGACGGCCGACCTCGGCGACCAGCGCCACGCGTGCCGCGCCGTCCCGGAAGTGCTTGTCGGTGCGGACGACCTCCCAGAGTGCGTAGGGGTCGATGGTCGCCGGGACCACGGCGGGCAGTCCGGCGCTCGCTACCGCAACATGGTGCGCGTGGACGACCTCCTCGGTGGCGATCCCGAGGACCATCGCAGCGGCCGCCGTCACGCACATGCCGATGGCCACTGCCTCACCGTGGACGATCTGGTGGCCGGTGATGTGTTCGAGGGCGTGCGCCACGGCATGCCCGTACTGCCCGATCATCTCGTAGTACTCATGGTCCCGCGACTCGTTGAGGCCCGCCACCTTGAGCGCGATCGTCTGCCCGACGAGCCTTGACATGAGGCCGACATCATCCGGCGCGTGGACCGCGTCCTCGATGACGGCAAGTAGCTCCAGCGACTCCGTGAGCGCGTGCTTGACTGCCTCCGCCATCCCGCTCGCCAGCTGCCGCTTGTCGAGGGTCCGCAGCACCAGCGGGTCCACCGCAACCACCGCGGCGGGGTAGTAAGAGCCAATCTGGTTCTTACCAAGCGGGCCGTTGATCGCCTGCTTGAAGTCGATGGTCGCGTCGAGCTGCGCCAGCAATGTCGTAGGCAGTGGATCAGTCCGATGCCGCGGTGTAGCGTCGAGGCGACGAACCCTGCCAGGTTCGCGACGACGCCGCCGCCCAAGGCCGACGATCATCGAGCCACTATCGACGCCGCGGTCGAGGATCTCCGCGCAGGCCGCGGTGTAGGTCGCGGACGACTTCGTCTGCTCCCCCTGCTCGAGGACGATGCGGTTGTGGCGCACACCGGCAGCGCCCGCCGCCGCCGTCACCTGATCGCCGTACAGCTCGTTTGACGAGACGGTCGGTGATGAGGAAGTGTGGCGACGAACGCACCTGGGGCGCAACCGCGTCGGCCCAGAAGGCGACGTCCGTGAGCAGGCCCTCGCCCTGCAGGACCGTCGTCCGCATCGGGCGCGTGCGCTCGAACACGAACGATGTGGAGGTGGCTGTCATGCCATTGTCCCTTCCAGCGCCCGGACCCGCACCCCGGATTCGGCGAACCTGACGGCGAGCGTCGAGCACCCCGCTCGCGCCGCGGCCTCCGATACGGCCTGCCGGGCATCGGTCGGGCACACGACGAGCAGAGATCCCCCTCTGCCGCCCGCTCCCAGCAGCTTGGCGCCCGTGTCGCCGATCGGGCGGATCAGCTCGACGAAGCGCAGCAGCGAACGGTCGGAGATCGAGGGGTGAAGGTCGAGTTGAGCGGCGAGCACTTGCCCGAACAGGTTGGCCAGCTCCGAGGTCGTGCCGCGCTCAACCGCGACCGCGATCTGCGGCGCGAGCTCGTGCAGCCGGGCGACCGCAAGCGGGTCGTCGACCGACCACGGAGGTAGGAGTCCACGACCTCCGCCACAACGGCGGACGAGCGGCGGCTCCCGTTTGCGCGCACCACCAGCAGCGCGCCGTCGAGGCCCTCGGCCGCGAGCCGGATCGCGCTTTCGCAGCGATCCGACCGGAAGACGTACCGTCGGACCGACCCGTAGGCCGCGGCGTACTGGTCCTGGCTTCCGCCGAGCATGCCCGCAGCCCGCGCGGGGACACCGTCGCCGTGGACGGGCTCACGTTCGACATCCGGCCGGGCGTGGTGACCGGTTTCCTTGGTCCGAACGGCGCCGGGAAGTCGACCACGATGCGGATGATGCTCGGGCTCGACCATCCGACCGCGGGCAGCGTCAGCATCGGCGGTCGCCGCTACCGCGACCTGGAGGCGCCGATGCGCCAGGTCGGAGCGCTGCTGGACGCCCGCTGCGTGCACGGCAAGCACACAGCCAGCCGGCACCTGCGCTGGCTGGCCGACGCGGGCGGGCTGCCGCGCAGCCGGGTCGAGGAGGTGCTCGACCAGGTGGGACTCGCGCAGGTCGCCGACCGGCGCGTCGGCGGCTTCTCGCTGGGCATGTCACAGCGACTCGGCATCGCCGCGGCGCTGCTGGGCGATCCCGGGACGCTGCTGTTCGACGAGCCGATGAACGGACTTGACCCGGACGGCATCCGCTGGATCCGCACGCTGCTGCAGCGGTTCGCCGCGGAGGGCCGCACGGTGGTCGTGTCGAGCCACCTCATGCACGAGATGGAGGAGACCGCCGACCACGTGCTGGTGATCAGGCGCGGTCGCCTGATCGCCGACACGAGCATCACCGAGCTCACGCAGCGCGCGGCCGGCAGCCACGTCCGCGTCGTGTCGCCCGACGCCGGAGCCCTCGGCGCGCTGGTGGAGCGCGCGGGCGGCCAGGCGAGCACCGACGCCGACGGCTCGCTCGCCGTGAGCGGTCTGCCGGCGGCGCACCTCGGCGATCTCGCCGCCGAGCACGGGCTGCGCCTGCACGAGCTCACCCCGCGGCACGCGAGCCTCGAGGCCGCGTTCATGGAGCTGACCCGGAACGCGGTCGAGTACGCGCCGGAGGCCGTGCGATGACCCCGTTCCCGGCCACGCTGCGGTCCGAGTGGACGAAGCTCGTCTCCCTGCGCTCCACGAAGCTGACGGTCGCGCTCGGCGCGATCTTGGGCGTCGGGCTGAGCGCGCTCCTGGCAGTCGTCGCCGGCGCGACATGGCACGACTGGGAGCCCGCCGCCCGACGCGAGTTCGAGCCTATAGGTATCGCACTGGTCGGCGGCGTTCTCAGCGCGATCTTCTTCCTCGTGCTCGGCGTCAAGGCGGCCACGGCCGAGTACGGGTCGGGGATGATCCGGCTCACGCTCGCGGCGACGCCGCGACGGTCGCGTGTGCTCGCAGCCAAGGCGGCGGTCGTGGCGGCGATCACGCTCGTCGCCGGCCTCGTCTCCACCGCGGGCATGTTCCTCGCGGCTCAGGCGGTCTTCGCCTCCTATGGCCTGCAGTCCGCACGTCTCGGGGACGCCGACGCGCTGCGCACCGTGCTCGCCGGCGGCGCGCTGTCGCCGCTGTTTCCGGTGATCGCACTCGCGCTCGGCATCGTGCTGCGCAGCACGGCGGCTGCGGTGATCGCCGTCTTCGCCCTGATCTTCGCGCCGCCGTTCCTGGGCGGCCTGCTGCCCGCGTGGGTGCAGGAGCACCTGCTCGTGTACCTGCCGGGCGCCGCCTCGGACGCCATCGCCATCGGGCACCTCGAGGGCTCGAGCACCGGCCTCGCCCCCGGCGTCGCCGCCCTGGTGCTCATCGCCTGGCTGGCCGTCTTCCTCGGTGGCGCGTGGGCAGCGCTCGAGCGACGCGACGGCTGACGCGGGCTCAGCGGTGGTCGCCGGCGCGGGTGCTCGTGCGCATCGCGCGCGCCACCCGCCCGTCGCCCGTCGCGCGGCGCACGAGCCGCGGGGCGAGCACCCGCGCGGTCGCCGCCAGCCAGTACGGCCGCGGCACGTAGCGCTCGGCGCGACCGCCGGGACCGGCCTCGACGATCGCCTCGGCGACGCGCTCGGGCGTGGAGACGATCCAGCGCGTGAGCCGCCTGTCGACGAGCTCGCGCTGCGGGAAGCCCTCGGTGGCGATGTAGCCCGGCAGCACGAGGCCGACATGGACGCCGTGAGCGGCCTCCTCGAGGTGGAGCGCGTCGGTCCAGCCGATGAGTGCGAACTTGCTCGCCGAGTACGCGCCGGAGTACGCGCGCGAGACGCGCCCGGCGGTACTCGCGACGTTGACGATCGCGCTCGGGGCCGAGCTGCGCAGGAGCGCCAGCAGCGCCTCGGTGAGCCGGACCTGAGCGTCGAAGTTGAGCTCCATGTGGCGGTGCACGTTCTCCCAGCCGCCCTCGCCGAACGTGCAGCGCCAGGCCGCGCCGGCGTTGTTGACGAGGAGGTCCAAGCGCCCGTGCTCGTCGTGGACGGTCCGAGCAATCCGGGCGGGGACGTCGGCCGCGGTGAGGTCGGCGGCGACGACGGTCGCACCGCCGACCTCCTCGGCCAGCGCTCGCAGGCGCTCCGCCCGGCGCGCGACGAGGACGAGCTCGGTGCCGGGCTCGCGCGCGAGACGGCGGGCCGTCGCCTCGCCGATCCCGCTCGAAGCGCCGGTGACGAGGGCGATCACGCAACGGAGGGTAGCCGCCCGCGATCGACTGGCCAGTCAGCCAGTCATCGGCGGGCGGATATCGTCCTGCGCCGGCAACCGACAAGGAGCGCACATGGGAGTTCTGGACGGAAAGGTCGCGATCGTCACCGGCTCGGCGCGGGGCATCGGCCGCGCGACGGCCGAGCTGCTCTCCGAGCAGGGCGCGAGCGTGCTCATCAACGACCTCGACGGCGACGTCGCGCAGCAGACCGCGTCGGAGATCGCCGGAGAGACGGTCGTCTACGCCGGGGACCTCACGGCGGACGGCGCCTGCGACGCGCTCGTCCAGACGGCGATCGACGCCTGGGGCAAGATCGACATCATCGTCAACAACGCCGGCTACACGATCGACGCGCCGCTGCACAAGATGTCCGACGACGCGTTCCAGCGGATGCTCGACATCCACGCGGTCGTGCCGTTCCGCGTCTGCCGCGCCGCCGCGCCGCACCTGCGCGAGCCGGCCAAGCAGGAGCGCGAGGAGGGCGTCGAGGTCTTCCGCAAGATCGTCAACGTCTCCTCGATCTCAGGCACGATGGGCAACGCGGGCCAGGCGAACTACGCGGCCGGCAAGGCCGCCGTCGTCGGGCTGACGAAGACGCTGGCGAAGGAGTGGGGCCAGTTCAAGATCAACTTCAACGCCGTCGCCTTCGGCTTCATCGAGACGCGCCTGACGGCGGCGAAGGTCGAGGACAACACGATGCAGATCGGCGGCGAGACCGTCCAGCTCGGAATCCCCGATCAGATGCGCGGCATGGCCTCGTTCGTCATCCCGCTCGGCCGGCCGGGCACGCCGCAGGAGGCGGCCGGCGGCGTCTTCTTCCTCTGCTCGCCGTGGTCGAACTACGTCCACGGGCAGACGCTGAACATCACCGGGGGCCAGTTCACGGGCATGACGACATGACATTCGGTGGCTGAGCGTCGAACTTGAGTATCTGAGGGTTTCCGACAATCGGATCTGGGAGTAGTCTTGGCGCATGCAGGTCGTCAAGCCCGGTCCGGACCACTTCGTCCCGCGCGGGGTCGTCGGCGGCGCCGAGGTCTCGCAGGCGACGACGGGCGCGTCGAACATCTACATGGGCGTCTTCCGGGTGCCGCCATCGGCGCAGTCGCGGCCCCACTACCACGCCGACTGCGAGTCGGCGGTCTACATGCTGTCGGGGCATCTCAACGTGCGCTGGGGCGAGGGGCTCGAGCATTCCCTGAGCCTCGACCCGGGCGACCTCGTCTACGTCCCGCCGCGCGAGACGCACCTGCTCGAGAACCCGTCGGAGTCCGAGGCCGCCGAGTACGTCGTCGCGCGCGACGCGCCGCAGGAGGACTCCGTCGAGGTGCCCTGGGCGCGGTAGCTCGGAGGCTCGCGGTCCGCAGGCCATCTGCGCAGGATCTCCGCGCCACGTCGCGCGCAACCTCTCCCCCGCGCGCGAGTTGGTACGGGACATGCGCCGCCACCTGATCCTCACGCTGCTGGCCGCGACGGCGATCGCGCTTGCGGGCGCATCCGCCGCGCAGGCACGCGTCGTCGTCATCGCGACCGGCACCGGCGAGGCCGTGCTCACCGACGTGCCGTCCAACGCGGTCGTCGCACGCCTGCAGCTCGGCGGGCCGACGCGTGCCGTCGTGGCCGCGCCAGACGGCTCGCGCGCGTTCGTCGCCACCGGCCGGCGCGTCGCGAGGCTCGACCTCAACGCCCGCACCGTCACCGGCGGCGTCGACCTCGCGGCCGCGATCTCCTCGCTGGCGCTCACGCAGGACGGCGCCCGGCTGCTCGCCGCGCGCCGTGGCGCGATCGACGTCGTCGACACCGCGACGCTGACCGTGACCGCCAGCATCTCGCTCAAGGGCGCCAAGCCGGGCGCGCTCGCGGTCTCGGCCGACGGAACGTGGGCCGCGGTCGGGCTCGGGCGGCGCGTCGGCCTGGTCTCGCTCACCGGGCTGCGGCTCGACCAGCGCAAGTCCGTCGGCGAGGTCGGCGGCGTCGCATTCCCACCCTCGGGCCAGCGCGTGCTGGTCAGCACGACCGACGGGATCCTGCGCGGCCTCACGCGCTTCAGCGGCCGCGAGAACTTCAAGATCCGCCTCAAGCGCGGCGCCGGCACGGGCCTCGCGATCTCACCCGACGGCAGCCGCGCAGCGGTCGGCGCGACGCGCGGCAGCAGGGCGACCGCGATCGTCGACCTGCGCCGCAGGCGCCTGCTGACCCGCGTGCGTACCGGCGAGGGACCGGGCGCGCCGGCCTACGCGCTCGACAGTCCGCGCCTGTACGTCGGCGACGGTGGCGACGGGACCGTGTCGATCCTCTCGACGATCTCCTACAGGCGCATCGGCGTCGTGCGCCTCGGCCGCTCGGTCCGGCCGCGCGCGCTCGCGGTCCAGCCCGGCCTGGCGGTCAAGCTCGGCACCGAGGGGCCCGACCAGATCACCGGAACGCGCGGGGCGGACCGCATCGAGGGCCTCGGCGGCGACGACGTCCTGCGCGGCGGCCGCGCCAACGACGTGCTCCTCGGCGGCCTCGGCAACGACGTCCTCGTCGGCGGGGCCGCGAACGACCTGCTCGACGGCGGCGACGGCGCCGACCAGCTCATCGGCCAGGCCGGCAACGACGACCTCCTCGGCGGGCCGGGCGCCGACGCCCTCTCCGGCGGCACCGGCAACGACGAGCTCGACGGCGGCAGCGAGGACGACTTCCTCGACGCCGGCGACGGCGACGACATCGCCCACGGCGGAGCCGGCAACGACCGCATCGTCGAGGCCGGGCTCGGCAACGACATCCTCCTCGACGGCGGCGACGGCGACGACTTCGTCGACGGCAACCGCGGAACGGACAACATCGAGGGCGGCGCCGGCAACGACACGCTGCGCGGCGGCGCCGGCGGCGAGAACATCGACGGCGGGATCGGCGACGACACGATCGACGGCGGCACGGGCGGCGACGTCATCTACTCCCGCGAGGGCGACGACGCCGTCAGGGGCGACGCCGGCCGCGACCGGATCTCCACGTCCGACGGCAACGACACGGTCGACGGCGGCTCGGGCGACGACACGATCTCGACGTTCCGCGGCAACGACGAGATCGTCGGCGGCCCCGGCCGCGACACGATCAACGGCGGCTCGGGCAACGACACGATCCGCGTCGCCGACGACGACGCCGACACCGTCAACTGCTCGACCGGCCGCGACACCGTCTACGTCGAGAGCACCGCGCCGTCGCGCGATCAGCTCACGAGCTGCGAGACGGTGATCCAGAGCTCGCCCGAGCCCTCGACGGACGCGCCCCCGTCGTCGAACATCATTCCCGGCACGCCCGGAGACGACCTCCTGAGCGGCACGCCCGGCAAGGACTCGATCTTCGGCGCCGACGGCAATGACGAGCTGTTCGGCAACGACGGCGACGACTACGTCGACGGCGAGAACGGCAACGACGTCCTCCACGGCGGCCTCGGCAACGACGAGATGTACGGCCGCCGCGACAACGACGTCGTGCTCGGCAACGAGGGCGACGACTTCCTCAACGGCGATCGCGGGCTGGACACGATCAGCGGCGGCCCCGGCAACGACCGCATCTTCGGCGGCCTCGACGACGACGTCGTCAGCGGCGACGAGGGCGACGACCGCATCAGCCTCGTCGACGGCTCCATCGACCGCGTCGACTGCGGCGACGGCAACGACACCGTCTTCGCCGACGTCATCGACGTGGTGGCCGCCAACTGCGAGAACGTCAGGCGCTGACGCCGGCGCGACCAGGCTGCTCGGGGCGCGCGATGGTCTCCAGGCCGGCGTGCGACGAGGTCGTCTACTGACAGCGGCGGGTCGTCCCGCGTGGCGGGACCGATGCAGGGCGGAACACCCCGCTTCACACGAAACGCCTCGTATCGCCCGATGAGCAGCTCCGGCCGACCGCCCAGCCGCTAAACCCAGACGGACGCTCAGGTGGCGCTGAGCGTCTCGCTGAGCCGCCGCAGCTCTCGCGCGGCGACTCTGGAGTTCGTAGACCGCGCGACGGCGATCGCCTTGCGTCCTTCGGCCCGCGCGCGGTCGAGCTCGCCAGCCCCGGCGCAGGCCAGCGCGAGGCGCGCCCGGTGCAATCCGCCATCGCGCAGCAGGTCGCGTGGCCATTCCCGCAGGAGACTCTCGTAGACCGGGATCGACCTGGCCGGCTGCAGCACGAGCCAGCAATGCGCCTCAATGGCGCGAACGTGGTGATCGGCTACGGACCGTCTTGACCACCACGGAGGCGCAGGCGAGTCGGCGTGCTTCACAAGGCCGTAGGCGTCTCGCAGTCTGCGCTCGCAGGCCGGGGCGTCGCTGCTGAGCGCGTGGCCAAGCGCGGCCTGCCGTGCACACAGAGCCCGTGTCTGTGGGCTCGTGCCGCGAACGCTCAGACCAGCCTCAGCGAAGTCAATCGCTCGTCGTGCATCGTGCTCCTGAGCGGCCCACTGGGATTGGCGCGAGCGCAGATAGGCGGCCATGTCGGCATCGTCGGCTTCCTCTGCGAGCCACCGAGCGCGATCCGTCCAGGCGTCCCGGCCCCGACGCTGTCCGGCGTCCTCGCTGAGCCATGCCGCGAACCCTGCCCAGCGGGCTTCGATGCGCAGCAGTTCGGCGCGCAGCTCGCCACGGGCCGCGCTCCGATGCTCGGCGATGCGGCGCAGTTCCCGCTGGACGGCGCCGAGCACGGCATGAGGGCCGAACACGGCATCGTGGCTGCCGACGATGCTCAGAAGTTCCGCCCGGTGCGCGGGAAGCTCGGGGTCGATCTCGCGGGCCTGCGTTGGTGCGGCTACGGCGCCGAGGCTGCCAAGCGCGGTAGCGGCGCCTATGCCGAGCAGGCCGCGTCGGTTGGTCGGGTCCACGTCCTCTCCTGCTTCGCTGTCCTCGGCCGTCCAGCGTAGCGAGGCGTCGGCCTCGGCGCGACGGGCGGCCGTGCGCTCGGCGCGCAGGGCCGCGCGTTCGAGCAAGGCAGCGTCGAGGAGGGGTAGCAGGGCGCCTTGGGCATCCAGGGCGCGGTCGACGGCCTCAATGAACGGGCGCGTCGCGGCGCCCTTGGCGCGCTCGACCTCGCTGACGTGCTGAGCCGTGTAGTTGACGAGGTCTCCGAGCGCCTGCTGTGTGAGGCGTTGGGCTTCACGTCGGGTGCGCAGCTCGGCGCCGAGGCGCGCGGCGCTCGAGGCGTCAGGATCCAGGGGTTTCGGTGGTCGGCCGCGCTCGCCCATGCGCCGCCAGCCTACACTTCTCCATAATTTCCAGAGGCTGCGTGGGTCGTGCGCCGCGATGATCGGCGTTCCCCGAAACGGTGGCCGCCAGGATTCAGGTAGCCAGAGCGGACGTACTGCCAGCAGGACAGGACGACACGCGTCGTTGGAGCGGCCCGGCTGATCTATCTCGGAGTGGTCGCGTCGTCGCGAGTCGGCCGGGCCGCGGCCGCCGGCTCTGGGTGCTGCGTCAGCGGCATATAGCCGAGAATGGCCTGATGCACAAGCTGATCACGACGTTATGGCGCTCGCTACGGGGCCCGCTTCAGTGGCGCATTCTCTATTTCGCTCACGCAAAGTTCATGGTCGGCGTCACAGTGGCTTGCTGGAACGAGAACGGAGAGGTCCTGCTGATGCGCCACCGATTCTGGCCCGCGGAGCACCCGTGGGGCCTGCCCTCCGGCTACGCTCGCCGAGGGGAAGAGCTTGCGATGACTGCGCAACGGGAAGTTCGAGAGGAAGCAGGCTACGAGATAGCTGCCGATCCCGTGCCGGTCGACGTCGCGAGTGGCTACAAGCTTCGTATTGAGGTACTACTCAACGGCGCTGTAGCTGGAGGCGGTAGACGCCTCGATAAGACCGAGATCGATGACGCCGGATTCTTCGGGCCGGACGAGATTCCCGATGACATCTTGCCGAGTCATCGAGAGAAGATCGAGCGTGCAAAGCTCTGTCGCCACCAGAGATAGAAGCACAGTGTAGACATGACGCCATCATCCAATGTCGTTCCTGAGCGAGTGGACGCTGAGGCGCTCGAGCGGCAAGGGTTTCTGTTATACCGGACGAAAACCAATTCACATGATGCTGTGTGCGATGCCATGCGAGACCTGACGCGCTCGCTGGATGGGCGGGGGAACCTCGTAACGCTAGACAGCTCCGGCGATTCGCGCTATCTGCCTATTCATACCGAGGGAATCTACCGTGCGATACCGCCGCGATACTTCATGCTGGGCTGTGTGACCCCTAGTGTTACTGGCGGTAACACCATCATCTACGACGCACGAATAGCTGCCCAGCTCATCTACCGTGAGCAACCGGAGCTAGCTGGTGTAAGCATTGTGTACGCCAGTAAAGCGCATAACATCGCGGCCGAGCATCGACTCGTTGAGACTCGCAGGATGACGGCTCGTTCCGTGCCCGTACTAGTATTTCGGGACAAGACTGAAAGCAATCATCTTAAGACGCTACCTCCTGAGTGGAGCGAAGAGTCCTTGTACGCTTGCATTCGAGGCGCGCTCAGTAGGTGTGTCATCAAAGACCACGCATGGCGAAGGGGAGACATTCTGGTTGTAGATAACCATGTCACATTGCATGCGAGGTCGCCGTTCTCAGGAACGCGTCGCTTGGTTCGTCTAAGGATCAATCATTCTGAATCTGCTGGCTGCCGAGGCGAGGATCGTCGTACCCATTCAGGGGGTCAGGGTCCGGCGGGCATGAGTGAGGGGGCGGGCTGGCCGTGGAGTGCTGCGGTGATCGCGTCCAGTAGGTAGTCGTGGAGGTTGCGGCTTTGCAGGCGGCAGGTTTC
>JBPCJA010000200.1:0-6803 GCA_051005755.1 Solirubrobacteraceae bacterium
CCACGCACGTACCGCTCCCTGGTCTGCGATCCCGGATCTGCCACTCACCGCCCGCCGCCCCCGCCGCCCGGCAAGCGCGTGCGTCCCGACAGCCTCACCGGCCCGCCGCTCGACCGTCCCTGGCGCCGCTGACCGCGTGATCTGCCCGATGAACCCTGATCTACTGCACCGAGATGGAAAGCCATTTGGCGAGTTTCCATCGCCCAGGCCGAATACCTCGCCAATCGCGGCGCGAGCCGCTTCTCACACGCCCCTACTTGATCTGGTCGTAGACGCTGAACAGCGGCAGGTACATCGAGATGACGATGAAGCCGACGACGCCGCCGACGAAGACGATCATGACCGGCTCGAGGATCGAGGTCAGGGCCTTGACGGAGGCGTCGACCTGGTCCTCGTAGAAGTCGCCGATCTTCGACAGCATCGTCGTCAGGGCACCGGTCTCCTCGCCGACCTTGACCATGTGGCCGACCATCGAGGGGAAGACGGGCGACTCCAGCAGCGGCTGGGCGATCGTGCCGCCGGACTTGACGCTCGTCGTCATCTTCGCCATCGCCTCCTCGACGACGACGTTGCCCGCCGTCTTGCTCGTGATGTCGATCGCCTGCAGCAGCGGCACGCCGGCGCCCATGAGTGCTGAGAACGTGCGTGACCACCGCGCGAGCGCGACCTTCTGGAAGATCTCGCCGATCTTGAAGGGGATGCGTAACAGGAAGCGCTGCCAGATCGAGCGCCCACGCGTGGTCTTCTTCCACTTCACGAAGCCCACGACGGCGACGACCGAGCCGACGATCAGCAGGTACCAGTAGCCGGTGACGACATTGGAGATCCCCATGACGAACTGCGTCATCTTCGGCAGCTCGGCATCGCCGAGCTCCTCGAAGACGCCCGCGAAGACCGGCACGATGAAGGCGACCATGCCGAGCATGACGACCATCGCGAAGGTCAGGATGACGATCGGGTAGGCCATCGCCGACTTGACCTGGCGGCGCAGCGACTCCTCCTTCTCGAGCTGGTCGGCGATCCGCACGAGCGACTCCTCGAGCACACCGCCGGTCTCGCCGGCGCGCGTCATCGCGACGAAGAGCGGGTTGAAGGTCTTCGGGTGGCGGGCGAGCGCGTCGGACAGCGGCAGGCCGGCCTCGACGTCCTTGCGCACGTCGACGAGATACTCGCAGAGCTTCTTGTTCTCGGTCTGCGCCTCGAGGACGTAGAGCGAGCGCAGGATCGTCATGCCACTGGAGATCATCGTCGAGAGCTGGCGCGTCATGATCGACAGGTCGCCGAGCTTGACCCGGTTCGCCCACGGCAACTCGATGTCCTTGGACTTGTGCTTGTCGGCGATGTCCAGAACGATCAGGCCCTTGGCCTTGAGCTGGTCGGCGACGGACTGCTTGGTCTCCGCCTCGAGCTCTCCCCGGGCGTGCTGGCCGGCCGGGTCGATCGCCTTGAAGACGAACGTGCTCATCGCGAGGACTCCCGGTTGAGGTGAACGCCGCAGACGATCGGCGAGCAATGACGCGCTGTCATGGCGCGGCGAGGAAGGAGCCGGCGCCGAGCAGACGGCGCAGCTCCTCCGGTGTCGAGGAGCGCGCCTCGGCGAGCTGGCGGGTGATCTTGTCCTGGCGCACGAGCGTCGCGAGCGCCGCGTCCATCGTCTGCATGCCGACGCTGGCGCCGGTCTGCAACGACGAGTAGATCTGGTGCGTCTTGCCCTCGCGGATGAGGTTGCGGATCGCGGGCGTCGCGAGCAGCACCTCGCAGGCGGCAACCCGTCCGGCGCCGTCGGCGGTCGGCAGCAGCTGCTGGGTGATGATCCCCTGCAACGCGACCGAGAGCTGGACGCGCACCTGCTGCTGCTGGGAGGCCGGGAAGACGTCGATGATGCGGTCGATCGTCTGCGGCGTGTCCTGCGTGTGCAGCGTGGCGAAGACGAGGTGGCCGGTCTCGGCCGCGGTCAGCGCGGTGTGGATCGTCTCGAGGTCGCGCATCTCCCCCACGAGGATGACGTCGGGATCCTGGCGCAGCGCGGCCTTCAGGCCGGCGGCGAAGGACTGCGCGTCAGCGCCGATCTCGCGCTGGTTGACGATGCACTTCTTGTGGCCGTGGAGGAACTCGATCGGGTCCTCGATGGTCAGGATGTGCTCTGCGCGCGTCTGGTTGATCTCGTCGACTACGGCGGCGAGCGAGGTGGACTTACCCGAGCCGGTGGGACCCGTGACGAGGACGAAGCCGCGCGGCTTCTTGGCCAGCTCGTGCATGATCGGCGGCAGCCCGAGCTCGTCGACGGTCTTGATCGAGAACGGGATGAGGCGGAACGCCGCGCCGATCGCGGCCCGCTGATAGTAGGCGTTGACGCGGAAGCGGGCGCGTCCCGGGATCGCGTAGGCGAAGTCGATCTGCCAATCCGTCTCCAAGCGCTGGCGCTGGTCATTCGTCAGGATCGAGTAGACGGTCTCGCGCGTCTGCTCGGTGGTCAGGACGGGGTACTCCTCGAGTTGCTGGAGCTGTCCGCGGACCCGTACCGTCGGACGGGCGCCGGCGGTGAGGTGCAGGTCGGAGGCGTTGCGCTCGATGACCTCGAGCAGCAGATCGGCGAAGTCGAGTCTCATTACGAGCGGCTATCGACCTGGTGGGGCCGCCGGAGCGGCTTATGGCAGCGAACTGGACGACCGTATGATCCGTCCCTGGATGTCCGACCCTCACCCGCGAACGCGCCCGGACGAGCCGCCTGAACGGCGGCCATGGCGCGTCGAGGGCGGGCGCGGGGAGTCCGAGAGCCCGCCGGAGCGCAGCCGGCGCACGCCGCGGCTGCCCGGCAGCCGGCGCTTCTGGTGGTTCCTGCTCGGCCTGCTGGCGCTGAACATCGTCCTCGGACAGCTCATCCCGTCCAGTGCGGACCGCCGCATCAACGTCCCGTACACGTTCTTCCGCACGCAGGTGACCGCCGGGAACGTCAAGGAGGTCAACGCGAAGGGAGACGTCATCCAGGGCGAGTTCCGGCGCCCGACGAAGTTCGAGGACAAGGGCCCCGAGAAGGGCTTCGAGACCGTCCGCCCCGTGTTCGCGCAGGACGACGAGCTCCTGAAGCTCCTGCTCTCCAAGCGCGTCGAGGTCAACGCGCGCCCGATCGACGAGGGGCGCTCGTTCCTGGCGACGCTGCTGATCTCCTTCGGTCCGACGCTGCTCATCGTCGGGCTGGTCATCTACTTCCTGCGCCGCAGCGCGGCGGCGGCCGGCGGCGGAGCGCTCGCGCTCGGGCGCTCGAAGGCCAAGCGCTACGACGCCTCCGCGACCCGCGTGAGCTTCGAGGATGTGGCCGGCATCGACGAGGTCGAGGACGAGCTCAAGGAGATCGTCGACTTCCTGAAGAACCCCGACCGCTACCGCAAGCTCGGCGCGGCCTTCCCGAAGGGCGTCCTGCTGTCGGGTCCGCCGGGGACCGGCAAGACGCTGCTCGCGCGCGCCGTCGCCGGCGAGGCCGACGTGCCGTTCTTCTCGCTGAGCGCGTCGGAGTTCGTCGAGATGGTCGTCGGCGTCGGCGCCAGCCGCGTGCGCGACCTCTTCGAGCAGGCCAAGAAGG
The DNA here is from genome assembly GCA_051005755.1 of Solirubrobacteraceae bacterium. Lineage (GTDB taxonomy): Bacteria > Actinomycetota > Thermoleophilia > Solirubrobacterales > Solirubrobacteraceae > CADCVQ01. The sequence goes on from JBPCJA010000200.1 coordinate 3,581, forward strand.
CCGCACCCGCGATCATCTTCATCGACGAGCTCGACGCGATCGGCCGCGCGCGCGGCAGCGGCGGCGGCTTCGGAGGCCACGACGAGCGCGAGCAGACGCTCAACCAGATCCTCACCGAGATGGACGGCTTCACCGGCTCGGAGGGCGTCATCGTGCTCGCCGCGACGAACCGCCCCGAGGTCCTCGACCCCGCGCTCCTGCGTCCCGGTCGCTTCGACCGGCGCCTGACGGTCAACCCGCCCGACAAGGACGGGCGCTCGGAGATCCTGAAGATCCACACGCGCTCGGTCCCGCTCGCGGACGACGTCGACCTCGACCGGATCGCGGCGTCGACACCGGGGATGGTCGGCGCCGACCTGCGCAACCTCGTCAACGAGGCGGCGCTCATCGCCGCCCGGCGCGGCCACGACCGCGTGACGGCCGCTGACTTCGCCGACGCGCTCGAGCGTATCGTGCTCGGCGCCGAGCGGCGTATCACGCTGTCGGAGGAGGAGCGCGAGCGCACCGCCTACCACGAGGCCGGCCACGCCGTGCTCGGCATGCTCGAACCCGGCGCCGATCCGGTCCGCAAGGTCTCGATCGTGCCGCGCGGGCGCGCGCTGGGCGTGACGTTCCAGTCGCCGTCGACCGACCGCTACGGCTACGACGCGCGCTACCTGGAGGGCCGTATCGTCGGGGCGCTCGGCGGCCGGGCGGCGGAGGAGCTCATCTACGGCAACGTCACGACGGGCGCCGAGTCCGACCTCGAGCAGGTGACGTCGATCGCGCGCCAGATGGTCGGTCGCTGGGGAATGTCGGACGTCATCGGACTCGTGTCGGTGATCCCCGCGCCCGGCGAGGAGCCCTACTACGGACCGGGCGGACCGGTCCAGGTCTCCGACGAGACGCGCGAGCTCGTCGACCGCGAGGTCCGGCGGATCGTCGATGGCTGCTACGAGCGCGCGCGGCGGATGCTGGCCGCCAACCAGCACCGGCTGGAGGCGCTCGCGCGGGCGCTGCTGGAGCGCGAGACGCTCGACGAGGACGACGCCTACCGCGCGGCCGGCTTCGACCGCGGCGCGGACGGCGCCGTCGACTCGACGGCCGAGGAGACGGATTCGGCCGAGCTCCCGGCGGGGTAGCGCTGGCCGCCGCGGACGACGTCGAGGCCGCCGTCGCGCTCTACGCCGCGGCGCAGCTCGAGGAGCTCGGGATCCTGCGGGTGTGCGACCGGCTCGTCGAGCTGTATCTCGAGGGCGGGCTTCCGGTCGCCGGCGGGGGCGAGGCGGGGGCGCTCCTGGACTCCTACTGGCTCGGCCGCGCGGAGCGCCTGCCCGAGGCCGCGCGCCGGGACCTCTACGCGCGCGTGGTCGGCCCCGGGTTCGAGCATCTGCTCGGACGGCTGGCCGCAGCGCTCGCCGCGCACGACCCGGCTCGCGGCGACCACGATGTGACCTGGGCGGCCCAGGAGCTGCGCTCGAACGTCGATGCGCACGTCGACGAGCCGGCGCGGGACGCGGTCGCGCTGCTGCACGCGCAGCTCGGCGACGCGCTCGCGATCCTCTCCGAGCGCGAGGTCCTCGCCGCCTACGGCGCCCGCGATCCCTGGCAGCTCGTCGACCACCTGTCGCGCCTGGAGCTCGGCGGCACCCGCGACGTCGGGCGCCACCAGACGCTCGCCGCGACCGGGACGGTCATCCTCGGCTGGCTCGCGGAGCCCGCGCAGGTCTCAGAGGAGGTCGTCGACGCGGCCCGGTCGTGGCTGGTGGCGCATGCTGAGTCGGCCGGATAGCTGCTAGCCCGGCACCTTGAAGCCGACGTGATCGGGCCATTGCGCGTCGATGTCCGTCAGCGTGTGAACGATCCGCTCGCGATGCTCTTCGTCGTGCAGCTCGTAGTAGCGATCATCACCGCGCATGTCGGCTTCGAGGCCCGTGCGTCGCTCGAACTCGTCGAGGATCCGCGCGCCTTCCGCCGAGCCTCCGAGCGTCCGCATGATGACCAGCTCGCCCATGACCGGCGACTACCCGCCAGCCACAGCGAGAACGCACATGCCAGGCCGCGAACCGTCTTCTCGCCGACTGTCTCGTCCCACCGAGGGGTACCCGCGCCCGCATGGCAGCGATCGTCACCGGCTCGGACTCGGGCATCGGCAAGGCCACCGCGGTGGCGCTGGCGCGTCGCGGCCACGACGTCGGCGTCACGTACAACTGCGACGAGGACGGCGCGAATGCCACCGCCGAGGAGGTGCGCTCGCATGGCCGGGCTGCACACGTGCGCCACCTCGACCTCACGCAGACCGACAGCGTCCAGGAGACGGTCGGCGAGCTCGCCGATGCGCTCGGCGGACTGGACGTCCTCGTCAACAACGCGGGCACCGGCGCGAGCACGCCGTTCCTCGATCTCGGGCTCGCGGAGTGGCGCGACGTCCTGGAAGTCGACCTGACGGGCGCCTTCCTCGCGGCGCAGGCCGCGGCGCGGCGCATGGTCGACGACGGCACGCGCGGGCGCATCGTGAACGTCACGTCGGTGCACGAGCACGTGCCCCTGAGGGGCTCGACGCCCTACGTCGTCGCAAAGCACGGCCTCGGCGGCCTGACGAAGAGCATGGCGCTGGAGCTCGCCGAGCATGGGATCACCGTCAACTCGGTCGCCCCCGGCGAGATCGCCACGCCGATGACCGGCCAGGAGGACGAGGACCCGCGAGGGCACGAGCGACCGGGCGTGCCGCTGGGCCGGCCCGGCGACGCGCGCGAGGTGGCCGAGCTCATCGCGTACCTCGCCTCGCCCGAGGCCAGCTACACGACCGGCGCCTCCTACGTCGTCGACGGCGGCATGCTGCTCATGGCCGCGGAGGCGAACCGGATCGCGAAGGCTGAACGGGACTCGCGCGCATCGTGACGAGCCCGACGGGCTGCACCGGATCGTCATCGCCCGCTCGACGTGCCCGTGGGCCTGGGTTGCCGGCGCGGCCGCATTCGTCCCGTTGCTGTGATGAAGGTCACTCAACGCTCGTAGAGCGGGTGGGACGGTGGGTCATGAGTTGCTCGAGAGAGAGCCTGACGGCGTCCATCGGAAGTGCGAGTCGCGGCCGAGCCGGCCGCTCCTGCCGGCGCGCGGCCGGAACCTGTCAAGTCGGATGAGACGGTCTGGTTGGGTCTTTAGTGAGCAGGCTCGTCGTTGTCGGGTTTGTTGATCCATGCGGCGGTGGGCGGCTTGGGTGGTCGTGGTGGGTGGCGCACGA
>JBPCJA010000201.1:0-6864 GCA_051005755.1 Solirubrobacteraceae bacterium
CCCCGTGATCGACCTGCTGCCCGAGCAGAAGGAGGTCACCGACCTCGGCGGGACGATGCGCCTCGGCGCCGACCCCGTGAAGATCCACCCCGCGACCCGTGCGCGCGACCTCTACGGCGAGGCGGTCATCTACGAGCGCCACCGCCACCGCTACGAGGTCAACCTCTTCCTGCGCAAGCGCCTGGAGGCGGCCGGGCTCATCGTCAGCGGCACCTCGCCCGACGAGCGCCTCGTCGAGATGATCGAGCTCGACGACCACCCGTTCTACGTGGCGTCGCAGTTCCATCCCGAGTTCAAGTCGCGACCCGAGCGGCCCGCGCCGCTCTTCCGCGACTTCGTCGGCGCCGCGCTGCAGCGCGCCCGCGAGCGCGAGCCCGAGTACCGCGTCTCGCGCGCGACCGCGCGCTGAGCTTCGCGTAGAGGACGACAGCCAGGCGACGTACAACATGCCGCCTTCGCCCCCGACGCGCGCGCAGTCGCCGGAGTAGGGACCTCCACCCCCCGGTCGCGCCCGTCAGACTCCAGGCGCATGCGCCCCGCCTCCGACGTCGAGCGCCGCCGCCTGAACGACACCTTCGCGCGGCTGTGCGCGATCCCGAGCCCGTTCGGCTCCGAGCGCGCCTGCGCGGAGTTCGTCGCCGGCGAGCTGCGCAGGATGGGCCTGGACGTCGAGGAGGACGGGGTCGCCGCCGAGGTCGGCGCGGAGTGCGGCAACCTCCTCGCGCGCATCGCCGGCCGCTGCGAGCGCACGGTCCTGCTCTGCGCCCACCTCGACACGGTGCCCGAGGACGGGGTCATCGAGCCCGTCCTCGTCGACGACGGCTGGGAGAGCGCGGGCGACACGATCCTCGGCGCCGACAACAAGGCCGCCGTCGCGGTGCTGCTCGAGGTCGCTCGCCGCTGCGCCGTCGAAGGCTCGCCCGTCGGCCTGGAGCTGCTGTTCACCGTCAGCGAGGAAGTCGGCCTGGCGGGGGCGAAGGCCTTCGACGTCTCGACGCTGCGCAGCGACTGGGGCTACGTCTTCGACCACGCCTCGCCGATCGGCGAGATCATCGTCGCGTCGCCGACGTACTACCGCTTCGAGGCCGAGTTCCGCGGCACGCCGGCGCACGCCGGGATTCGGCCCGAGGACGGGCGCAGCGCGATCGCGGCGGCGGCGCGGGCGATCGCCGCGATGCGCCTGGGGCGGGTCGACGAGGAGACGACGGCGAACATCGGCACGATCGCCGGCGGCCAGCGAGGCGGGACGAACATCGTCCCGGGGCGCTGCACGATCGTCGGGGAGACCCGCTCGCTGGATGCCGCCAAGGCCGAGGCGATGGTCGCCGAGCTCATCGGCCACGTCTACGACGCGGCGAACACGCCCGTGTGCGCGTGCGACGTCGACGTGACGACGCAGCGGCTCTTCGACGGCTATCGCCACACGACGAACGCGCCGGGGGTGCTCGCCGCCGAGCAGGCGCTGCGCGACCGCGGCTACGTCCCCGTGCGCCGTAGCACGGGCGGCGGGTCGGACGCCAACGCCTTCGAGGCCGCCGGCTTTGCGTGCACGAACCTCGCCAACGGCACCGAGCGCAACCACGAGCCGACCGAGCGTGTCAGCGTCGCCGAGCTCGAGGGGATGCTCGATGTGACGTTCGCGCTGCTGGACGCATGCTCCGCCTGAAGCGCGCGACGGTGCTCGTCGCCGGTTCCTTCGACGCGCTGGAGCAGCGTCTCGCGATCCAGGTCGACGGCCGGCGGCGCGCGGCGATCGCCGACATCGGGCTCGTCGGCGCCGCGCAGGCAGGGGACGACGTGATCGTCAACGTCGAGGCCGTCGAGCTCGGGCTCGGGTCGGGCGGCTTCGACATCGTCCACGTCAACCTCACGCGCGGCCTCGACGGGGAGGGGACTCCGCGGGCACACGTGATGAAGCTCAACTACACGAGCCTCCAGCACGCGGTCGCGCCGGTCGAGGAGGGCGACGCCGAGGCGACGGGGCCCGCGCTCGCGCTGCCGCTCGCCGGGCCCGCCGCCGTCCTCGCACTTCACGGGCAGCTCGCGCCCATGGCATGGGCCTTCGGGCGCAGCGGCGGGGGCGCACGCCTCGGCTACGTCCAGACCGGCGGCGGAGCGCTGCCCGGAGGGCACTCGTGTGTCGTGCGCGAGCTGCGCGAGAGCGGCCTGCTCGCCGGGCACCTCACCGCCGGCCCGGCGTTCGGCGGCGCCGACGGCGAGGCGATCACGACCGCTGCCGCGCTGCACCACGGCCTCACCGCCCTGGGCTGGGACGCGGCCCTCGCCGGTCCCGGCCCCGGCATCCTCGGCTCGGGCTCGGCGCTCGGCCGTGGCGGTCTGCAGGCGCTGGACTCCGCGCATACGGCGCTCGCGCTCGGCTGCCGGACGCTGCTCGTGCCGCGGATGTCCTGCACCGACGGGCGCGCCCGCCACCGGGGCCTGAGCCATCACACGAGCACGGTGCTCGACCTCCTGCTCGCACCCGTCACCGTCGCGGTCCCGGAGGGTCATGTGCCCGAGCGCGGTGATCGCCACGAGTGGATCCAATGGCCCGCGGACCTCGCCGAGTACGCGGCCAGCGGCCTGCCGACGCGCTCGATGGGGCGCGAGGATCCGCTCTTCTTCGCGGCGGCGCTGGCGGCCGGTGGCGCGCTTGCTGGCATGATCGGCGACCGATGACAGCGCCCGCGATAGAGCCGCTCGGCGGCGAGACCGTCTGGGAGGGCGAGACCTTCAGCGTTCGCGTCGAGCGCTTCGGCCACCCGGACGGCGAGGTCGTCGAGCGCGAGATCGTCCGCCGGGTGGACGCCGCCGCGATCGTCGCCTACGACGACGCGCACGTCTGGCTCGTGCGCCAGCCGCGCGAGGCGATCCTCCAGTACACGCTCGAGCTGCCGGCGGGCAAGCTCGACGAGGGCGAGTCGCCGCTGCACAGCGCCCGGCGCGAGCTGGCCGAGGAGATCGGTCGCGAGGCCGAGCACTGGCAGCAGATCAAGACGTACTACGCATCGAGCGGCTATAGCGACGAGGCCGTCCACGTCTTCGCCGCCACCGGCCTGCGGCGCAGCGACGTCGAACCCGATCCCGGCGAGCGCATCGAGATCGTGCGCTGGCCGCTGACCGACCTCGACGGCGCGATCGCCGCGACGAACGACGCCAAGACGCTCGTCGGGCTGCAGTGGCTGCGCTCCACCCTCTGACGGCCGGCCCGCGCACAACGCCTTGCAGGCGCATGGACGGCGTCGTGCACGGCGAAGACCACCTCATGGCAGTCGTCCCAACAGACTCCGCCACGCGGCCGTTCGAACACCACGTGCTCGACTTCCTCGCCTACCTCGAGTTCGAGCGCGGCCTGTCGCGCAACACGCTCGAGGCCTACCGCTCCGATCTGCTGCAGTTCGGCCACTTCCTCGTCCGCAACGAGCTCGACGCGACGACGCTCGCCCACACGCAGCTCGCGCGCTTTCTCTCCGAGCTCGCCGCCGGCGACCAGGAGCGCCCGGCCGTCGCGCCGGCGACGATCCAGCGCAAGGCCGCGTGCCTGCGCTCGTTCTACCGTCACCTGCGCCGCGAGGAGATCATCTCCCACGATCCGACGGCCGACCTGCGCGCACCGCGCAAGAGCCAGCGGCTCCCGCAGGTGCTCAGCCGCGACGAGGTCGGCGCGCTGCTCGCCGCACCGCGCGGGCACGAGCCGGCCTCCCTGCGCGACCGTGCTCTGCTCGAGCTCATGTACGCCTGCGGGCTGCGCGCGAGCGAGGCCGTCGATCTCACCGTCGGCGCCGTCGACCTGCGCGCCGGCGTCGTGCGCGCGCGCGGGAAGGGCTCGAAGGAGCGCCTCATCCCGGTCGGCCGCCAGGCCGTCGGCGCGGCGCGGACGTACCTCGAGCACGGGCGCCCGAAGCTCGTCGGGCTGCGCGAGGAGCGCCACCTCTTCGTCAACCACCGCGGCGTCGGACTCACGCGCCAGGGTCTCTACAAGATCGTCCAGCGCCATGCCCGCAGCGCCGGGCTGGAGGGTCGGATGAGCCCGCACACGCTGCGCCATACGTTCGCGACCCATCTGCTCGCCGGCGGCTGCGACCTGCGCTCGCTGCAGGAGATGCTCGGCCACGCCGACGTGGCCACGACGCAGATCTACACGCACCTGTCCGCCGACCGGCTCAAGGACGTGTACTTCAGGACGCACCCGCGGGCGGGCGTCGCCTCCGCTGACTCCTGAGAGAATCCCCGCGGTGCGCCGCATCCTTCCCGCGATCGTTGCCGCCGTCGTGCTGGCCGGATGCGGCAATGCCCAGACCCCGCCGCCGGACATCGGCAGGATCCCGGCGCCGGCGTCCTTCCGCGACGCGATCTTCGCCGAGCAGGGCGTGTTCTTCCGCGCGCCGACGAACTGGCGCATCGTGCCGGGCGACGCGCCCCAGGTCGCGACGGTCGCCGTCGGCAACGCGCAGATCGGCGTCTGGCGCTACCCGCGCAGCGAGCCGCTGCCCGAGACCCGCGACCAGCTCAAGGCCGCGCGCCAGGCGCTCGTCGCGCAGGTCCGCAGCCGCGACCCGACGTTCCGGCTGACGTCCTCGCGCCTGGTCATGAAGCCCGGCCTGCGCGGCGTCCTGCTCGTCGGGTCGGCGACGAACCAGGGCCAGCGGCGCCGCGTGCGCTCGCTGCACGCCTACGGCCGCGGGGCCGAGGTCGTCGTCGACGCCTTTGCCCCACCGAAGATGTTCCCGCGCGTCGACAAGCAGACGTTCGCACCCGTCGCCCGGTCGCTGAAGCTGCGCATGCCGCGCACGTGACGCGGCGCGCGTTCGTCGTCGTCGCGGACGCCTGTGGAGCGGGCGCGCTGCCGGACGCGGCCGCCTACGGCGACGCCGGCGCGAACACGCTCGGCCACCTGGCGCAGGCCGCCGGCGGGCTCGACCTGCCGGTGCTCGCCGGGCTCGGCCTCGGGTGCATCCTGCCGCTGGAGGGGGTCGCGCCCGCACACGCGCCGGTCCTCCACGGCCGGCTCGGGGCGCAGGGGCCCGGCAAGGACTCGACGACCGGGCACTGGGAGCTCATGGGCGCGATCGCCCCTGCGCCACTGCCGACGTACCCCGGCGGCTTTCCCGACGACGTCGTGCGCGCGCTGGAGCAGACCACGGGCCGGCGCCTGCTCTGCAACCGCCCGTACAACGGCATCGCGGTCCTCGACGACTTCGGCGCCGAGCACCTGCGCGAGGGCGCGCTCATCCTCTACACGTCCCAGGACTCCGTCCTGCAGATCGCCGCGCACGTCGAGCGGGTCAGCGAGCCCGAGCTGCACGCGCTCTGCGCGGCGGTGCGCGAGGTCATGCGCGGCGACCACGGCGTCGGGCGTGTCATCGCGCGCCCGTTCACCGGCGAGCCGGGGGGCTTCCGGCGCACCGAGGGGCGCCGCGACTTCAGCGTGGTCCCGCCCGGTCGCACGTACCTTCAGGAGCTGCAGGACGCCGGGGTGCCCGTCCACTCGGTCGGCAAGGTCCACGACCTCTTCGCCGGCCAGGGCATCGACCACGCCCATCCGGGCGCGACGAACGCCCGCGCGCTGGCCGAGACGGCGCGGCTCGTCGACGAGCTCGAGCGCGGCCTCGTCTTCGTGAACCTCGTCGAGACCGACCAGGTCTACGGCCACCGCAAGGACGTCGAGGGCTTCCACCGCGCGCTGCGCGAGATCGATGCCGCCGTCGGCGGCTGGCTGGCGCGCCTGCGGCCCGGCGACCTGCTCGTCGTCACCGCCGACCACGGTTGCGATCCCGCCGCGGCGCACTCCGACCACACGCGCGAGCACGTGCCGCTGCTCGCGCGCTTCGCCGGCGACGGCGGCCGGCGCCACGACGGCGCGCTCGCCGACGTCGGGGCGAGCGTCCTGCGCTGGCTCGCCGGCCGCGACGCATCGGGCCTGCCGGGCACCGCGTTCCTGGCGTAGATCCCTACGCTGGGCACGTGCCAGAGCTCCCCGAGGTCGAGACGATCCGCCGCCGGCTCGCGCCGCTCGTGGAGGGGCGCACGCTGCGCGGGCTCGAGATCCTCGACCCGAAGTGGTGCGCGCCGCTGGCGCCGGACGCGCTGATCGACGCGCTCGAAGGCCGGCCGGTCGAGCGCCTGTGGCGCCGGGGCAAGTACCTCGTCTGGGAGGCCACCGACGAGATCTATCTCCTCATGCACCTGCGGATGACGGGCACCGTCCTCTACGACGCGCCGCCCGCGGCCCCGTACGTGCGCGTCCGTCTCGCGCTCGACGACGGTCACGTCCTGAGCTTCTGCGACCCGCGCCGCTTCGGCACCGGCCAGCTCGCGCTCGGGCGCCCGGAGCTCGACGCGTTCCTCGCCGCGCGGGTCGGGGTGGAGCCGCTGAGCGACGACTTCACCGCCGAGCACCTCTACCGCATGACCCGCAAGCGACGCGCGCCGATCAAGGCGCTGCTGCTCGACCAGCGTCGCGTCGCCGGCGTCGGCAACATCTACGCCAACGAGGCGCTCTTTCGCGCCGGCATCCACCCGCTGCGCACGGCGGGCGCGCTGAATCGCGGCCAGGTGACGGCGCTGCGCGACGCGGTCGTCGCCTCGCTGCGGGACGGCATCGACGCCGGCGGCGCGTCGATCGACGACTTCCGCCATCCCGACGGCGTCAAGGGCGCCTTCCAGAACGAGTTCCTCATCCACGGCCGCGCAGGCGAGGCCTGCGAGGTCTGCGGCGGGCTCGTCGTGAAGTTCGTCGCCGCCGGGCGCGGCACGTACGCCTGCGAGCGCTGCCAGAAGCGCCCGCGGCACCGCCGGCGCTGAGCGCGCGGGCCGCCTCTGCGCGGCGGCGGGCTGAGCGTGTCGCGTTTTCCTCCACATGGG
>JBPCJA010000202.1:0-3650 GCA_051005755.1 Solirubrobacteraceae bacterium
ACGCCATGAAGACCTACGTCGCCAATGCCAACGATCGCGAGCGCAACTGGCTCGTCGTCGATGCCACCGGGCAAACGCTCGGGCGTCTGGCGACCCAGATTGCCGACACGCTGCGCGGCAAGCGCAAGCCGACCTACACGCCGCATGTCGACACCGGCGACTTCGTCGTCGTCATCAACGCGGAGAAGATCGCGGTCACCGGCAACAAACGCGCCGCGAAGATGTATTACCGCCACTCGGGCTACCCCGGCGGGCTGAAGACGCGCACGCTCAACGACATGCTCGAGCGGCGTCCCGAAGAGGTCCTGCGCCTCGCGGTCAAGGGCATGCTGCCCCGTAACCGCCTCGCCCGCAAGCAGCTCACGAAGCTCAAGATCTACGCCGGGCCGGAGCATCCTCACCAGGCCCAGAAGCCGCAACCGATGGAGCTGAACTCGTAATGAACGAGAGCGCCGAGCCGCCCGAGCCCGAAGAGGCCGCGGCACCCACGCCCGAGGCCGAGCCCGAGCCCGAAGCTTCCACGCCCGAGCCCGCCCCGCCCGCGCTCGAGGAGGACATCGACGACGACGAGCCCGCCGCTCCCCGCGTCAAGCCCGCCATTCCCGGCGCCGATCTCGAGGTCGACATCGTCCTCGAGGGCACCGATCCGCTCGCCGAGACCGAAGAGGACGCCGCAGCCGAGGCCGAGGCCGAGCAGGACCGCGCGGACGAGCAGCCCGTCGCCGCGGTCATCGACCTCGCTGCGGGCGCGCGCTACCGCGCGACCGGCAAGCGCAAGACCGCCGTCGCGCGCGTCATCCTGCGCCCCGGCACCGGGGCGTACACGATCAACGGCAAGACGCTGGACGACTACTTCCCGCGCCCGGCGCTCGGGCGCAACATCCGCCAGCCGCTGGAGGCCGTCGGCTACGAGGACCGGATGGATGTCGTAGCCCGCATGCACGGCGGCGGCGTCAGCGCCCAGGCCGGTGCGCTGCGCCACGGCATCTCACGCGCGCTGCTCGAGGCCGATCCCAACCTCCGTGGCGAGCTCAAGCGCCGGGGCTTTCTGACCCGTGACTCGCGGGCGAAGGAGCGCAAGAAGGCTGGTCTGAAGAAGGCCCGCAAGCGGCCGCAGTTCTCGAAGCGCTAGCGCTTTCGTCGTGACCGTGACCGTGGGCGGAGCTGCGACCCGCAAGCTCTTCGGGACCGACGGCGTGCGCGGCGTCGCGGGCGAGGTCCTGAGCGCGGAGCTCGCGCTGCGCCTCGGCGCGGCGGCGACGCGCGAGGTCGCCGGCGAGCGGCCGCGCGTGCTCGTCATCCGCGATACGCGCGAGTCCGGCGAGATGCTCGAGTCCGCGCTCGCGGCCGGGATCGCGTCGGCCGGGGGCCACGTCCTGCTCGGCGGCGTCCTTCCGACCCCCGCGGCGCCGCTGCTCATCGGGCGCTACGGCCTCGATCTGGCGGCGGTCATCTCGGCGTCGCACAATCCCTACGAGGACAACGGCATCAAGTTCTTCGGCGCCGACTCGTTCAAGCTCTCGGACGCCACCGAGCTCGCGATCGAGGCGCGGCTGGATGCCCCGCTCCGGCGCCAGGCCGCCACGGGGGGGCGCATCGGCCGCATCCGCGAGATGCACGGCACGCGCGAGGATTACCTGCGGGCGCTGCAGGAGCGCTTCGACCGCCTCGACCTCAGCGGCCTCGACGTCGTCCTGGACTGCGCCAACGGCGCGACGTACCGCGCCGCGCCGGAGATCTTCCGGCGCCTCGGCGCGGCGGTGACGGTGCTGGCCGACGCCCCGGACGGGCGCAACATCAACGACCACTGCGGCTCGACGCACGTGGAGGCGCTCGTCGCGGCGGTGCGGGCCGACGGCCACGACGCCGGCTTCGCCTTCGACGGCGACGGCGACCGCGTGCTCGCGGTCGATCGCCACGGGGCGCTCGTCGACGGCGACGAGCTCGTCGCGCTGGCCACGCTGCACCTACGCGCGCAGGACCGCCTGCCGGGTGACGGGGTCGTGGTCACCGTGATGACGAACTACGGCTTCCACACGGCGATGCAGGCGGCCGGCGTCGCCGTCGCGACGACGGCCGTGGGCGATCGCTACGTGCTCGAGGCGCTGCGCGAGCGCGGCTGGGGCCTCGGCGGCGAGCAGTCCGGGCACATCATCGACATGGGGTTCGTCCCGTCCGGCGACGGGATCGCATCGGCGCTGCTGACGCTCGAGGCGCTCGCCGGTCGCGACCTCGCCGAGCGCGACGCGATGGACAAGCTGCCCCAGAAGCTCGTCAACGTGCGCGTCGCCGATCGCGACGCGGCGATGGCGAGCGACGCGCTGAGCGAGGCGACGTCGCGCGAGGCGGCGGAGCTGGCGGGCCGCGGGCGCGTGCTCGTGCGCCCGTCCGGGACCGAGCAGCTCGTGCGCGTCATGGTCGAGGCGCCGACCGAGGAGGAGACCGCAGCCGTCTGCGGGCGGCTCGTCGCGGTGGTCGAGGCCGGGCGCGCCTGACACGGCACGCCACCGGCTCGTCAGCAGCTCATCGTCCGACTCGCCGTGTCTGACTGGTACCGGCGTACAGCGCCCAAGAGGCCTGCGACGGCGCGACGATGCGCACCGGGAAGCGGCCGGGCGGTAGGCGCCGGCGGACCGCGAAGCGGCCGGTCGCGCCGGTGCGCGCGAGGCGGATCGTGATCCAGTTGCCCTGGCTGTTACGGACCTGCAGTGCGATCAGCAGGCCGGTCGCGGGGATCTCGCCGCCGCTGACACGGCCCCGGAAGCGGTACGCGGCGCCCTTGTGGCGCGGCTGGCCCAGCCACACGCGGCTGCGGACGCGGATCAGCAGCCGGCGGCTGTAGAGCGGCACCTGCGCGTCGCCGCTGGGCCAGTACACGAACGCCACGCGGCGATGCCCGCCGGGCGGCAGGACCGCCCGGAACGCGCCGCGCGAGTTGGTGGTGGCGTCGACGGCGGCGACCCAGTCGCCGCCGTAGACGTTCTGCGTGACGATGTTGACGATCGCGCCGGTGATCGGCTGGTCGGAGAGGTCGTTGTCGAGGGAGCCCCGAATCACGGCACTGCGCCCGGCCGTCTGCGTGATGGCCGCGCGGTGTCGCCGGCCGATCCAGACGTGCAGGTGCGCGAAGCCGGAGGCGTGCACGCCGTTGCCGACGGGCCCGAGGCCAGCCTGTGGGTTCGGCGCGCCGACCGGGGCCGGCCAGGCGCCGGGCGGTGGGATCAGGCCCGCCTGTGCGGGCGAGGCCATCAGAACACCCGCAGCCAGCGCCCCGGCGATCGAGAGACCCCGGTGCAACGACAGACGCGCGGCGGATGACGGCAGTGGTCGGCGGGGCATGGCGCAGGGTGTCCTCCATAGCGGTCAGCAGATGTCAAACTCGCCACACGGCGCGGCGCGTAGCGTCCCAGACGCGCACGATGAGTCCAACTCTCGTCGATGTGGTCGGCGGATCCTTGCCCGCGCATCCTGAGCCTCGGTGGGCGCTACGACGTCATCCTGCCTGCTCCCGACTACCGGGACAGCTGAGCCATCCCGGGTCTGACGGAGACCTCCAAACCAGGATTTCGGTCCTGCAGAGAGGAACACCCCGTCATGCCCCGACCCAAGAAGTACCCTGACGAGCTACGCGAGCGTGCTGTCCGGCTCGT
>JBPCJA010000203.1:0-9371 GCA_051005755.1 Solirubrobacteraceae bacterium
CTCGGCGGGCTCGAAGCGAGCGCCGACGCACAGGCGCGAGTGGTCGTCGAGAATCGCGAAGCAGATCGCCTTGCGCCTCAGTAGCGAGCCGCGCTGCAGCGCGACGACGGGCCCGTGCAGGGCGTCGGCGACCCACAGATCGTTGGGGCGTGCGGCCTCGAAGCGCCCGAGGCCGACGATCTCGCCGGTGAGGTCAGACCGCCGCAGTCCCGCTCGGGCGAGGTGGCGCTGAACGGTGCGCGCCGACGGCGCCCGCTCGCCGTGGACGGCGCGCAGGATCTCTGCGATCTGCGCGCCGGTCCGCTCGGGCGCCTCGCGGCCGGCGCGGACAAGCAGCGCCGGGTCCGTGAGCGGGCCGACCTGCCGGACCGCTGGCTTGAGCGCCTCGAACCCGCCGGCGCGCCACGCGCGGATCCAGCGATCGATCGTCGAGCGCCCGTGCTCTCGCAGCTCGCCGCAGGGATGACGGTGAAGGCGCCCGGCGGCGGCGCGCACGAGCGCGCCGCGCTGCGCCGGGCTGAGGCGCTCCTCACACGCGTCGCGGATCACGCCGTAGCGATGCAGCGCCTCCTCGACACGCCACTCGCCCAGCGGCCTCGCCGCGCGTCCAGAACTCACCAACTGTCCTCGCTGCTCATTCATCGGTGTCCTCCTTCAGGGACCCGCTCCGGGTGTCGGCCCCGACCCTGGCCGCGCTGCGCAGGTCCGCAAAGAGCGGGCTCGTGTTGGCCAGCAGCGCTCCCCTGCAAGCTGCGGCCGAAAAGGAGCCCAGCGACCCCACAGCAGCGGCGCCGAAGCGCTCCGCGGCGGCCCGGCGCGCTTCACCGATCGCCTCGACCAGCAAGCCGAGCGCGCAGCCGTGCGGCGGCGGCCGCGCCGAGATCGCGCCAAGCTCCGTGGCGAGCCCCGCGAAGTACGCGCGCCGCCGATCGGCGTCACGACGCGCGCGGCGAAGCCAACCGCGCGCCGTCGTCTGCGGCACCCGGGCGGCCGCCGCAACGCGACGATGGCCACGACCACGAGCGCCCGCCACGAGCCCCCCGAAGATCACCTCGGCGAGATCAAGCCGCCGACCGTACAGAAACGACGGAAGCACGGCATGAGTAGCCCCGCACGAACGGCAGATCGCCCGCCGCACCCGCAGCGGCAGGACCTCCCCCGCCCGGCGCACCCAGCGCCGGTAAGAGCCCCACCGACCAAGCTGACCCTCGCAACCGGGGCACAGCGCGCCACACGGCAAAACAGGACCATGCCCGCCGACGAGCACGGCCTCGACCTCTGACTCAGACACCCTTACGATCAGCACGACGTTCGCGTTGGCGAGAGGCCCTGCGACCGCGAAATCTCAGGGGCCTCTCGCCTTCTCTTCGCCTCCTCGACGCGGCGAAGCCTCGCAGCCACGAGCGGTAGCGACACGACCGGCCGCGCCCACCGCTCCGCCTCGCCCTCCGGGCTCGGCTCCGCGGTGAGCGCGCTACCTCAAAGCAACAAACAGGACATGACCGTCCTCAGCGACAATGACGCCGAGAAGCCCCCAGATGCTCACTCAAGGTGACGCTCAACACCCGGTCTCGCCCGACGGATATCAGAGGATCATGGGCGGCTCTGACTATGACGGGCGTATGCGGTTCGGTGACGCCACGGGGCTTCAGCCGCTTGAGGACAGCGTCCAGCTGTCAAGTCCGATACCCGGTCCCTGGTCGCCATTCTTGCCGCCCGCGATGCTGTTCGATTTCGAGTGGGCGCCAGACGGGGAAGCGGTGTACGGGACGGCGAACACGCTCGCGCCGTTCACCGTCGACGGTCCCGATGCGGAAGTCGTGCGCGTGGACATCGATGGCCAGAACTACGCGTCGGTCATCGACTTCCAGGACCCTGAATACACGCCGAGTGCCACGCCGGTGGGCCAGTATCAACCAACCGTATCCGCTGACGGGTCGCGTCTGGCGTTCTTGACGCAAGTCGACCCCCAAGGCGACCCGGTCGGGGAAGAGCTCGAGCTGTTTCCCGGCTACAGCTTCAAACCCGTCGCTCTGTATGTCGCCGACTCCGACGGCTCTGACGTCACACCGCTCATCACAGGCGATCACTGGCTGATCATGAATGCGCCGAGCATGTCGCCTGACGGGTCAGAAATCGCGTTCATGGGTGTCACCGACTCGTTTGACATCGAGATGGTGAAGGTGAACACCACCACCGGCATCGTGACCGAGCTGTCGAGTTACTCGTGGGACACCGACTACGCCGACGGTCACCCGGACTGGTCGCCGGACGGTGAGCTGATCTCCTACCTGCGGATGCCCAACGACCCGCAGGCTGACGGGCAGCAGATCGCGGTCATGGATGCCGACGGCACGAACCGGCACACACTTGAGACCCTCCCGGTGGGTACGGAGACCTTCGGGCCGAGCTTCCGCCAGGCATCGACGTACCCGAGCCCGGGCCCCGGTCCGTTCCCGGACATCCTGGTACCTGAGTCCGTCCAGGCAGCGCAGCAGGCGCGCACGGAACGCTCGCGTGAATCCGGGCCGGAGGCCGCCGCCCTCGCCGGCCGCGGCCGGCTGGCTGCGGGCCGTGGGCACTACGGCGGGACCACCGAGGCCATCGATGGCAAGGTCCGCCAGTTGCTTGCACAGATGTCCCAGCGCGAAGGCGACCGGAAGGCCGCGCGCCCGGAGCGCTGAGACCCCCGGATCGCCCGTGCCCGAGGATCGTCATGGCACGGGCGGAACCCGAGCTTGCGCTGGCCCCCGCGGGACGTGGGGTGTTAGGGTGACCTAACTGTGGGAGGTGCGGGTCCCGTCGCTCGCATCCATGCGCAGGCGCGCGGCCGAGGGGACGGTGTCATGACGCGCCATCGACGGATCTTCATCCGCTCGCGGCGGGTGCTCGACGCACCCGCCAGATGTGCTCCATCGGCCAGCGTCGCGCCCAGTCGCGGTGCAGCTCGTCGCGGTAGCTGCTCGTAGCATCGACCGGCGGCCGTAGCTCGAGCAGATCTTCGACCACCAGATCGTTCTCCCGGAAAAGGCGAATCCAGGTGCCGTACGGCACCTGAAACGTGACGGGTTCTCCGGGCTCCGCGAGGGCATGCAGGTCCCAATAGTCCAGCTGCAGCCGATCCGCGGGGTGGTCGCTACCGGTCTGCCACGTCATATCGACGATCGGCGTGTCCATCGAGAACGCAAGCAGTCCGCCGGGGCGCAGCAGTCGTGCCGCCTCCGGGACCGTGCGAAATGGATCGGCGAACGTCATTGCACCGTGGTCGCAGAAGACGATGTCAAACGACGCGGCAGGCAATCCGGTCGATTCCGCGCTGGCGTGGAGGAGCGGAAAGTCGACGCCCGCAGCCGACATCAAAACACGCGCCTGCTCGAGCTGACGGGCGGAGTTGTCAAGTGCCGTGACGCGTGCCCCCAGACGATGCAGCGCGATCGACCACTGGGCCGCGCCGCAGCCGAATTCGAGCACGTCGCGGCCGCTCGGATCGCCGAGCACTCCAAGCTCCGCCTCCGGTAGCTGCCACACACCCCAGGCCAAGCCGCCGGAGGCCGCAAGCTGCTCGCCGTGCTCGGCCTGATACGCCGCCGAACGCTCGTCCCACAGCTTGCGGTTGCGCGCAGCATGCGCGGAGAGACGCTCACCTGCCACGCGAGGAGTCTCTCATTCCGCGGCCGTCGCGCAAGCGTCATCGGCCGTGGTCGCGGCGCCGACCGAGCGACCTACTGCCGGGCGAGTTCGCCTGCGACCGCGGCGCACCGGGCGCGAGATCGTGGCGTTCTTCGCCACGCTGCGCGGGCTGCATGGGCTCGGACGGGCGGCCGAGCTCGCGGAGCGCTTCTCGGCTGACCTCGACCGGTCGGTCGGGCACCTGTCGCGCGGCAACCGCCAGAAGATCGGCCTCATCCAGGCGCTGTTCCACGCACCGGAGCTGCTGATCCCTCGACGAGCCGACGGGCGGGCTGGACCCGCTCATGCAGGAGCAGTTCCACGAGGTCGTGGTCGAGGAGCGTGAGCGCGGCACGACGGTCTTTCTGTCCTCGCACGACCTCGACGAGGTCGAGCGCCTGTGTGACCGCGTCGCGATCGTCCGCGACGGACGGCTGATCGGCGTCGAGTGGCGTATTTCGCGATGCGCTGCGTGGCCGCGTCGATCGCCGGCGCGGAGGAGCATGGCTACCTGGACACGGTCCTCGCAACGCCCGTCGCGCGCCGCACGCTCGTCGCGGGAGCGTTCGCGACGGCCGCGATCGCCGTCGCATCGGTGCTGCTCGTCGCAGGCGGGCTGACCGTTGCGGGAGCCACGCTTGTCGGGGAGGGGATCGCGCTCGGCCGCCTCGTGGCGGCACTCGCTGCCGTCTGGGGCCTGGCGCTGTTCTTCGCGGGCTGCAGGACGCTCGCGGCGGGGATGGCGCACCGGGTGGCGCCGGTCCTCGGGACGGGCGCCGGGTTGCTCGCCGGGATGTACCTGCTCGACGTCCTCGGCAAGCTCGCCGACGCGATCCACGCGCTGCGCTGGCTGTCGGCGTTTCGGTACTACGGCGCGCCGCTGCAGGACGGGCTCGACGTGGCCGGGCTCGCCCTCCTCGTCGTCGCAGGCACGCTGCTCGCCGCCGCGGGCGCCGCGTGCTTCGAGCGCCGCGACATCACGGGGTAGCGGCCCGCCACACCCGCTCTGCGCTCGTGCGGTCAACCGCAGGCCGCTATTCGTCCACATATGCTCAAGTCGGCTGTTGTCGACGACCGCGCGGTGCGATAGGCGGACCATGCCAGTTCTTTCCAGCCGTTCCCGCACCGCTCCTTCCGACGCCGGCCGCAAGCCGTCCCCAACGCCGCGGCGGTGGATGGAATCCGACGATGCGATGGCGCTGTGGCGCGAGCACCAGCGCAGCGGCGACAGACGCCTGCGTGACCGGCTCGTGCTGACGTATGCACCGCTCGTGAAGTTCATCGTGTACCGCAAGATCGGCGAGCTGCCGGCGAGCTGCGAGGTCGACGACCTCCTGTCGGCGGGCCTCGAGGCGCTCATCAAGTCGCTGGACCGCTACGACCCCGAGAAGGGCGCGACCCTCGAGCAGTTCGTCTGGACTCGCATTCACGGCGCGGTCATCGACGAGCTGCGCCGTGGCGACTGGGCGCCGCGCTCGCTGCGCCGGTGGGAGCGCGACATGCGCCGGGTCCAGAGCGAGTTTCGCTTGATCCACGGCCGCTCCGCCTCCGACACCGAGCTCGCAGACGCGCTGGACATGACGCTCGAGCAGCTGCGCAGCCGCCAGAAGGACCTCATCACCTCCGACGTGACCTCGCTGAACACGCTCGTGCTCGCCCACGACGGCGGGAGCGTCGAGCGCATCGACGCGATCGCCAGCGACGACGCCGACTCCGATCCCGTCCGCGAGGCCTCCAAGACCGAGGCCAAGCAGCGCTTCCGGCACGCGTTCGCGCAGCTCGGCCAGCGCGAGCGCGAGATCGCGGTGCTGCTCTACGTCAAGAACCTCACGCTCCGCGAGATCGGCATGGTCCTCGGAGTCTCCGAGAGCCGCGTCTGCCAGATCCACGGGGAGCTGAAGAAATCGCTGCGGCGCACGCTCGAAGCCGACGCCGAGCTGCTCCGCGACGTCGCCTAGCACCTGCTGCCATCTACCCGGGGTCGCTCGGCCGCAGCTCGACGCCCTCGGGGAACTCGTCGAGAACCTGGACGGTCCGGCGCAGGCGGTCGCGGCGCTCGGGACGCTGGAGCTCGCCGCGCAGCGCCACGTTGTTCCAGCGGCGAAGCTGCCGGTGCGCCGCGAGCTTCAGCGTCTTCAACTCGGCCGAGGAGAGGCGACGCGCCGGCTCGGGCTCAGGCATCGTCGCGAGCGCCCACCCAACGGGCTCCTGCGATCCGCCGGCCAAGCGCCCGCCCGGCTGGTGATGGGCAGCGACCCGGCTCCGGTACTACCCGCACGCCGAACTCGGTCTCGCAGATCTCGCAATGGCGGTGCTGCGGCGGCTGGACGTGGCCGACGATCAGCACGTGGCCGGCCTGCGGATCGTCGGCTACGAGCTCAATCGCCTGCATCCGGTCGGCGGCCCGGCGGGCGAAGCTGCCGCGGCGCTGGACGAGCTCGTCGAGCTCGCGCCTGAGCTCCGGCGCGATGCGCCCGAGGAACCGGACGACGATCTCCCGGCGCTCGTGCGCCGTCAGACCGATCTGCCCGCTGTCGCGCACCCGCAGATCCACCCGGCCGCAGACCAGCTCGCCGTGACGGAAGGCACGGGCCCGCTGGTACCGCGGCCGGGTCTGGGTGCGGGGCTTGGGAGGAGCCACGAGCGCGAGGCTTCCAGGGGCGGACGGATGGCGCAAGCAATGGATCCGACATGAGCTTCTGGCACATTTGTCGTCCGACGAACCATGAGAGGAGCGGACACGTGAGCAAGCAGACGGTCATCCGGGTCGGCCCCGGCGACACGACAATGCGAGGCCGCCTGCTGGGCTCTCGGCTGCGGGAGAAGCGCGAGGCGACGGGCATGAAGCTCGTCGAGGCCTCCAAGCGGATGAAGCGCCGCCCGTCGTCGCTGAGCCGGTGGGAGACCGGCGACCGGATCCCGCACCTCTCCGAGCTGTTCTACGCGCTGGAGGTCTATGGCGTCCGGGGCGCCGAGCGCGACGCGCTCATGCGCCTCGCCGAGGAGGCTCACGAGCGGCCGGAGGCGCCCGACGTCGTCTCCATGGCCGTCGCCGACTACGGCTGGCTCCAGCGTCGCGCCTACAGGCTGGAGTGCTTCTGGGACATCGCGTTGCCCGGCCTGCTGCAGACGCCCGACTACGCCCGCGTGGTCTTGAAGACCTGGGATCCCGCGGCCGGTAAGGAGTGGCTCGAGCGCACCGTCGCCGTCCGCATGGCTCATCAAGAGCGCCTTGCCGGAGACGACGCGCTCGAGCTCTGCGCGATCCTCGGCGAGGGCGCCCTGCGCGCGGTCGTCGGCGGGCCGGAGATCATGCGCGCCCAGCTCCGCCATCTGCTCGACGCCGCGGTCCTGCCGACCGTCGAGCTGCGCGTCGTGCCGTTCGCGGCCGGGGCGCATCCAGGCTTCACGGGACCGTTCTCGATCCTGCGCTTCCGCGACGACCGCGATCTCACCCATGTCGTCACGCGGGGCGGAGACATCTACTTCGAAGAGGCCGAGCCGTTCGCGCAGGCGCTGCGGCGCATCAAGCGCGTGGCGCTGTCCGAGCGGGCATCCGTTGCTATGCTCGCCGCTGTGGCGAAGGAGATGGCATGACCGGCGGGATCGAGCCAGCGAGCCTGGCTTGGCGCAAGAGCAGCTACTCCGATGGTGGGGCGGACTGCGTCGAGACGGCCGTCCTGCCCGACCGGCGGATCGCCCTCCGGCACAGCAAGCAGCCCGACGGCGCGCTCCTGCTCTACACCCCGGCCGAGTGGCGCGCCTTCATCACGGGCGTCAAGGCCGGCGAGTTCGACCTCGCCTGAGACC
The DNA here is from genome assembly GCA_051005755.1 of Solirubrobacteraceae bacterium. Classification (GTDB taxonomy): domain Bacteria; phylum Actinomycetota; class Thermoleophilia; order Solirubrobacterales; family Solirubrobacteraceae; genus CADCVQ01. Next base: position 7,480 of record JBPCJA010000203.1, read on the forward strand.
TTCGCTCGTCGTCGGTCGTCCTGACCGCACGACGACGCGGCGCTGCGGTCCAGCACTCGGTCACGCCGGTTTCGCGATGGCACGGCCGGTCGCCCGTGTGACCGCGATCAGCCGAGGACGATGCTGCGCCCCGCGTCTCTCACGTTCGTCAGTGGCGTGCGGTCGCGGCTGTAGCGCGCGGTGGCCTGAGATGGCGGCGGGGGTGGCTGGGTCGCCAGAACAGCACCCGTGGGCTTTGTCGCGGGTTCGGATCCCATCAGCAGCTCGCACCGCACACTGCTGCGTTCGTCGAGAAGCGGCACTCTGGGCCCAGCCAGCGGGCGCCGCGTCCTCGACGCCGTCGGCCTGTTTGGGGCGCTACTGCTGCTTGCGTGGGTGACGGTAAGCGGGGTTGACGGGTAGCTTCGCCGGCCGTCGCGGTCAAGCACCGCCTCGTTGGGTAGCGGTGGACGCGCGTCGGATCTGGGGGTCTTGCAGCGGGTTTGCGGTGCTGGACAGCGGCGGCTGGCTGCGCTGATGGGGTCGGCCAAGTCCGGGCGCAGGGCGCCCGGAGGGGGGTGTTGGGGGTGCGCACGCCGCGGCGCTCCTAGGGTTCCGGCTTCTCAAGGTCTGGATCCCATCGAAGGGGGCGGTGCGACGTGCGCGGGATAAGGGTATGGGCGCGGCTGCTGGGGCTGGCGCGCGCCGTTGTCGAGGACGTCTTCCTCGACGAGGAAGCGGTGGTGGTGTGCGTGCGCCCGCGGGCTCGCGAGCAGGGCCGCTGCCCTGTCTGCCGGCGACGCTGTGCGGGCTATGACTGGGGCGATGGCAGGCGGCGCTGGCGCGCAATGGACCTCGGCACGACCAAGGCCTATGTCGAGGCCGAGGCGCCGCGCGTGGAGTGCAAGCGCCACGGCGTGATCGTCGCCGCGGTGCCGTGGGCGCGCCACGACTCGGCGTTCACCCGGGCGTTTGAGGATCAGTGCGCGTGGCTTGCGGTCAACTCGTCCGCGCGCGCGGTCGCGCAGTTGATGCGCACGACGTGGCGCGCGGTCGGCGGCATCTGCCGACGTGTCTGTGACGAGGCCCGCGGCCAGCGCGACCTGCTGGCCAACCTTCGGCGCCTGGGGTTCGATGAGATCTCGGTCCGCAAGGGCCAGAGCTACCTGACCGTCGTCGTCGACCACCACACCGGCCGCTTGGTCTGGGCCGCCCCGGGCCGCGACCGGCGGACCGTCGAGAAGTTCCTGGATCTGCGTGTGCCACGAACGCGGAAGGAGGATCGATGTAGACGATCGGTCCGCTGGATGCGGTGCTGCGTGAGAGATGGAGGTTGGCCCTCCGTGGCCGCCCTGCAGGGGGAGGCCGCAAACCACCGCAAGCTGCTGCGGTCAAAAGCCGTGGTGGTGAGCGTTGCGGGAAAAGGCGCGCCGTGAGCGCGTCAGGTAGGAGCCGGGAAGGCGAACGTAAGTGATCCACTGATAACAAGACGACATCAAAACCGGGCTCGGCAGTTTGGCCCGGGATGAGCCTGGCGGGTGCCTGCTTATTGGCCAGGTGGTGTCCGGCATGAAGGTGGCGCGAGCCCGGCTCAGGCTCTCATGTGGAACGTGGGAACCTGCGCTGCGATACGGCGGCCAGCGAAATGGGCATGGTGTCCACAGGTCGCGAGAGCGAGACGTCCAAGCGGCGGAAACCGTGAGGGCTAGAGTAGCGTCGCGCAGCGCAGGGGCGGACTGCCTCGTGGTAGTGATGAAGCCCGGTAATGCGGGTGGAGCGACGGAGGCACTCTCGTTCCGCACTTCTCGCACGTTATTTCTCCCCCCACCCTTCGGCCTGTTCGGCGGCTTGGATCGCGAGCGCTTCGAGTTCGCGCGCGAGGGCGTGTAGGCGCTTGTCGTTGTCCAGCCACG
>JBPCJA010000204.1:0-4145 GCA_051005755.1 Solirubrobacteraceae bacterium
TGAGCAGGTAGGTGCCCGCGCCCTCGACATATCGCTCGCGCTCGTCGCGCTGCTGGTTGACCAGGCCCTTGATCTCCTGGTACTTGCGCGGGTGCAGGGCGGCGAAGGCGAGGTCCTCAAGCTCCCACTTGATCGCGTGGATGCCGAGGCGATGCGCGATCGGCGCGTAGATCTCCAAGGTCTCCTTGGCCTTGTCGATCTGCTTCTGCTTCGGCAGCGCGGCGATCGTGCGCATGTTGTGCAGGCGGTCGGCGAGCTTGATGAGGATGACCCGGACGTCGGAGGCCATCGCGACCATCATCTTGCGGTAGTTCTCGGCCTGCGCCTCGTCGCGCGACTGAAAGACGATGCCGGTGAGCTTCGTGACGCCGTCGACGAGGTTGGAGATCTCTTCGCCGAACGTGCGGCGCACCTCGGCGATCGAGGCCGAGGTGTCCTCGACGGTGTCGTGCAGCAGCGCCGCGCACAGCGTCTCGGTGTCGAGGCGCATGCCCGCGCAGATCTTCGCGACGCCGACCGGGTGGACGATGAAGTCCTCGCCTGAGCGCCGCCGCTGGTCGGCGTGGTGCTCGCACGCGAAGACGAACGCCGCCTCGACCTTCTTGCGGTCGATCTCAACGGCCGACGCGTCGGCGTGCTCCTCGACGATCGCGAAGACGTCGGACAGCAGGCTTCGCTCGAGCTCGGTGAGATCGGCGCGCTCGACGGGAGCATGCGGGCGTCCCGCGGTGACCTCGTCGACCGGCGCGCGGCGGGCGCCGACGCGCTGGCGGGCCGGGGCCCTTACGCCGCCCTTGCTGTCACCCCGGTCAGGTATCTGCGTCCGTCCTCGAATCGCTGGTTGTAGGCCCGGTATGCCGCCGATCGCTCGAGCGCGGTGCGCTCGGCAAGCGGGACGGTCACGGTCCTGGAGTCCGGGTCGAGGCTGACGAGGTGGAGCTCCGCGAGAACCCTGATGACCCGGCCGGCCAGCGTGGCCGGCCGTGGCGTCTGAGGATCTCCGCGTAGCAGCGCCTCGAGCTCCTCGCCCGCCGCGCCGCCCGCCGCCCGCAGGGCCCGGTACGTCGCGGTGAGCGAAGCACGAAGGCCGTACTCGCGCTCATGGATGTGCTCCGCGAAGCGTAGCTCAGGACGACCCCACGCCAGATGCGTGATCCGGCCGTGCGTGCGCAGCGGACCGGCCGGCGGGTCGAGCACGACGACGTGGTGCTCTGTCCGGGCCAGCCCCGGATCGCGTTCGAGCGCATCGTGAGAGCACAGCTCGAAGCCGCCGAGGATCGGCGCGAGCTGGCGCCCGCGCAGCCGCGCGTCGGCGGTGACGACGAGGACCGGCTCGCCGGACGCGACGAGCGCGGCGACGATTCCCGCGATGCCGCCGCCACGGCGGTCGCGGACAGGGACGCTGAGCCGCTCGGGCGGCGTCGCGAGCGCCTCGAGCGGGCGCGCGAGCTCGTCAAGCACCGTCCCGAGGTAGTCGGCGGACTCCCCGACGACGGCGATCGGCGCCGGCGCGCACGGCCGGGCGTCGCGCAGCACGAGCCGTGGCTCGACGCTGCCGGCCCACTCGTTGAGCTCGAGCGAGAACGTCGCGTCCAGCGGCTGCTCGCAATCGATCGTCGAGATCCCAAACGCCACGGCGCGTGCCCGCACCCCGCCGGAGGCGACGCTGAAGCGCACGTGCTTGCCGTCCTCTCCCATAGTCCGCGGGTCGCTGCAGCGCGTCGCCGGGACGAGCAGCGAGACGCCGGGGTTGGCGGTGCCGAATGGTGCGAGGCGCTCGAGCTCCTCGGCGAGGCCGACACCGAGCTCGTCGCCCGCGACGACGGCGTCGACGCGCTGCACGGCGACGAGGTCCTCCGCGCGCAGCGTCGCGGCGGCGTGGGCCTCGAACGCCGCCCTGAAGCCGTCGAGCTCGGTGGCGAGCAGCTCGCAACCGGCGGCGGCGCGGTGGCCGCCGTGGCGCACGAGGTGCGTGGAGGCGGCGTCGAGTCCGGCGAGCAGGTCGAAGGCGGGGATCGAGCGGCCCGAGCCGGTGCCGCGCCCGGTATGAGGATCCAGCGCGACGAGCACCGTCGGGCGGTGGTGGCGCTCGGCGATCCGCGAGGCGACGATCCCGATGACCCCCTTGTGCCAGCCCTCGCCCGCGAGGACGTAGGCCGACCGCTTCCCGGCTCGCGCGACCTGCGCCTCGGCCTCGAAGAGGATCCGCGTCTCGGTGTGGCGGCGCTCGGCGTTGAGGCGGTCGAGCTCGTCGGCGATCTGCGCCGCCCGCGCCTCGTCGCCGGTGAGCAGGAGCTCGAGGCCGGCATCGGCGCGCTCGAGACGGCCGGCGGCGTTGATCCGCGGGGCCAGGCGGAAGCCGACGGCACGCGCGTCGATCCGCGCCGGGTCGGCGCGCGCGACGCGCATGAGCGCGCGCAGCCCGGGGCGCTTCGTGGCGGCGAGCGCGCGCAGTCCCTCGCGGACGAGCCGCCGGTTCTCGCCGCGCAACGGGACGCAGTCGGCGACCGTCGCGAGCGCGACGAGGTCGAGGTCGGCGTCGGCGCCGGCTGGATCGCGCCCGGCCGCGGACAGCAGCGCGGCGGCGAGCTTGTGCGCGACGCCGGCAGCGCAGAGCTCGGCGCACGGGTAGCCGCAGACCGCCGGATGGACGATCGCGGCGGCGGGCAGCCGGCCGTCGGCGCGCGGGCTGTGATGGTCGGTGACGACGACGTCGAGGCCGGCAGCGCGTGCGGCCGCGACCTCGTCGACGGCGGTGATCGCGCAGTCGGCGGTGACGAGCAGGCGCGTGCCGCGCAGTGCCAGCCGCGCGACGGTGGCCGCCGATAGGCCGTAGCCGTCCTCGGTGCGGCTCGGGAGGAACCAGTCGACGTCGCCACCGAGCGCGCGCAGGACTCCGACGAGGATCGCCGTCGAGCACACGCCGTCGACGTCGTAGTCGCCGTGCACGGTGATCCGGCCGCCGCCCTCGACGTGGCGCAGGACGAGCGCGCAGGCATCGTCGATGCCCGCGAACGCCGACGGGTCGTGGCGCTCGTCGGCGGCCAGCCATGCGCGCGCCTCGTCGACGCCGGCCAGGCCGCGGCGGACGAGCACCTGACCGAGCGCGTGGCTGACGCCCAGCTCGCGCTGAAGCGCGAGCACCGCCGTGACGTCGCACGGGTCGATCTGCAGGCGGGGTGGCTCGTGCGCTGGCATGGCGTGCACGCTACGCGCGGGCGGGGACGGAACGGGTGGGGCTGACGGTGGTTAGGGCTCACGACTGAGCAATTGGTGGCTTCAGGTGGGCTCAGCGCCCGCCAACACTGGGGATCGACGCCTGCCACGCCGTCATTTGCCAAGTCGTGAGCCCTTAGGGCCGTTCGGGCGGGCGGGGGCAGGGAGTGCGCGGCGCTGATGGCGCGACGAACGTTCGGGCGGGCGGGCGCAGGGAGTGCGCGGCGCTGATGGCGCGACGAACGGCATCAATGAAGCAGTGGTGGGGCGGGAAGCGCGTGGTGGGATGCGTTTCGTCGGCGGTCGCGCGTGAAAATCGCGGTGTGTGCCATCCCGGGATCGCTATGTGACCGTGGGATGGATGACACAGACCGCTCCGCGGGCCGTGTGGCCGGAGTACGAACCACGCGGCGGGTCGACAAACGCATGACATGCGTGCGAAGAACGCCCAGGTCTCTCATCCCGCCCCGGGCACGAACCCCTTGCGCTGGGGGCGACGAAGTCGCCACACGATGGCGCCGCGCCTCATCGCATGGCGAGTTGTTCGGCGTAGGCGCGAAGGAGGCGCCAAACGGCGGTGTCGCCGCGCCGAGCGTCACGCCAACGACGGTCTCACGCCCCGCCGCGTGGCGAGTTGTTCGGCGTAGGCGCGAAGCAGGTGCCAAACGGCGGTGCAGCCGACGCAGAGCGCCACCCGCCTGATGCCAGCGGGCGCGCGTCGCGCCTCACCGAATGGCGAGTTGTTCGGCGCTCGCGCGACGAAGTCGCCAAATGGCGGCGTCACGCACAGACGCGCGCGAGGCGCCGTCAGCCTCCGGCCCGCTCCCTCATCGATGCCGTGGGGCGGCGGCGGCGCCCCCCACCAGGGAAGAGAGCCAAAACAGCACGCCGCCCGCCCAAACCACCCGAGCCACCCCACACCTTCCCCG
>JBPCJA010000205.1:0-10079 GCA_051005755.1 Solirubrobacteraceae bacterium
TGCCGCGCGGCAACCGCCGGCCGTCGCCGCGCCCAACCACCGCCCATCGCCCGAACCGTCGCCCGTCGCCGCGCTCCGCCGGCCGCCTCAGCCCTTCCTGCGCGCCCTCAGCACCCGCAGCTTCCCGCTCGCCGCGCCGCGGTTGCCCGCGAGGTCCGTCGCCGCCAGGCCCACGGAGAACAGTCCTCCGGGTCGCAGCGGGCGCGCCCAGCGCAGCGACCTGCGGCCGCTGCCGAGCCGGTCGCGCAGCACGACGACGGTCCGTCCCGCGCGGCGCAGGTTGAGCGTCACGAACGCCGGCTTGTCGAGCTCGAGCCGCACCGAGATCGGCTTGCCGGCACGCGCACGCTGCGACACGAGCCGCAGGCGCGGCGGCTGGGAGAGGTAGCGCGTGAAGCGCTGCGCGGCGTCGCAATAGGGCGTCGGGTCGGCGATGGGCGCCGGTGGCGCGCCGGGCGTGGGCGCAGGCGCGGTCCCGCCCGTCGGCGCCGCCGTCGGGACCTGCGCCTCGGTCAGCCGCGTGCAGAGGTTGCGCAGGAAGTCGCGCGCGAGCCGGTGGTAGCTCAGGTCGGCCTCGCGGCGCAGCGAGTAGCGCGACCACGCGCCCGTGTCGTACGCCGGCAGCTCGGCGCGCAGCTGTGCCTCGCCCGCGGCGAAGAGCGCCCGACCCTCGGCGTCGTTGGCCAGCAGCGCGAAGTCGTGCAGGCCGTTGAGCGCCTGCGTGAAGGCGTTGAGCACGCGCAGATCCGGGGCGAAGGAGTAGAGGAGGTAGTGCACGCCGGCCGGCGTCGCGACGCGCACGCCGCTCGGCGGGGCCTCGCGGAAGATGCCGAGTCCAGCGCGAGCGGCCTCGAAGAAGCGCGGCTCGGCGAGCCGCACGGCCGCGCGCGAGAGTGCCTGCACCGCCGTGCCCTGCGCCAGCCCGCTCACCCACGGCGGGCGCCCGCCGTCGAAGCGGAACAGGTACTCGAAGGCGATCCCGCCCGCGCGCTGAGCGGCGAGGCCGAGCGCCTCGTCGAGCAGCTCGCGCAGCTCCGTGTCGTACGTGCCGGCCTGCCAGAGCCCGTTGGCCTTGCCGAACGTCCCCAGCCACTGGATCTGCAGGCCCTCGCCCGTGTAGTACTGCCATACGAGGCGGCTGCCCTGGAAGCTCACGCGCTGCCCGTAGCGCAGCAGCGGCCCGCGCGACCACCATTCACGGTTGCGCGCGACGGTCTCGAAGAGCGCCGGCAGGCGCGAGGCGACGAGCTCGCCCGACCCCGCGATCGCCTCGAGGTTGAGCAGGACGGCCCCGAGCGCGCCCCGGCGCGCGCCGTGCAGCTTCGCGCGGGTCCGCAGCGCGTCCGCGTAGGTCCGCCGGTAGCCGTCGTGGGTCGGCTGGTCGATCGCGGCTGCGGCGAGCAGCCGCGCGAGCTCGCCGCGGACCGTGCGCCTGGGCTCGCCGTCCACGGCCGCCGCGCGCGCCCGGACGGCGGCCGGCGCCAGCGCGGCCGGCCCGGCAGCGACCGGGCGCGGCATGCCAGCGTCCGGCGGCAGGTAGCGATCCTCACGGTGCAGCGCGCCGCCGTGGTGGCGAAGCGTCAGCATCGGCGAGGCCGAGGCGCTGGAGACGAGCGCGAGCGCAAGCAGAAGCGCCAGCGCGAGCCCGCCGACTGGGGTGCGACGCACGTCCACGATGCTAAGTTGAACCCGGCCCAGCCGCTGCAGTTGTCCTTGCAGGGAGTCTCCGTGACCCGCTCGACCCTTCGTGCCCTCCTCGTCGTCGCCTGCGGCCTGCTGTGCGCCGCCCTGCTCGCGGCCTGTGGGAGCTCCGACGCGACCAGCGACGCCGCCGCCGAGCGCACGCTCGAGCAGACCTTCGGCGCCAGCGCCACGTCGATCGAGCGCGGCCGCGTCGCCGCGACGCTGCGCCTCGAGCCTGAGGGGCTGTTGAAGCTCGGCGGCCCGATCTCCGTGCGCCTGACGGGCCCGTTCGCCGCGCCGAGCCGCCGCGACCTGCCGCGCTTCGACCTCGCATTCCTCGCCACGCTCGCCGGCCAGCGCTTCAGCGGCAGCGCGATCTCGACCGGCACGAAGGGCTTCTTGAAGCTCGACGACCGCACCTACGCCGTCGACGACACGTTCGTCGCCAAGCTGCGCAAGGGGCTCGGCACGGCGGCCGCCGAGCCGCAGCCGGGGCTGAAGTCGCTCGGCATCGACCCGCTGCGCTGGATCACCGGGCCCGAGCGCAAGGGCGAGGAGCGCGTCGCGGGCGTGGATACGCTGCGCATCGGCGGCGACGTCAACGTGTCGCGCCTGCTCGCCGACCTCGGGACGCTGCTCGACAAGGCCGGCGGCGCCGGTGCCAGCCTGCTCACGCCGCAGCTGCGCAAGCAGATCGCCGACGCCGTCAAGTCGGCGAAGGTCGACGTCTGGACCGGCGCCGAAGACAAGCTCCTGCGCCAGCTCGCGGTCGTCGTCTCCTTCGCCTTCAAGGACGGCTCGCAGTCGCCGATCCCGGGGCTCGACGGCGGCCGGATCACGCTGCGCGCGCGGCTCGACGACGTCAACGGCGCGCCGGTGCGCGTCTCCGCGCCGAAGCGCGCGCGGCCGCTGTCCGAGCTCACGGGCAAGGGCGGGCTGAGCACGTTCCTGCAGGGCGTCGGCGCCGGCGTGGCCGGTGGCGTCGGCCCCGGCGACGAGGGCGCGGCGTTCCTGCGGTGCCTCACGCAGGCCGGCGGGGCGTCCGCGGAGATCGTCCGCTGCGCCTCGAAGCTTTCACCGTAGTCCGGGGTGCGTACGCTGTGTGCGCATGCGCGAGCCGTCCCACACCGCCGTCGGCACCTGGAGCGGCGGTCGCTACCTGCACTTCGGCGAGGCGATCGACGCCGAGCGCCTCGAGGCGCTCCTGGGTCCCGGCGACGGCCTCGACACGCTGCTGACCGCTGACGCCTACGGCGCCGGCGAGGCCGACGAGCTGCTCGGGCGCGCGCTGGCGGGCATTCCGCGCGAGGACTACTGCATCGTCGGCGCGATCGGCCACGACTTCTATGCCGGCGAGCGCGACGGAGCCAAGGGCTTCCCGCGCTTCACCGATCCCGGCCTGCGCGGCCCGGAGGAGTACGCCGACTATGTGCGGATGGCGACGGAGCGCAGCCTGCAGCGGCTCGGCATCGACGCCTTCGACGTCCTGCTCCTGCACAACCCCGATCGCACCGGCTACACGAGCGAGGTCGTCTGGGACGCGCTGCGGGCCGTCCGCGACGAGGGCCTCACGGGCCGCCTGGGGCTTGCACCCGGCCCTGCCAACGGCTTCACGCTCGACGTCATCGACTGCCTCGAGCGCTTCGGCGAGCTCATCGACTGGGCGATGGTCATCCTCAATCCGCTCGAGCCGTGGCCGGGCGAGCTGTGCCTGGACGCGGCGAGCCGGCACGACGTGCGCCTCATCACCCGGGTCGTCGACTACGGCGGCCTGTTCTGGGACGACGTCCGACCGGGCCATGCCTTCCCGCCGCGCGATCACCGCACGTTCCGTCCGCAGGGCTGGGTCGAGGCCGGCGCCGAGAAGCTCGCCCAGCTGCGGCCGATCGCCGAGCGCCACGAGCTGACGCTGCTGCAGCTCGCCGTCCAGTGGTGCCTGGCCCAGGAGGGCGTCGCCTGCGCCGTGCCGACGCTCATCCAGGAGGCCGGAGAGGCGCGCCCGATCGAGGACAAGCGCGCCGAGCTGCTCGCGACGCCGTCGCACCTCCTGCTCGACGCGGCCGAGATCGAGCTGATCCGCGCGATCGGCGACAACACCGGCAGCATGGCGCTCAAGGGCGCCGCCCCCGACTACGCCGGCGAGCCGCGTCCCGATCGCTGGGAGCTGTCCGCCGAGCTGGACGCCGTCGCCCGCCGCTGGGGGATCGAGCCCGATCGCGACCTGCGCCAATTCGCCGCTGCTCGTGGCTGACCTGCGGCGCTTCCTCCTGTCCGGCTCCGGCTGGCCCTACCTGCTCCTGCCGTTCATACCGATCGCGATCGGTCTCGAGCTCGCGCACGCGGAGGCCTCGCTCATCTTCGGCGCCGCGGCCGCCGGCGTCATTCCGACGGCCGCGCTCATGGGCCGCGCGACGGAGGAGCTCGCGCACCGCGCGGGCCCAGGCATCGGCGGCTTCCTGAACGTCACGTTCGGCAATGCACCGGAGCTCATCATCGCCTTCTTCGCGCTCAACGCGGGCCTGCAGGAGGTCGTCAAGGCGTCGCTCATCGGCTCGATCCTCGGCAACATCCTGCTCGTCATGGGCGCCGCGATGCTCGTCGGCGGGCTGAAGCGCCCGCGTCAGACGTTCAACCCGACGGCGGCGGGCGTGCAGTCCTCGATGCTCCTTCTCGCGGCGGTCGCGCTCGTCATGCCGACGATCTTCCAGCTGGTCGCGGGCGGCGGCCTGCCACGCGTGGGGGAGGAGCGGGTGAACTTCGGCTCCGACCTCGAGCGGATGTCGCTCGTCGTGGCCTTCATCCTGCTCGGCTCCTACGTGGCCGGCCTGTTCTTCTCGCTGAAGTCCCACCGCGCGCTCTTCAACCCGACGAGCGAGGCCGAGGAGCACATCGACGAGCCCTGGAGCGTGCGCAAGGCGGTTCTCATGCTCGCACTGGCCGGCGTCGCGGTCGGCGTCATGTCGGAGATCCTCGTCGGCTCGATCGGAGAGGCCTCGGAGGCGATCGGCCTGAGCGAGTTCTTCGTCGGCCTCATCGTCGTCGCGATCGTCGGAAATGCCGCCGAGCACTGGGTGGCGATCTACTTCGCGGCGCGCGACAAGATGGATCTCGCGGTGAACATCGCGATCGGCTCGAGCGCGCAGATCGCGCTCTTCGCCGCGCCGGTCCTCGTGCTCGTCTCCTTCTTTGTCGGCCCCAACCCGATGGCACTCGTCTTCAACGGCTTCGAGCTCGGGGCGGTCTTCCTCGCGATCCTCATCGCGGTCCACGTCACCCAGGACGGCGAGTCGACGTGGTACGAAGGCTTCCAGCTGCTCGCGACCTACGCGGTGCTCGGCGTCGTCTTCTTCTACGCCTAGTGGTTCGTCCGGCAAATCCTGTCACCCTTGGATCGGTCGCTGATCACCGCTTGGCGGCGTCCTGGACCACCGGCCATCCGGGCCGGCGGTGCCCCGATGTGCCGGAGGCACACCTTCCTCCCTGCGTCCTTGCCAGACGGCGCCAGCAACCGCCCAAGGGCAACACGACTTACCGGACGAACCACTAGCCATGGAGCTCGTGGAACTCGGCGGACTCGTCGTCGTCCTCATCGTCCTGCTGGCCATCGACGTGCGCTTCTTCGCGCACAACCGGGAGGCGACGTTCCGCGAGAGCGTCGTCTGGTCGCTGGGCTGGCTCGCGCTCGGCCTCGCCGTCACCGGGGTCGTGTACGCCATCAACGGCGGCGAGCACGCGGTCAACTACGTCACGGTCTACCTCATCGAGCGCTCGCTGTCGCTCGACAACCTCTTCGTCTTCATCCTCCTGTTCGCGTACTTCGGCGTGCCGTACGAGTACCGCCCGCGGCTGCTGTTCTGGGGCATCATCGCCGCGCTTGTCCTGCGCGGGCTGGCGATCCTCGGCGGCACCGCGCTCATCGAGCAGTTCCACGTCGTGCTCTACGCGCTCGGCGTGCTGCTGCTCGTGCTCGCCTACCGAATCTACCGCGGCGTCGGCGACGAGGTGGATCCCGACCGCAACCTCGTCGTGCGCGGCGTGCGCAAGCTCTTCCCGGTCACCGACGGCTTCCGCCAGGGCCACTGGTTCGTGCACGAGCGCGAGCGGCGCTATGTCACGCCCGCATTCCTCTGCCTCGCCGCGATCGTCGCCGCCGACCTCGCCTTCGCGGTCGACTCGATCCCGGCCGCGTTCGCGATCACGCGCGACCCGCTCATCATCTGGATGGGCAACGTCTTCGCGCTCGTCGGCCTGCGGGCGCTCTTCGTCCTCGTCGAGGGGCTCATCCGCCGCTTCCGCTACCTCGACCAGACGATCGGGGTCGTGCTCGCGCTCATCGCCGCCAAGCTCCTCCTCGAGCCGGTCGTGAAGATCGGCCCCGTCGAGAGCCTCGCGATGGTGGCCCTCGCGTTCGCCGTCGGCATCGGTGCGTCGCTCCTCGGCGACAGGAAGGATCCCGCGGGCGCCGAAGAGCGCCGCAGCGCGGCCAACGGGCCGTCGTCACAGTCACCGGCGCCCGTCGGGCGCTCGGATTCCTGAGCCTGGCGCCGAAGGCTCAGGGAGCCGAGCTGCCGCGAGATTCGGCGGAGCCAGGTTGAGTCAGGCTCGCCCGCGCCGGAACTGCAGGCCGAGCGCGGCTGCGGCCAGGACTGTGGCGACGATCGCGAGCGCGAGCGTCAGCCCGTCGCGCCTGCCGCCGTCCGACGACGCGGCCGGGGCCGGCGCGGCCGAGCTCTGGCCGGGCGCGCCGGTCGCGGCCTCGCCATGCGTGCTGACGACGTCGACGGGCGCGGCGGTCTCGCTCAGGTGCGTCGTGGGGGCCGGCGTGTCGCTGCTCGAGCTCCCGATCCAGCGCACGACGCTGCCGTCGTCGTAGCGCTGCAGCGCCTTCCATGCGATCGCGCCTGTCCGCACCGGGTTGCGCGCGATGAAGCGCAGCTCGGCGTAGCCGCCGGGCGGCACCCGGCCGCCCCGCCAGCGCAGCTCCGCGACGGAGCTGCCGCGCTTGACGATCTGCGCGCGCCAGCCCTCGACCGACTCGACCAGCGCGAACGTGATCCCTGCCGGCATCCGCAGGTCGACCCCGCGAGCCGTACCTGCGTCTGGCCCCCGGCGGGACGGTTTCGGTCAACCTGCGCTCGCCCGCCTACTACCTCAATCAGGACCGCTTCAGCGGCGGCAAGGTGCCGGCGTCGGCCGACCCCAAGGCGGCGCCGAGCTGGCGCGTCGTCGAGCGCACCGGCCGCTACGAGTTCCACGACCATCGCATGCACTGGATGGCCAAGAACGTCCCCGCGCAGGTCAAGGACCGGTCCGCGCGCACGAAGATCTTCGACTGGAAGGTCCCGCTGCGCACGGGCGCGACGACCGGCACGATCAGCGGCGAGCTGTTCTGGCGCGGATCGTCGGGCGGTCCGCCGGCGGCCGCGTTCGTCGCGCTCGCCCTGCTCATCGCACTCGGTGCCGCGAGCATCGTCGTCGTGCGGCGCCGTCGCGCTGGTGCCGGCGCCGGCGCCGCCGTTCCGCGCGAGGAGGCCTGGTGAGACGCGGCGGGCTCGCGCTCGCGTGCGCGCTGCTGGCAGCGCTGCTGACGCCGGCCGGCGCATGGGCGCACGCGGTCCTCGTCGACGCGTCGCCCCAGCGCGGCGCGACGCTGCGCGAGCAGCCGCGCCAGGTCGTCCTGCATTTCAACGAGACCGTCGAGGGCAACTTCGGCGCGGTGCAGGTCTTCGACGCGTCCGCCAGGCGCGTCGACGACGCGCGCACCTTCCATCCCGGCGGCAGCGGCTCGCGGCTCGCGGTAGGCCTCAAGCCGGAGCTGCCCGACGGCACGTACGTCGCGACGTACCGCGTCATCTCCGCCGACAGCCATCCGATCTCCGGCGGTCTCGTCTTCTCGATCGGCGCGCCTGGCGCCGCCGCCGCTCCGACGGTCGCCGAGCTCATCGGTGACACCAGCGCGGGCCCCGTCACGCAGGGCGCCTTCGGCCTTGCGCGCGGGCTGGACTATCTCGCGACCGCGCTCGTGCTCGGCGGCCTGGCGTTCCTGCTCGTCGTCTGGCTGCCGGCGCTGCGCACGGCCGCGGGCGCGAGCGACGACTGGCGTGCCGCGTCCGCGGCGTTCCTGCGCCGCATGCGCCTGCTGCTGCTCGGCGCGACCGCGCTCGGCGTCGTGAGCGGGATCGCGGGCATCGTCCTGCAGGGCGCGACCGCCGGCGCGACGAGCGGGTGGGCCGCGCTGTCTCCGGGCGTCGTCGGCGACGTGCTCGGCACCCGCTTCGGACACGTCTGGGGCGCGCGGGTGCTCGCCTTCGCCGTGCTCGGCGGTGCCGTCGCGCTGGCACTGCGAGGCGTCGGCGCGCGCAGCAGCGAGGCGGGGCTGCGTCGCGTCGCGCTCGGCGCCGACGGCCTCGCCGCCCCGGGACCGCCGCGCGGCGCGCTCGCGCTGGCGGCGGTGCCGGCCGCGTTCGTCGCCCTCGCCCCGGCGCTCGGCGGCCACGCGAGCGTGCAGTCGCCGGTGGCGCTGCTCTTCGGTCTCGACGTGGCGCACGTCCTGGCGATGAGCGCCTGGATCGGCGGCCTCGTCGTGCTGCTGACCGCGCTGCCGGCGGCGACCCGGCGGCTGGCGGCGCCCGACCGCACGCGCCTGCTCGCGGCGGCGCTCGTGCGCTTCTCGGCGATCGCGCTGGGCTGCGTCGTCGTCCTGCTCGTCACCGGGACGGTCCAGTCGGTCGTCCACATCGGGTCCTGGAGCGCGGTGCTCGAGACGGGCTTCGGGCGCGCGGTGGTCGTGAAGGTCGTCCTGCTCGCCGTGCTCGTCGCGCTCGGCGCCGTGAATCGCAGGCGCGTCGTGCCGGCGCTCCGGCGGCTCGCCGAGGCCGGGTCGGCCCCGGGCGCGGCCGGCCATCTGCTGCGGCGCACGCTGCGCGCGGAGGTCGCGCTCGTCGTCGCCGTGCTCGGCGTCACCGCGGCGCTCGTGAGCTACCCCCCGCCGGAGTCGCTCGCCGGTGGTCCGTTCGGCGCGGACGCCACGCTCGGGCCGCTGCGCCTCGAGGTGACGATGGATCCGGCGCGGGTCGGGCCCAACGAGCTGCACCTCTACCTCCTGCGCGCCAACGACGGGACGCCGTTTCATGGCACGAAGGAGCTCACGGTCGCGCTGTCGCTGCCCGACAAGCACATCGGCCCGCTGCCGGCCACCGCCCGCGACGCCGGCCCCGGCCACTACGTCGTCGACACCGTCCAGCTCGTCCCCGCGGGCGACTGGCGGCTGGACGTCACGAGCAGGGTCTCCGCCTTCGACCAGTACGAGACGTCGTTGAAGGTGCCGGTGCGATGACGCTCGTCGGCTGGCGTGTCGCCGTCACCAAGCGCAAGCTCGTCACGCCGGTGAAGACCGACGAGGGCGACACGCTGACCGAGGAGGTCTCCCGGATCGCCTTCAACGCCACCGGAATGGGCATCGAGCCCGGCGGGTTCCAGGACTTCGGCCTGTCGGTCGGCCTCCCGAACCCCCCGGCCGGAACGAAACTCACCTTTAAGGCGCTGCAGACCTACGACGGCGAAGGTCGTGCGCTGGATCGGGGGCGCGCTCGTGCGCCGGGGGCGGGCGCGAGCGGGTGTGATGCGTTAGTTCTTGTGAAATGCTGAGGGGCTTGGTGACGGAGTGGTGCTCAATCGTGCCGGGATAGGCTTGCCCGCAGCGTGAGCATCTTTGCGGCGAACGCGGGCGCGACGGTGCCCGCTTGGGTGGCGGTGCTCATCGCCGTCATCACTGGTGGCGGTGCGGTGACGGCGGCCGTGTATGCCGCCCGCGCGGCGCGCGAACGACTGCAGGCTGAGCTGCAGGCTCGGTCCGAAGAGCTGCAGTCCGAGCGGCAGGCTCGATCCGAAGAGCTCAACAAGCAACTGAGGCATGAGCGGGCGATGCGGGTGCGCGACGAGTACCGCACTGCCCTGGATGACGCCGCCGTGATCGGCGTACGGTTCAGGGAGCGGCTCGCTACGGCGGTGAGAGAGGTCGAGGGCAGCGAGCAGGTCCCGGCGGGGACGGTCCGGCCACTCGTCCTCGACCGCGAGGACCTGATCGAACTGAGAGGAGCAGAGGCGCGTCTGATTCTCCGCTTCGGGGCGGAGCATGAGGCCACGGTGTCCTTCCAGGCCTTCCATGAGGTCGTGATAGCGGGGGTGAATTTGGTGAGAAAGGCGCGCGCCGCTGGTACCGACAGTCCGATCTCCACTGGGACCCGATCCAGTCCCCGGCAGGCCAGAGAAGCGTACGTATTCAGGGGGTCTGGACGTGTGAGCAGGCTTTTCGGGGTCGGGCGCGTAGTTATGGAGCGTGGCGCGGCCGGACGAGCTTGGCGAGTTGAGGGCGGAGAACGCATCGTTGCGTGATC
>JBPCJA010000206.1:0-8935 GCA_051005755.1 Solirubrobacteraceae bacterium
GGGCTGGGCGTTTCACCAAGCGTGGCGCCTTTTCCCCTCTGGAGGGGAGAAAGAGACACGCTGACCTGGTGGGCTTGGGGGTGGGGCGCCTTCCGCATCCGCGTCATGCGGAAGTCGCCCCGGCCACGCGCGCCGCTGTCGCCCCCAGGCCGAGCTTCCCGGCCGCTCTCGCCCCGGGCCGAACTTCCCCCCATCGCCGTCGAACGCCTCCTGCACGGCCCCGGCGGTCCTTCTACCTGAACGCCGCAGCGCTCAAGTAGCCCGCCGGCCCCAGCGCTTTTGGCAGCCGCCCCGGACGACCGCGCGTCAGGCGATAAGTTGGGCAGCCGACGACCGCCGTCCCCCCACGACGACCTGGAGGCGCCCGTGCGCAACCCCCGTGCATTCCTCAAGCCGCTGGCGATCGGCGCGCCCGACCCTCTGTTGGACATCCCGGTGACGCCGTCGCGGATGATCCACTTCCTCGACTTCTCCAACGAGAAGATGGTCGCCAAGGCGCCCGACATCGCCAAGAAGGTCGACATCCTGCTCGGCAACCTGGAGGACGCCGTGCCGGTCGAGCGCAAGGAGGCGGCGCGGGACGGGCTCATCACCGTCGGGCGCGAGATGGATCTCGGCGACACGGCGCTGTGGACGCGGGTCAACGCGCTCGAGTCGCCCTGGGTGCTCGACGACATCACCCAGATCGTCACCGAGATCGGCCACAAGCTCAGCGTCATCATGGTCCCGAAGGTCGAGGGCCCGTGGGACATCCACTACGTCGACCGCCTGCTCGCGCAGCTCGAGGCCAAGGCTCAGATCGACCGCCCGATCCTCATCCATGCGCTCTTGGAGACGTCGCTCGGCGTCTCCAACCTCGAGGAGATCGCGGCCGCCAGCCCGCGGATGCAGGGCATGAGCTTCGGGCCGGCCGACCTCGCCGCCAGCCGGCGGATGAAGACGACACGCGTGGGCGGCGGCCATCCCGGCTACCGCGTGCTCTCAGACCCGGACCCGGAGCGGCCGGACGCGCCCCGCGAGAGCGCCCAGCAGGATCTCTGGCACTACTCGATCGGCCGCATGGTCGATGCCTGCACGGCCGCCGGCCTGCTGCCGTTCTACGGCCCGTTCGGCGACATCAAGGACGTCGCCGGCTGTGAGACCCAGTTCCGGGCCGCGTTCATCATGGGCTGCGTCGGCGCGTGGTCCCTGCACCCGGTGCAGATCGACATCGCCAAGAAGGTCTTCTCGCCCAATCCCGAAGAGGTGCTGTTCGCCAAGCGCGTCATCGAGGCGATCCCCGACGGGCGCGGCGTGCACATGATCGACGGCAAGATGCAGGACGACGCGACGTGGAAGCAGTGCCGCGTCATGGTCGACCTCGCGGAGATGCTGGCGCGCAAGGACCCCGAGCTCGCCGAGGCCTACGAGCTGGAGAGCGCGACCGCCTGATCGGATCGAAGGGCGCCTGTTCACATAGGTCCATCACGTGCAACGTCGATCGTCTTATAGGCTCCCCGCCGTCCGACGCCTACGGGAAGTCAGGAGCAGATGCGTTTCTTCGAGTACGAGTCCCGCGAGATCGTCAAGCGCGCCGGGATCCCTGTCACGGACTTCGGCTTCACGACCGACCCCGCCGAGGCGAGGGCGATCGCAGAGCGCATCGGCGGCCCGACGGTCATCAAGTCGCAGGTCCTGACCGGCGGACGGATGAAGGCGGGTGGCGTGAAGTTCGCCGACACGCCGGAGGAGACCGAGCGCGACGCGGCGGAGATCCTCGAGCTCGAGATCAACGGGCACATGCCGCGCGGGGTGCTCGTCGTCCCGAAGGCCGATGTCAAGCAGGAGTACTACGCCGGCGTCGTCTGGGACGGGACGGCGAAGAAGCCCGTGATCCTCTTCAGCGACATGGGCGGCATCGACATCGAGGACGTCGCCGAGCAGCACCCCGACCACGTCGGGCGCGTGCACATCTCCAACCTCATGCCGATCAGCGACTTCCAGGCCAAGGACTGCATCGCGCAGACCGGCGTCACCGGGCGCGCGCTGCAGCGGCTGACCCCGATCGTCCGCAACCTCGCGCAGCTGTTCGTCGACAACGACATGGTGCTCGCCGAGATCAACCCGATCGGCGAGCTGGTGGACGGCAGCTTCGTCGCGCTCGACGCGCACATGGACATGGAGAGCGAGGCCCGCGGGCGCCATAAGGACCTGCTCCGCGAGCTCGGCGTCGGCGACGACGAGACGCGCTTGGCGCGCGAGCCGACGGAGTTCGAGCTAGCCGGCGAGGCGGTCGACGGCGCCGATCACCGCGGCGTCGCCGGCAACGTCACCGAGTTCGACGGGAACATCGGCCTCGTCATCGGCGCCGGCGGCGGTTCGCTGACGCTCTTCGACGCCGTCCGCGCCCACGGGGGCGAGCCCGCGAACTACTGCGAGATCGGCGGCAACCCGTCCGTCAGCAAGACCTGCGGGCTGGCGAAGCTCGTGCTCACCAAGCCAGGCGTCGACAAGATCGCGGTGATGATGTCGATCGTCTCCAACACGCGCGTGGACATCGTCGCCCGCGGGGTCATCAAGGCCTGCCTGGAGCTCGACTTCGACCCCGCCGAGAAGATCGCGATCTTCCGGATCCCGGGCGCGTGGGAGGAGGAGGGCTTCAAGATCCTCGAGAAGTACGGCATCGAGTACGCCGACCGGTCGGTGTCGATGCACGAGGCGGCGCGCCGCGCGGTCGCGAACATCGGTCACCAGGAGCCGGTCAAGTGACATCGCGATGAGCATCCTCATCGACGGCGACACGACGTTCATCGTCCAGGGCATCACGGGCCGCGAGGCCGTCAACCTCACGCGCGAGTGCCTCGACTACGGGACCGGCGCGAAGATCGTCGGCGGCGTCACGCCTGGCCGCAAGGGCCGCGACGTCCACGGCGTCCCCGTCTACGACACGGTCGGCCAGGCCGTCGAGGCGCGCGGCGGGCCGATCGACGGCTCGGTCGTGACGGTGCCGCCGGCATTCACGAAGGACGCCGTCTTCGAGGCGATCGAGAACGACATCAAGCTCATCGTCATCGTCACCGAGCGGATCCCGCGCCGCGACGTGGCCGAGATGGTCGAGCTTGCGACCATGCGCGGAGCGCGCATCATCGGCCCGAACTGCCTGGGCATCATCGTGCCCGACGTCGTCAAGATGGGCGGCATCGGCGGCCCGGCGAAGAACGCCGAGCAGGCCTACACGCACGGACCGATCGGCGTCATCAGCCGCTCCGGCGGCATGACGACCGAGATGTCCTCGACGCTCACGGCCGCCGGTCTCGGCCAGTCGACCGCCGTGTCGATCGGCGGCGATGCGATCATAGGCTCGACGTACGCCGAGCTCATGCCCTCCTTCCAGGCCGACAAGCAGACGGAGGGCATCGTCATCTACACCGAGCCCGGCGGGCGCATGGAGGCCGAGCTGGCCGCCTGGGTCATCGACACCGACTGCCGCATGCCGATCGTCGCGTTCATGGCGGGCCGCTTCATGGACGAGATGCCGGGCATGAGCTTCGGTCACGCCGGAACGATCGTCGAGGGTAAGGAGGACACGGCCGCGGAGAAGATCGCGCGCCTGGCCGACGCCGGCATCACGGTCGCCGAGGAGATCTCGGAGATCCCGGACATCATGAAGTCCAAGCTTCCCCCCCACGTGCAGCACCGGCCGCCACCGGGCGTGAGCGTCCCCGAGTGGGTCAGAGGGGGCTCGCGATGAGGACCGACGGCATCTTCATCGGCATCGAGGTCGAGGACGAGGCAGTCGCGCAGGAGCCTCAGCTCGCCGGGCACCTGAGCCAGGTCTGCCCGGTCGACATCTACCGCGAGTCCGAGGGCGGGGGCCTGGAGATCGTCGCCGAGAACGTCGACGAGTGCGTCCTGTGCCGTCTGTGCCTCGACATCCCGCACCTCGACATCGGCGACGGCGCGGTCCGCGTCCTCAAGCTCTACGACGGCGGCGCGGCGCTCGAGTAGCGACGCCCGGTGCTCAGTCCGCGAGCGCCGGTGGCGTGAGCGCCGCGACCGCGGCGGCGACCGACGCGTCGACCGCGACGGTCTGCTCGAATTCGACGAGCTCCAGCACCCGCCGCACGGGCGCACCGGGCTCGGCCACGACGCGCAGCCGCTGCCCGCACTCCTCGAGCGTGAGCACGAGCTCTCCGAGCAGATGCACGCCGGCGCTGTCGAGGTAGTCCACGGCGCTGAGGTCCAGCACGAGCCCGCGGTCGTGTGGCTGCACCGTCGCGGCAAGCGACGGGCCGAGCTGCGCCACGCCTCCGAGGTCCACCTCTCCCTGCAGGCGGGCGACCGGCACGTCGCCCACGCGCTCGAGGCTCATCGCCGCGCCGGCGGGGGGCGCCCGCTGCCCCACGTCGGCCGGCGGCGGCGGCGGCTCGCCACCGGCCAGACCGAAGCGCAGCTCCACGCGCCTGCCGTTCTGGGCGTTTGAGATCCTCACGCTGCTCGACAGCACGCGCATGAGCCGCAGGCCGGGGTCGGAGGGCGCGGTCGCCGTCCGCGCGGTCCCGCAGTCGCCGACGCTCACCGCGAGCTCGCGCCCGCTCATCCGCGCGCGCACGGCGATCGTCGCGTCGGCGTCGCCGTCGCCGTCGCCGTCGCCATCGGCATGCTCGATCGCGTTCGAGCAGGCCTCGCCGACGGCGATGAGGACGTCGTTGATCTCGCCCGGCGTGGCACCGGCGCCGGCCAGCCACGCGCGCAGGCTGCTGCGCAGCGCGCCAAGCTCAGCGGCCACGCCACGCATCCCAGTCGCGAACGAGCCTGGCGGCGGCCCGTGGGCACGCACCGCCAACAGCGCGATGTCGTCGGTTCGAACGTCGCCGTCGGTGAGCTTCGCGGTGAGCTGCTTCAGCCCGTCCTGCAGGTCGTCGGGCGCGATCTGCACCGCTGCACGAAGCTCCTCAAGCCGACTGTCGATGCCGGCGTCGCGCCGCTCGACGAGCCCGTCGGTGTACAGCAGGAGGCTGTCGCCAGGCTCGAGCACGAGCCGCTCCTGCGGGATCGGCGGCTGCGCGGGGGCCGCCCCCAGGGGCGTCGAGCGCGCGCCCGTCAAGTAGCGCGGCGATCCGTTCGCCGGCGCGTGCAGCACGGGCAGGTGTCCCGCGCTGACGTAGCGCAGTTCGAGCGTGAACGGGTCGAGGTCGAGGTAGGCGAGCGTCGTGCTGAGGCCCACGCGCAGGTGACCGACGAGCCGGTGGAGCTTCGCGACGACCGCGGCCGGCTCCAGGCCCTCGACGGCGTAGGCCCGCAGCGCCGTTCGCAGTTGGCTCATCGTCGCGGCGGCCTCGACGCCGCGGCCCACGACGTCGCCGATGACGAGGCCGACGCGACCGTCGGGCAGCGGGATGACGTCGTACCAGTCGCCGCTGACCTCGGCGTCGGAGCTGCCCGGCAGGTAACGGACCGCGAGCTCGACGCCCTCGACCTCCGGCAGCTGCGTCGTGAGCATGCTGCGCTGCAGCGTGTGCGCGACGCGCCGCTCGCCGACGTCCTGCACCATCCCGATGAGGAACTGCGGGCGCTCCTGCGCGTCCCGGAAGACCGTGCCGCTCACCTCGACCCAGACGATCTCGCCGGCGGGGTCGACGTAGCGCTTCTCGAAGCGGAAGACCGGTACCTCGCCGCTGAGCAGCGAGCGCATCGCGTAGCGCGTGACCGCCAGGTCGTCGGGGTGGGTGATCGCGACCGGGCCGAGCCGCAACAGCTCCTCGCGCGAGCGCCGTACCGTCCTGCAGTAGGCGTCGTTGACCTGCGCGAAGTTGCCCTCGAGGTCGAGCAGCGAGACCCCGACAGGCCCCTGCTCGAAGGCGATGCGGAAGCGCTCCTCGCTCTCGCGCAGCGCGTCCTGCGCCGCGCGCTCGTGCGTCATGTCGCGGGCGATCGTCGCGTAGAACTCGACCTCGCCGTCCTCGTCGGTGCGCGCGACGATGACCTGCGAGACCGGGATCTCGTGACCGTCGCGGTGCAGGCGGGCCAGGTCGCCGCGCCAGACGCCCTCGCGGCGAGCGACGGGGAGCGCCTCGCGCAGCACGCGCTCGCGAGCCCAGGCCGGCGAGAACTGGCCGACCCGCACGCCCACGACGTCGTCGTCGGGACCGATGCCGACCATCCGCCGCCCGGCGGAGTTGACGTACACGAGCTTCTCGTCGCTGTCGGCGATCGAGACCCAGTCCGACGTCGCCTCGATGACGGCGCCGAAGCGCCGCTCGGCGGCGTGGGCGCGGGCCCGCCCCGCGACGTCCTCGTAGACGACGAGCAGCCGGCCGCCGACCCGCGACGCCGAGACGTCGAAGCGGCCGTCAAACGCGGCTTGACCGGCGACGGCGTCGCTGTCGTCAAGCCGCGCGCGCAGGGGCACGCCCTCCTCGACGACAGCGACGAGGCTCTCGAACAGCCCGCGTGGGAACGCCGGCAGCGCCTCGAGCACGCTGCGGCCCTGCAGCTCGTCCGCCGCCATGCCGACGGCCGCCGCCGCGACGCGGTTGGCGTAGTCGAAGACGAGGTCGATGACGACGCCAGCGTCGTCGCGCAGGGGTGCGAGCACGACGGTCGCCTCCGGAAGCTCGTCGAGCGCGCCGAACGACCGAGCGGCGGCGCCGGACGCGCGACCAGGGCCCGGCCTCCTCAGATCGGCAGGCTCCATCCCCCCGATGTTGTATCGCGCCGGTCTACCCGGCAGGCAAACTCTTACGGCCGATCCTCGTGCGCCGGCGCCCACCCGAGACGGTGGTCGAGGATCGGCGTCGACGTCGGTGGCTCAGTGCCGCGCCCTGCGCGTGCGCTGGCGCTCCTCCTGCTTCTCCACGACGTGGACGATGAGCTTGAGGATCTGGTCGACACCGGTCGCCTTGGCCTTGCCGTACATGAAGGCCTCGCGCCAGTCGGCGATGTGGGCCTCCTGCGCCATGACGTTGAAGAACGAGCGCGGCATCTCGACGCGCACGCGGGCATCGTCGGCGATCCCCTTCGTGACCTGCGGCCCGGGCAACTGCACGCGGTACATCTGCACGTCGCCGCGACCGCGCAGCTCGACGGCGAAGATGAGCTTCAGCGGGGCGAGCGCGGGCACCTCGTCGAGGAAGCGCGCCACGGCAGTCTCGATGAGCGTCTTGGCGTCCTCTGTGGCCATGCCCGCTCAACCCTAGATGATCGCGCGGCGCGGATCGGCGCAGGGCGGCTGGCCTTACAAACGCAGGGAGGGCGGCCTGAGCCGCCCTCCCTTTTTGTGGCCGCGATAGCGGCCCCGCTTCGTGGTTGTCGTGATCAGCCGGTCGCGCAGACCGCCTTCGCGCTGACGGTCCAGCTGCTGTTCGTGCTGGTGACCTCGTGCGCCTCGACGACCCAGGTCGTCGCCTTGCCCGACGTCAGCGCGCCCGGCTCGCTCTGCATGATCGCGAGCTTGTCCGTGAGGTTGAGCGAGGTGCTTCCGCCGCCGCCGATGATGGTCTTGCCGGCGGGGCAGGTCGCGGTGATCGCCTTGTCGCTGCTGGTGGAACCGCTCGTCGCAACGACGATCTCGATGCCGCTGATACCGGCGAACCGGTCGGACCCGCGGGACCGACTGCGCCCGTCGAACCGCCAGGGCCTGCGGGACCCGTCGAGCCAGTCGAGCCGGTGGTACCGGCGGAACCGGTCGCGCCGGTGTCACCCTTGGCGCCCGTGTCGCCCTTGGGCCCCTGCGAGCCCGTCGCGCCGGTGTCGCCC
This sequence comes from Solirubrobacteraceae bacterium, assembly GCA_051005755.1. Lineage (GTDB taxonomy): Bacteria > Actinomycetota > Thermoleophilia > Solirubrobacterales > Solirubrobacteraceae > CADCVQ01. The sequence continues at coordinate 7,738 of JBPCJA010000206.1, forward strand.
TTCGCACCCGCCGCACTCTGCGGGCCCTGGGGTCCTGTCGCGCCGGTCGCGCCGGCAAGGCCGGCAGCTCCGTCGGCACCGGCATTGCCGGTGTCGCCCTTGTCACCCTTGTCACCCTTCACGCCCTGGATGCCCTGGATGCCCTGCAGCCCCTGAAGGCCCTGCTCGCCCTTCGCGCCATCGGCGCCGGCCGTACCGGTATCGCCCTTGACGCCATCGGTGCCGGCCACACCAGCGTCACCCTTGACGCCATCGACACCGGCCGTACCGGTATCGCCCTTGACGCCATCGACACCGGCCACACCGATCTCGCCCGTGTCACCCTGGATTCCCTGGATCCCCTCAATGCCCTTCGCGCCATCGGCACCCGCCGCACCGGCCACACCGGCGTCACCCTTCGCGCCATCGACACCAGCCGCACCGATCGCACCGGTCTCGCCCTTGGCACCATCGAATCCGGCCGCACCGGTCGCACCGGTCGCACCGGTCTCGCCCTTGGCACCGTCGAATCCGGCCGCACCGGTGGCACCGGTCGCACCTGTCTCGCCCTTGGCACCGTCGACACCGGCATTGCCGGTCTCACCCTTGACGCCATCGACACCGGCCACACCCGCGTCACCCTTCGCACCATCGACACCAGCCACACCGGTCGCACCGGTCTCGCCCTTGGCACCGTCGGCACCAGCATTGCCGGTCTCACCCTTGACGCCCTGGATGCCCTGGATGCCCTGAATGCCCTGGTCGCCCTTCGCGCCATCGGCACCGGTCTCCCCCTTGTCACCCTTGGCGCCGGCGGCACCAGCCGCGCCAGTCTCGCCCTTGACGCCATCGGCACCGGCCGTACCGGTCTCGCCCTTGGCACCGTCGACCCCGGCCGCACCAGCGTCACCCTTCGCGCCATCCGTACCGGCCGCGCCGGTCTCGCCCTTGTCACCCTTGGCGCCGTCGGCACCAGTCGCGCCAGTCTCGCCCTGGTCACCCTGGATGCCCTGGATGCCCTGATCGCCCTTCGCGCCATCGGCACCGGTCGCACCGGTCTCGCCCTTGGCACCGTCGGCACCAGCATTGCCGGTCTCACCCTCCCTTGACGCCCTGGATGCCCTGGATGCCCTGAATGCCCTGGTCGCCCTTCGCGCCATCGGCACCGGTCTCCCCCTTGTCACCCTTGGCGCCGGCGGCACCAGCCGCGCCAGTCTCG
>JBPCJA010000207.1:0-5487 GCA_051005755.1 Solirubrobacteraceae bacterium
GCCGGCGCGGGCGCGCCCGACGGCGACGTGGCGGGCGCAGGCTCGGACGTCCCCGCCGGCTCGGACGTCCCCGCTGGCTCGGACGGCGGGGCCGGCGGGGGCGGCGGGGGCGGCGGCGTGCCTGCGCCGTAGGTTGCGACGTAGCTGCCGTCGGTGGCGTCGAAGAACGCGTAGTCGACGCCCTTGATCTTCTGGCGCGTGAACGGGATCGAGCTGCCGCCGCGGGTGAGCCTGGCGATCGCAGCGCCGTTGGCGGTTTCGGGGACCATGCCGCGCAGCCCGGTGGCGCCGTCCGCCGCTTTGACCGTGAAGCTCAGCGCGTTGCCCGCCCATGCAAGCGAGCCGAAGGAGGAGGCGTTCCGTGCGTCCACCCACGTGAGCATCTGCTTGGCCGAGACGACGGGCACGCTGCGGCTCTTGGCCGAGGCGACGATCGCATCCGTCTCGGTGGAGGTCGGCAGGTCGGTGTGGATGTTGGCCGTGAAGACGCCGTAGTAGCCGCTTGACCCGATCGCGCGGTCGAGCAGCGTGTCGATCGTGAACGGGTATGTCTGACCGGACTCGTCGGTCATCTGCGTCGCCGCCTGGTACACGTCGATCATCGATCCGTCGAGGTCGGCGAAGCGCATCGGGATCCCCGAGCCGGTGAAGAAGCCCGGCCGGTTGGCGACCCAGGTCTCAGGCCAGTAGTAGTAGTTGGTGTCCAACCGCACCCCGTGGGCCAGCTCGACCTTGGGCTGCGACGCCCAATCGCTCCACGGGATGCAGTGCGTGCGGTTCGTCCGCACCGGGGGCAGGCTCGGGAGCGCCGCCCGAAACTGCGTGAGCTGCTCGCTGATGAACCCCTCCAGCGTGGCGGCCGTGAAGTCCGCGCAGTTCGTGTTGAGGTGCAGCGCGATCTCGAAGCCCTGGGCGTTGTACTGGCTCGCCTGCACGGTCGTGATCGGCGTGGTCGGATAGATGTAGGACGTTGCGCGGATGCACTCCCACGCCGCGAGGCTGCAGTTCGCCGGGCTGGCGGCGACGAACCCGTCGAAGCGGCCGCTCGTGCCACTGTTGCCATGGTCGTCGCCGGTCATCACGACGGCCGCCTTCTCGTCATGCGGCAGATACCAGAACCGCGGCAGCGGCTTGCGGTCCGCGGCGACCATGCCGATGAGATTCGCCAGCAGCCGCTGCAACTCGTCCGCCTGTGGGATCGCGACCTTCGAGAGATCGACCCAATCGGGCTGCACGTCGCCCGGGGCGCCGCCGAAGAACAGATCATTCGAGCGGGTCGGCGGTTGGGCGTCGCGGTTCTGCCCCGCCCATGCCGGGTTGCCCTGACGCGTGAGGACGATCGAGCGGGCAAGGTCGAACGCAAACGCCGCGGCCTGCCCACCGTTCGTCCCGACGTTGCGCAGGGTGACCGCTGGGTTCGTCGTCTCGGTCGACGCGCCGCTGAACAGCTTGGCGACGCTCGTCGCCCCGTTCAGCGACCAGAGGTCCGCCGCGCCGTGGTACTGGATGGTGTCGCCTACGATGCCGGCCCCCGGCGCCTTGGAGGTGTCGATCTGCAGATACGCGTCCGACAGCGACGTGCCGGCGCCGCCAAGGCCCAGCAACGTCGCGAGCTGCGGGTCGGGGCGCATCGCGATGAGATTGCCGCCACCGCCGACCCAGTCGCGAAGCATCGCGACCTGTCCGGCGCTCAGCGTCATGTCCGCGAGGATCGCGACGTCGTAGCCGGCGAGCGTCGAGGCCGTCACCGTCGAGACCTCCCTCACCGCGAACTCGTTGAGCCCCTCGGCGCGCAGGATCTCCGCGTAGTACTCGCCGAAACGATTGGAAGCCGCCGTGATCACCAGGATCGGGCCGCCCGGACCGGTGCCGGGCGGCGCCGGGGGCGCGGCGGTCGTGAAGCTCCACGTGCGGTCGGCCGCCAGGCGGTTGCGGGCCACGTCGGCGACGCCGCTCGCGCCGGCCTTGACGGTGATCGTGTACGTCGTCGAGTCCGCGAGGCCGGCGGTCGGCGTGAGGACGGCGCGTGATGCGGCCGCGTCGTAGCTGACGCTCGCCGGCACCGCGCCGCCGGGTCCGCTGAGCTGCACGGTCGACGTCGTGATCGTCGCGGCGTCCATCGCCTCGCTGAACGTCGCCGCCGGCTCCACTCCCGCGTTGACGGCGCTCGCCCCGGCGATCGGCGAAACCGACGCCACGCTCGGCGCCGTCGTGTCCGGCGGCCGGCCGTCGTCGAACACGACGTCGACCCAGTAGTTCGCTCCGTCGCCTGATGTCGTCGGGAAGGCGCTCGGGCCGTAGGCGAACACCCCGTTGCCGCCGCCCTCGCTGGACGACAGCGCACGCAACGGGCCGTTGACGAACGCCGTGGAGAAGTAGTTGGGGTCGAATGAGTAGTTGCCCTGCGGCGCGTGGTAGGAAGCGACGTACGTCGTGCCCGCGGTCACGTCGACGGGGGACGCCAGGTTCGCCTGCTGCCACCCCGAAGCGGTCTCTGCGCTGAACGTCACCGACGCAAGCTGCGTCCCGCCCGCGGTCCACAGGTGACCCACGTGCGTGCCCGTGTTCGTGACGCCCTTGTAGAACCGCAGCCCCGTGATCTTCCCGTTGACGTCCGGACGGAACTTCACGCCAAGCTCGACGGCCATGGCATCGCTCGCCGCGGCGGTCGCCGGCATCGTCTCGTCGTTCCACAGGCTGGCGGCGGCCGAATCCGCTGCCGCCGGGCCCCCGAGCGCGAGCGTCACGAGGGTCAGCGCAGCGACGAGATACGCCACGCGCGACGACTTGCTGCCTTCCACAGGTCGGACATGCACGATGCACGAACACCGGCGGACGGCCACGCCTTCCGGCCGCCGACGCATGACACTACTTTTCTACCCCAGTGCTCCAACCGTCGCGCGCGCGGTTCGCCTCGGGCGAGGGACGAGGTCGTCAAATCGCGGCTGCAACTAAAGATCTCGCCGGCGTGGCCGACCACGGTGGCCAAGCAGCACCGTCGGCTCATGGATGAGGCGGCGGAGACCATCCAGGAGGAACGAGATGCACACCGACGCCCTGTTGTCGCCCATGTTCGGCGGACAGCCGCAGGCAGAGCCTGCCGGCGCGCCGCCCCCTGAGGCACTCTTCGCGACGCGCGTCGCCGGCGCGGTCGCCCGCCAGCTCTCCGAGGCCGGCCTCGAGCTGCGCTTCTCGCTTGTCCCGGATCGCGAGCGTGTGAGCGCGCTGCTGTGCGACGTCGACGGCGGCCAGGTCCTCGCGCCGCTGACGGCGTCGCGCGTCCTGGACATCGCGAGCGGCGCACACCTACCCGGAGGTGGCCGATGAGCCCGCTGTCTCTCAGCGGCCTCTCGTCCGGGCTGGACACCGAGACGATCATCGCCCAGCTCATGAGCGTCGAGCGCCAGCCGCGCACGCGCATGGCGCTCGCCGATACGCAGGCACAGGCGCGCCAGACGGCGCTGAAGGAGCTGTCGACGAAGCTCGGGGCCGTGCGCGACGCGGCCTCCGCGCTGCGCAGCACGACGACCTGGGCCGACGTGCAGCAGACAAGCTCGAGCGATGCGACGCGGATCGCCGTCCGCGCCACGGGCTCCGCGGCGCCCGGGACGCGCCTGCTCGAGGTCAGCAAGCTCGAGGTGACCAGCCAGCGCGCCTTCGATTACACGACGAGCGCGTCTGCGCAGACCATCAAGATCGGCGCATTCACGCTCAACGTCGCCGCCAACAGCACCGCGGCAACCGTCGCGTCGCTGTTCAACGCGGACGACGACGCACCGGTCACGGCGGTCGTCGCCGGCGGAAAGCTCGTGCTCACGAGCAAGACGAGCGGCGTGGCCGGCGACTTCACGCTCCTCGAGCCGACCCCGCTGCTGGGCGAGGACGCCGCCTTCGCGCGCGCGGGCGCCGACGCGGCGTACACGATCGACGGAATTGCGCGCACCTCCGCATCGATGGTCCCGCGCACCACGGCCTCGAACGTCATCACGGACGCGATCCTCGGCGTCGAGCTGACGCTGAAGGCGACGACCACGGCGCCGGTCACGGTCGCCGTCACCGATCCGGGCCCCGACACCGACGGCGTGAAGGCCAAGGTCCAAGCGTTCGTCACCGCCTACAACAGCACGGTCGACTTCATCCGCGGCAAGCTCGCCGAGAAGCGCGTCGCCGGCGCCAGGACGAACGCCGATGCCGCCAAGGGCCTGTTCTCCGGAGACTCGATGCTCACCGGCGTGCTGTCAGCGATGCGAACGGGGATCGGGGACCTCGCCGACCTCGGCATCTCGACCGGCGCCTCGAGCGGCAGCGCCACATTTTCGGCCGACGCCGTCGCCGGGCGCCTGAAGCTCGACGAGACGAAGCTCGCCAGCGCCCTCGCCGGCGATCCGGCTGCTCTGCGCACGCGCCTCGAGGGGCTCGGCGAGCGCATCTCGGCCGTCGTCGCACCGGTCGCCGGCGCGCGCGTCGACGAGCGCCTGAGCAGCGTCGAGGCCACGCGTAGGCGGCTCGCGGACGCGATGACGGCGACCGACGTGCGCCTCGCCACCCGCGAGACGCGCCTGCGCGCGAAGTTCACGGCCATGGAGGCGGCGCTCGCCGCCAGCCAGTCGGCGCAGGCGCAGCTCGCCTCGCAGCTCGGCTCGTTGTAGACCTCAACCCGCGGCGCTCGCGGCCGATGACCCGGCTATCAGAGCAACCGCCGGCGCCGCGCGCGACGGCCGACGACCGAGAGGGCCATGACCTACGCCTCCGCTTCCCACGCCTCGTACCGCGAGAGCGCGATCCTCACCGCGCCGCCCGAGCAGCTCGTCGTCATGCTGTACGACGGCGCCCACCGATTCCTCCTGCAGGCCGTGGCGGCCATGCGCGAAGGCCAGACCGCTGAGGCCGGTGAGCGCCTCGGACGCGCGATGGCGATCATCGACGAGCTGCAGTGCACGCTGGACCTGTCGGCCGGCGTCGTAGCCGAGCGACTGAGCGGCATCTACGTCTTCTGCCGCCGTCATCTCGCCGACGGCCTGTGCGAGCGCGATCCCTCCAAGCTCGAGCAGGTCCAGGCGCTCATGCGTCAGCTGCGCGACGCCTGGGCACAGGCCGCCGCCGCTGCGCCCGCCGAGCCGGTCGCCACGGCGTGACGTCGAGCCATTGCTCGACCGCGGTCAGCGTGGAGCCGGAAGGTGGGCACTCGCGATGAGCGATCCGTATGTGGCACTGGTGGGGCTCGCCGAGCGCGAGCACGCGCTCGTCGTCGCCGGCGAGTGGGAGGAGCTGGCAGCCGTCGATGCCGCGCGGCGGGCGATGCTGGCGGCACTGCCTGACGGCGCGCCGGCCGGCGCGGCACGTGCGGCGCTGGCGCGCGCCGCCGACCTGCAGGCCGCGACCACCGCGGCGCTATCGGTGAAGGTGAGCGAGCTACGGCGATCGCTAGGGCACGTCGCGCAAGGCCGCACCAAAGTGCAGGGCTACGGACCCGGCGCCGGCACCAAA
>JBPCJA010000208.1:0-18041 GCA_051005755.1 Solirubrobacteraceae bacterium
CCCGGCCATCAGCAGCCGTGCGCCACGCTGGCGCAGCACCGCCTGCGCCGAGCCCGACAAGTTGCGCCCATCACCAGACTCACTCACACCGCCATGATACCGGCCACGCCAAGGCATACTGTTAACACCGTGTTACACCGCGATATTTGCCGCGCGCCGTAATACCTCTGACGCGACGCCGATCTGCGCCCGTGGTCCGAGGGCCACCGAATGGCAATACGCCATTCCGAGGGTGGACTGGCGCACGTAGCGCGGGATCCCGAAGGACAGCCACACGGCGGCAGGAAGCGAATGGAGGCGGACGTCCGCTCGGTGACCTCGTGTGATGACGCGCGCTGTCCAACACTGAACGCAATCTGACGACCGAAGACAACGCGCTAATAGTACTTTGGTAGGTGGGTCACTCGCGTTGGGGTGGGTGGAGTGGTAGGTCGGTGAGGTCGATCGATTGGTGGCAGGTGGTGCAGCGGCCGGTCCAGCAGCGCAGTAGTGGCTGGAGCAGTCGGACTGCCTGAGGGAGGGTCAGGCCGGCCGCTGGTGATTTGGGTTCTGTCGCTCCAGCGTCAAAAAGCCGGGTCTCCTGACGTTCCCGTGGGTCGGGTGAGATGTCCTGTGAAGCCCGGACTACGGTCGTCCGCGGCGGACGTGGTTGCTCGACGGGCGATCTTCATGAGGCACCGAGACGAGCACCTCGGTCACGAGGAAATGCCTGCTATCAGGCGGGTTGCGCGTCCGCGCAACCTCGATCGCCATCCAGCGAAGCGAAGCAGCGCGGTCCAGGGCGGCCCGCCAAGGCCGAGCGCAGCGAGCCGCGCAGCGGCGCCCTTGACGGCGCTGAGAAGCGGAGCTACGAAGCGTGTTCTTCGCGCACACGTCTGAAACCGTCGTATGCGGTGCGAATGCCAGCACCGACGGGCGATCTGGGCTGTATCCGGCGTTCACCCGACCCACGGGAAGAGCACAAGCGCCCAAAAAGCCGTGGGCGGCGGTGACGATCGCGCAGTGGTGGTGAAAGCCGGGGTAGCTGCGGCCTTCGTAGTGGTCGAGGCCGAGCTCGCCCTTGAGCTGGCGGTAGTCAAGCTCGATCATCCAGCGCAGCCGGGCCAGCCTGGCGAGACGCTCGGGCGGGGTGTCCGGGGGCAGGTTGCTGATCCAGTAGTCGCTGGGCTGCTCGGCGCCTTCGGGCCACTCGATGATCAGCCACTCCTCGCGCGGCGCTTGGCGGTCGCGGTCGAAGGGGTGCGCGCAGATCACGCGCAGCAGCGCAAAGCGCGAGCTGATGTCCTGCCCGTCGCGGGTGCGGTAGACGAGCGTCTGAAAGTCGGTGTCGTGCAGTGACGCGGCCAGGTCGGCGACCTGGCGCGGCCTGCGGTCGGCGACCAGCGCGCTGGGCGCCGGGCCACGCGAGCCGGGCCGCCGCTCCGGCACCGCAAAGACGGTGTCGGCGTCATAGACGAGCGCGTCGGCGTTGACGCTCAGCACGTACTCGATGTCGGCATCGTGCAGGCGCGCGCGCAGCTGGCAGTTGTTGCCGTAGGCCTCGTCGCCGAGCACCGGGCCGCGCGGGACCTTCCAGGTCGCGGCGCGCTCGATCAGCCCGGCGGCCAGTTGCGGCTTGGTCTGAAAGGCCACGTCCTCGGGGATCTTGGCCTTGCGCCGCCGCTCGGCGTCCTTACACCACTCCTCGGGCAGATACAGCGCCCAGTCCAACGGCAGCGTGCCGCGCTGTGAGACCGCGTGCACCGACACCGCGATCTGACAATTGCCGATCTTCCCAAGCGTCCCCGAGTACTGACGCTTGACCCCCGGCGAGTGCGTGCCGTCCTTCGGGAACCCGGTGTCATCGATCACCCACGCCTCAACACCAATCTGCGGCGCGACGCGCTCGGCGACCGCCCGCTGAACCACGCCCGGATCCCACGGGCTGTCAGCCAAGAAGTGCTACAACGCCTCATAATCGCCGTCCCCGCCCAATCGTGCGACAAGCGGCTCAAGCGACTTGCGCGCCCCAGCCTCCAACAACCCACGCGCATACAACCCCGCGCAACGACGGCTGCTCCGAACGACCCAACCCCGCCGCGACCTCGGTCATAAGGGCTCACGACTGAGCAATTGGTGGCTTCAGGTGGGCTCAGCGCCCGCCAACACTGGGGATCGACGCCTGCCACGCGGTCATTTGCCAAGTCGTGAGCCCTAAACGACTCCAAGCGCTCCCTGACCGCCGGCGCGACGCCGACCACACCCGCAGGCGCATCCTCTCCCTCCATAACAGTGACCATGCCACCACATTCGCCACCACACCCAACCCCTCCTGCACACACCTACTAAAGCACTACTAACCGTCTGAGCCGCCTCTCGATGGGAGCTCATCGCCGTCATGCTTTCCACGATCCTCCGCGGGGTCCGATGAGTGGAACTTGCTCGCCAACACTAGCTGTCGTGCTGGTGACGCTAGCGCTAGCTGTCGTGCTGGTAGAGGGACGCTAGCTCGACTTGGACCCGCGCGAGGTTGCGCGCAACTCGCGGTAGGAGGCGGCGAATGCGGACCACCACTCGTGGGGGTCCGCGGAGCTGATCGCATGGGCAAGTTCCTTAGCGGAGCTGGTCCGTAAGGCAGTAGTGGAGGACTCGCGCCATCCGGTGGTGTCGTGGCCCTGGGCCTGGTATTCGACGGCTTGCAGCAGTGTCTCCACCTTGTCGGCGTCGTGAGCGACCTGAGATTCGATGGTCACGGCGGCCTCGTACTCGGCGACGAGGCCCTGAAACACCTCGGCGAGCGCGGGCGGCATCCTGGATGTCTGGTGGGCGGCGACGGCTTCGGGGCTCGCGGTGCTGACGTAGGCGCGCCCGACTGAGGGGACGTCGCCGATCCTGGACTCCGGCGAGTCATGCAGGAGGCACAGGGATGCGGTGCGTCCGATGTCAGCGCCCTCCATCGCGGCGAGGGCGATGCCGACGATGCCGACGCGGAACGTGTGGTCGGCCACGCTCTCGGGCTGCGGTACTCCGAGCAGGAGCCAGCCGGCGCGAGCGAGCCGTTTGAGATGGCCCATCTCAAACAGAAATGCTGCCGCGCCGGCCAAAGGATGGTCGTCATGGCTCGGGTCGGGAAGGCGGGCCTGATCGCGCACGAAGACGCCGCTCCCGGTGCGGCTGCGCAGGAAGCCCTCGTCCGCGAGCGTGCGCACAGCGGCCTGAACGGTCATTCGCGATACGCCGAAGAACTTGGCCAGCGCGTGCCCTGGCGGTAGCTGCGATCCAGGCTTGAGCTCACCGTTGAGGATCGCTGCGCGGATTGAAGCAGCGATCTGGATGTTCGGCCGGCGCTTGTCCGTGGGGTCGATGGGCTGCATGGGTTCAGGCTAGCTGCCTAGGAAGATGTGACGTCGGTTAGACAGCATGGTCTTGACGATCGTGCTAGGCAGCCTTAGGATCAGCCTAGATTGATTCCTAAGCTGACTAGACAGGAGTGGGACGTGCGTTTTCCGATTGATGTGGGCAGCCTGTCTCTTATCGCTGGTAGCAACCGCGATGCGGCGAAGCAGCGTTGCCGTCTGGGGCGGGCCTATCGCGCAGGACGGCTGGTCTGCGGGTGGGTGCAGGTCACGATCAGCGACGACGAGCGGCTAGGGCTGACCCAGCAGGAGCGTCGCCTCGTGCGCGTGTGCTTTCACGAGCCGCTTGACGACGGCCTGCGCTTCGAGCTGACGCAGCTTCTGCGTCGTCGTGGGGCTGCCGCTGCCCGGGCCGCTGAGCGCATCGATCCGATCGAGATCGTGGTCGACGACCCCCACGGCGAGCGCCAGCGCATCCTCGGCCGAGTCGAGCCGCCGCAGGCGCATCACGGCCTGCTGCGTGAGATCGAGTTCGCCTTGCGCAGGCTGGAGTCGACGCGATGAGCGCGGATCCGTCGGCACGCCTCTCCGGCGAGGAGATCGTGGCGCTGAAGTTCGCTGCGCACCGCCAGCTGTCGCGGTGGGCGAGCAAGCCCGAGCTGAGTGCGCATCAGCGCGCCCAGCGCGCTGCGCTCAAGCGCGCCGTTCAGGTTCTCCAGGACAAGGCGCTGGCGCATGGGTGCGAGCTGCGAGCCCGCGGCGGCGAGGGGGACCGATGACGCTCGGCGACTGGCGCAAGATCGAGCGTGGGCTCTTCGAGTCCGCCGACGGCCGCTGGCGGATCTCCAACCCGTGGCGGCTGACCACCGAGCTACGGCACCGCTGGTTGGTCGCCGAGCGCCGCTCCAGCGGCTCGGGCTGGAACATGCACGACGGCGACCACGCCACCCTCCACGACGCCTGCGCCTACGTCGAAGGCCTCACCACCACCGCCGGGGCAGAACGAGAGCAGCGAACGGGGCCGGAGCCATGAGCGTCTACAGCGCCCGAACGGCAAGCGGGCCGCGCAGGTCTACGACCCGGCGACACGGCGCCGGCCCACGGGCCTGACGGTCGGGTTCTCCGCCGGCCGCGAAAGAACCCTCGCGCCTGCCCCGTTAACTCCCCATGACCCACTCCCTGCGCGGTGAGCGCGTACTCATCACCGGCGGCGCGGGCGCCGTTGGCTCCAACCTCGCCGACCAGGTCGTCCGCGCGGGTGCAAGCGAGATCGTCGTGCTCGACAACTTCGTCCGCGGTCGTCGCGAGAACCTCGCCTGGGCGATCGAGCACGGCAACGTCGACCTCGTCGAGGGCGACATCCGCGACCGCGCCCAGGTCGCACGGCTCATGCAGGGCATCGACGTCGTCTTTCACATGGCGGCGCTGCGGATCACGCAGTGCGCCGTCGAGCCGCGCGCGGCGCTGGAGGTCATGGTCGACGGCTCGTACAACGTGCTCGAGGTCGCCATCGAGGCGGGCGTGCGCAAGGTGGTCGCCGCCTCGTCCGCGTCCGCCTACGGCCTCGCCGTCGACTTCCCGACGACCGAGGCGCACCACCCGTACGCCAACGACACGCTCTACGGCGCCGCGAAGGTCTTCCTCGAGGGGCTCCTGCGCAGCATGCACTCGATGAGCGGGCTGGACTACATCGCCCTGCGCTACTTCAACGTCTACGGGAAGCGGATGGACATCCACGGCGTCTACACCGAGGTGCTGGTGCGCTGGATGGAGCGCATCGAGTCCGGCACGCCGCCGCTGATCCTCGGGGACGGATCACAGACGATGGATTTCGTCAACATCGACGACGTCGCGCGCGCAACGCTGCTTGCTGCCCAGGTCGACCTCTGCGACGAGGTCTTCAACATCGCGAGCGGCACCGAGACGAGCCTGCTGGAGCTCGCGCGCATGCTGCTGAAGGTCATGGAGCGTGAGGATCTCGAGATCGAGTTCGGGCCAGAGCGCGGGGTCAACAAGGTGCCGCGGCGTCTTGCCGACACGACGCTCGCCCGCAAGCGGCTGGGCTTCGAAGCCGAGATCGGGCTCGAGGACGGCCTGCGCCGGCTCGTCGCCTGGTGGCGCGCCGAGCGCGCCGAGCGCGCCGCCTCATCCGCGCTGGCGGCCTAGCCATGCAGGTCCCGTTCGCCAAGCCGCACCTGACGGGCAGGGAGGGCGCGCTGGTGGCCGAGGTCATCGCCTCGGGCTGGGTCTCCCAGGGCCCCAAGGTCCGGGCCTTCGAGGAGGCCTTCGCGGCCCGCGTCGGCGCCGCCGAGGCGGTCGCGACGACGAGCTGCACGACGGCGCTGCAGCTCGCGCTGTACGTCATGGGCGTCGGCCCCGGCGACGAGGTCATCGTCCCGTCGCTGAGCTTCATCGCGACGGCGAACTCCGTCTGGCAGTGCGGCGCGACGCCGGTCTTCGCCGACATCGATCCCGACACGTACAACCTCGACCCGGACGCGGCCGAGCGCGCGATCACCGAGCGCACGAAGGTCATCATGCCCGTCCACCAGGTCGGGCTGCCCGCTGACATGGACCGTTTCCTCGACCTCGGCGCGCGCTACGGGATCGAGATCGTCGAGGACGCCGCGTGTGCGATCGGCGCGACGTACAAGGGCCGCCAGATCGGCTCGATGGGCCCGCTGGCCTGCTTCTCGCTGCACCCGCGCAAGGTCATCACGACGGGCGAGGGCGGCATGATCACGCTCAACGATCCCCAGGTCGCCGACCGGCTGCGCAAGCTGCGCGCGCACGCGATGGACGTCTCGGATCTCGCCCGCCACTCCGCAAAGGACGTGGTCATAGAGAGCTATCCCGAGCGCGGCTGGAACTCGCGCATGACGGACATGCAGGCCCAGCTGGGGCTCTGCCAGCTGGAGTCCCTGGACTGGATCCTGCAACGCCGCCGCGAGCTCGCCGAGCGCTACAGCGCCGCGATCACGCACATCCCGTCGCTCGAGGCTCCGGTCGAGCCCGACTATGCCGTGCGCACATGGCAGTCCTACTGCGTGCGCGTCAACGCCCGCTTGCCGATCGGTCGCACGGACCTCATGCGACGCCTGCTGCACGACGGCATCCCGACCCGCCGCGGCGTCATGACGATCCACGAGGAGCCGGCCTACGCTGACGCGACCGTCCGCCTGCCCCACTCCGAGGCGGCCGCCCGCGACGTCATCATCCTGCCGCTCTTCCCGGATATGACCGAGGAGCAGCAGGATTACGTGCTCGAGCGCGTCGCGACGCACGCGGTCGCACAGGCCGCCTGAGCACCGGACGCCCCGAAAACGGCCATAAATTCCGCCGTTTCTCGTCCGCAAGGCCTGCGGGTTCTCACGCGTTGGTCGTGCAGTATGCCCGTGCGCACCCATGGACGGTTGCAGCCTTGCGGCGCCCGAGATCGTCGCCGCAACTCGCATGGCCCTCTTGGCCGTGCACGTCCGAGCGCCGTCCGCCGACCGTACGCGAGGTGCCCGATGAGCTCACGAGTGACTTGCCGGCTCCCCCTCGCTGGGCTCGTCCTGGTCTTCGCGCTGCTGTTCATCGCAGCGCTTCCCGCGGCATCGCAGGCGGCGGCCTGCGATCCGCCGGTCACGAATCCGATCGCCTGCGAGAACACCCTGACGGGAGCGGACCCCAGCACCTGGACGATCGACGGCTGGGGCGACGAGTCGATCCAAGGCTTCGCGACGTCGATGAGCGTCAACAAGGGCGAGACGGTCTCGTTCAAGATCAAGTCCGCGACCCCGAACTACACGATCGACATCCTGCGGTTGGGCTACTACGGCGGCAACGGCGCGCGGCGCATCGCATCGAACCTCGCGCCAACAGGTACATCGGTGCAGCCCGCGTGCCAGACGTTCTCCGCCACAGGCCTGATCGACTGCGGCAACTGGTCGGTGTCGAGGACGTGGACGGTGCCGTCCACCGCGGTCTCCGGCGTGTACATCGCCCTGCTGCGCCGCAGCGACACCGGCGGCAGCAGCCACATCGTGTTCGTCGTGCGCGATGACGCCAGCACCGCCCCGATCCAGCTTCAGACCTCCGACTCGACGTGGCAGGCCTACAACGCCTACGGCGGCAACAGCATGTACGGATGCGAGGTCTGCCCGCCCGGCGAGCCGGACTCGTACAAGGCCGCCTACAAGGTCTCCTACAACCGACCGTTCCAGACGACCTCCACCGCGTCGTGGCTGATGAGCGCCGAGTACCCGATGATCCGCTTCCTGGAGCGCATGGGCTACAACGTCTCCTACACGAGCCAGATCGACACCGAGACGCGCGGCCCGCTGATCCGCAACCACAAGCTGTTCGTCTCCAGCGGCCACGACGAGTACTGGTCCCAGAATCAGCGCAACAATGTCCAAGGAGCCCGCGACGCGGGCGTCAACCTCGCGTTCTTCAGTGGCAACGAGGTGTTCTGGAAGACGCGGTACGAGCCCAGCGCCGCCGGTACGAGCACCCCGAACCGCACGCTCGTCTCATACAAGGACACGCACTTCGCAAGTCAGCAGGACCCGGTCGAGTGGACCGGCACCTGGCACGACCCGCGCTTTACGACCCCCGAGACCAGGCCGATCCCGGAGAACAACCTCACCGGCCAGTCGTTCCGCGTCAACGCCGGCACGTCGGACCTCATGGTCCCGGCGCAGTACAAGAACCTGCGGATGTGGCGCAACACGGCCGTCGCGTCGCTGGCGGCGGGCCAGAGCCTTCGACTGGGCCAGTCGACGCTGGGTTACGAGTGGGATGAGGACGTCGACAACGGCTACCGCCCCGCGGGACAGTTCCGCCTGTCGTCGACCACGGTCAGCGGCACCCAATCCTTCATCGACTACGGCAGCTTCGTCGATAACAACGCCACGGTGACACACAACCTCACCACCTATCGCGCGGCCAGCGGCGCCCTGGTCTTCGGCGCGGGCACGGTCCAGTGGTCGTGGGGCCTGGACAGCGCCAACCCCCTGGATGTCGCGCCCGACCGCAACATGCAGCAGGCGACGGTCAACCTCTTCGCCGACATGGGGGTCCAGCCCGGCAACCTCATAACCGGGGTCGTCGGCGCGACCAAGTCGACCGACACGGTCAAACCGACATCCACGATCACCAACCCGCCGGGGACCGTGAACGACGGCGCCGTCGTGACGATCGCCGGCAGCGCGTCCGACGGCGGTGGCGGCGTCGTGGCAGGCGTCGAGATCTCGACCGACAACGGCGGCACCTGGCACCCGGTGACGAGCGGCACGTCGAACTGGACCTACACCTGGATTGCCCACGGCGGCCCAACCACCACCCTGAAGACGCGCGCGGTCGACGACACCGGAAACCTCGAGACGCCGGGCGCAGGGGCGTCGGTGAGCGTCACCTGCCCCTGCTCGATCTGGGGGCCGAACTTCTCCGTGCCCAACCCCGACTCCGGAGATGCGAACTCGATCGAGGTCGGCATGAAGTTCCGCTCGGAGCGCTACGGCACCATCTCCGGCATCCGCTTCTACAAGTCGGCGGCGAACACCGGCACGCATTCGGGCAGCCTGTGGACGGAGGGCGGCACGCGCCTCGCGCAGGCGACGTTCACGAACGAGACGGCGTCGGGCTGGCAGACGGTGACCTTCAGCCAGCCAGTCGAGATCCAGCCCGACACCACGTACGTCGCGTCGTACTTCGCACCCAACGGCCGGTATGCGGGCAGCAAGGACTACCTGCGACCGAATCCAGCGCCAGGCCCGCAGGGCGGTGGCACCCAGTCGTCGCCGCCCCTGCACGCGCTCCGCGACACGGGAGCGACCCGCAACGGCGTGTACTCCTACAACACGTCGAGCACCTTCCCGGTCAACTCCTTCGGCGCCAGCAATTACTGGGTGGACGTGCTGTTCAGCCCGATCGCGGCGCCGGGAGCAGTGACGAACGTCACCGCGACGGCCGGCGGCACGACGTCGGCGAACGTCAGCTGGACGGCGCCCTCGACCGGCGGCGCGCCCTCGAGCTACATCGTCACGCCCCACATCAACGGTGTGGCCCAGACACCGAAGACCGTGACTGGCTCGCCGCCGCTGACGACCACCACCGTGACGGGACTGACGAACGGCACGACCTATACCTTCCGCGTGACGGCGGCCAACCCGACCGGCAACGGACCCGCCTCGGCACCGTCCAACGCGGTGACGCCACTGAACGCGGTCGTGCCGTCGGTGCCGACGGGCGTCGTCGCCCGCGCCGCGTCGCAGTCCGCCCAGGTGACCTGGACCAGGCCGAGCAGCGACGGCGACAGCGCGATCACCGGCTACACGATCACGCCGTACATCGGCGCGACCGCGCAGACACCGGTCCAGGCCACCCCGTCGGCGACGAGCGCCACCATCAGCGGCCTCACGAACGGCACCGCGTACACGTTCACCGTGCGCGCCACCAACGGCGTCGGCAACAGCCCCACGTCGGCACCGTCGGGCGCCGTCACGCCGCAGGCGACGATCTTCGACTTCACGGCACCCGCGACGGCGGACGGCGGCGACCCCAACCCGGTCAAGCTCGGGGTGAAGTTCACCTCCGACCTCAACGGCTCGATCACCGGCATCCGCTTCTACAAGGCCGCAGCGAACACCGGCACGCACACGGGCAGCGTGTGGACGACCGCCGGCACGCGCCTCGCGCAGGCGACGTTCACGAACGAGTCGGACTCCGGCTGGCAGACCGCTACGTTCGCGACGCCGGTCAACGTCACCGCCGGCACGACGTACGTCGCCTCCTACCACGCCCCGAACGGGCACTACTCGGGCACGAGCCGGGCGTTCGAGTCCGCTGGCGTCAACAATGCCCCGCTGCGCGCCCTGTCGAACACCACGAGCCCCAACGGCGTGTACATGTACGGCGCGACGAGCTCGTAC
The DNA here is from genome assembly GCA_051005755.1 of Solirubrobacteraceae bacterium. GTDB lineage: Bacteria > Actinomycetota > Thermoleophilia > Solirubrobacterales > Solirubrobacteraceae > CADCVQ01. The sequence continues at coordinate 10,253 of JBPCJA010000208.1, forward strand.
CCGTCGAACACATTCAACGCTGCCAACTACTGGGTCGACGTGATGTTCGCCCTGCCGGTGCCCGGTCAGGTGACCGCAGCCAGCGCCGCCCAGGCGGGACGGACGTCGGCGACGGTCTCCTGGACGGCGCCGTCGAGCGGCGGGCCCGTGACGTCCTACGTCGTCACGCCGCGCATCAACGGCGTCGCGCAGGCATCCAAGACCGTGACCGGCTCGCCGCTGCCGACGAGCACGACCGTGACCGGCCTGACGACCGGGACGACGTACACGTTCACGGTCGCGGCGGCCAATGGCAACGGCACAGGTCCGCCGTCCGCGCCGTCCAATGCGGTGACGCCGCAGACCGCCGTGGTCCCGACCCCGCCGACGGGCGTCGAGGCGCGGCCGGCGACGTCCTCGGTGAGGGTCGACTGGACGACGCCGAGCGGCGACGGCGACAGCCCGATCACCGGCTACACGATCACGCCGTACATCGGCGCGACCGCGCAGACACCGGTCCAGGCCGGCGCGTCAGCGACGAGCGCCACCATCACCGGGCTGACGAACGGCACGACGTACACGTTCACCGTGCGCGCCACCAACGGCGTCGGCAACAGCCCGCCGTCGGCGCCGTCGAGCGCCGTCACGCCGCGCTACACGATCTTCGAATTCGGCACGCCGTCCGTCGTCGACGGCGGCGATCCGGGCTCCGTCGAGCTCGGCGTGAAGTTCAGTCCGAACGCGGATGGGTCGATCACGGGCGTGCGCTTCTACAAGTCTGCGCTCAACACCGGGACGCACATCGGCAGCCTCTGGACGACCGCCGGCACGCGCCTCGCGCAGGCGACGTTCGCGAACGAGACGGCGACCGGCTGGCAGACCGTTGTCTTCGCAAGCCCGGTTCCGGTCACGGCGGGCACGACGTACGTCGCGTCGTACTTCGCACCCAGCGGGCACTATTCGGTCTCGAGCGGCGGGCTCTCGTCAAGCGTCACGAATGGCCCGCTCAGCGCTCTCTCCGACTCGACGAGCCCGAACGGCGTCTTCGCCTACGGCGGCTCGAGCGGATTCCCGAACGGCAGCCACAACGCCACCAACTACTGGGTCGACCCGATGTTCGCCCAGGTGGGCTCACCCGGCACGCCGACAAACGCGACCGCCACGGCCGGGCAGGCCTCGGCGAGCGTCTCGTGGACGGCGCCTTCGACCGGCGGTGCGCCCGCGAGCTACACCGTGACGCCGCGTATCAACGGCGTCGCGCAGACGCCCAAGACGATCAGCGGCTCGCCGCCGGCGACGAGCACGACCGTGACGAACCTCACCCCCGGGACGGCGTACACGTTCACCGTGACGGCGACCAACCTCGGCGGGACGAGTCCTGGCTCGGCGGCCTCGAACGCCGTGACGCCGACCGGCTCGAGCGTGCCGACCGCGCCAACCGGGGTGACAGCCGTTGCCGACGCGAAGTCGGCGAACGTCAGTTGGACCGCGCCGGGCAACGACGGCGGCAGCACGATCACCGGCTACACGATCACGCCGTCCGTCGATGGCAGCCCGCAGACGCCGACCACCGTCGGCGCGGTCACGAGCACGCGGATCGCCGGGCTGACGAACGGCACCACGTACACGTTCACCGTGCGCGCCACCAACAGCGTCGGCAACAGCCCGCCGTCGGCGGCGTCCAACGCGGTCAAGCCGAGGAACTCGATCTTCGACCTCGCGACGCCCACCGTCCTCGACGCGGGCGACACCGGCTCGGTGAACCTCGGCGTGCGCTTCACGAGCGACGTCGCCGGCTCGATCACCGGGATCCGCTTCTACAAGGCGTCGGCGAACGCCGGCACGCACGTCGGCAGCCTCTGGGCCAACGATGGCACGCTGCTCCGCCAGGGGACCTTCAGCGGTGAGTCGGCGTCCGGCTGGCAGACCCTGACGTTCGCGGCGCCGGTGAGCATCACTGCCGACACGACGTACGTGGCGAGCTACCTGGCGCCGAACGGGCGCTACTCGGTGACGAGCTCGGCGTTTGGCGCCGCCAACGTCGACAACCCGCCGCTGCACGGGCTGCGCGACAGCTCGCTAGGCGGCAACGGCATCTACGCGTACGGTCCGAGCAGCGTGTTCCCGACCAACAGCTGGAACGCCACCAACTACTGGGTCGACGTGCTGTTCGGCCCCGCGGGTTCGTAGCTATGCGCTCGATCCTCGCGCTCGCGCTCACGGTTGCGGCTGGTGTGCTCGTAGCCTGCGGCGGCGACTCCGACACGAAGGGGCCGCTCGGCACCCAGTCCAACCCTCTCGTCGCGGTGCCCAACCCGTCGCCCACGCGCACGCCGCCGACGAAGCCCAGAAACGAGGCCGGCGCGCGCTCCGCGAAGGCGTCGACGGGCCGGCCGCCTGGCTCCTCGACGGCGGGGAGCACGAGCGCGACGAAGGGCACGTCGGGCGCGAGCTCGAAGCGCGCAGGCTCCGGCGAGACGCCCCGCCGCTCGCGGCGTAAGCAGAAGACACTGCCCGCGAGCCCGCAGCGACCCTGCTCGCTCGTGACGAAGCACCAGGCGCGATCGATCATCGGCGCGGCGATCAACGAGCCGCTGCAGGCCCCGCAGGGGCCGACGTGCATCTACCAGACCCCGTCCGGCAAGCAGCACGTGACCCTGGCGGTGCAGACCGTGGACTTCGCCACGCTGCGCCGGCAGCTGCGCAAGACGCGACGGGTGGACATCTCGGGACGGACCGCCTATTGCGGCACGTACGGGCGTCCGATGCTCTATCTGCCCCTCGCGGGGCGCCAGGTTCTGAGCATCTCCGCACCGTGCGCGACGGCGACCGCGTTCGCCATCCAGGCGGCGGCGCGACTGTAGGACGTGCGAGTCCGCGTGGCCTGAGGTCGGAAGTCGCCGAACTGTCATCGTCCTCCGTTGCTTGGACGAGCAGCCGGTCGTGACACGAAAGGGGTCACGGACGGCAACGTCGCCGCTCGAGTCCACGACCTTCCAGAACGCGGACGGCGCGTATGAGCGCGGTGCGCTGCGCCCGCTCGCGTGGTTGCATCTCCCGCTTGTTGGCCCAGCGTGTGAGCTGACGCCGCGCCGCGAACGTGAGCGCCGCGATCTCGTCGCCGGCCAGGCGGTGCGTCGGCTGATCGCTCACGACGTTGGCTCGCGCAGTCCGAACTCGACATCGCGCAGATCGCCGCGGCGTCGCTGCGGTGGCTCAAGCCGACCGACGATCCGATCGCGCCCGTGACGTGGATCGTCGACGACGATCACGATTGGTTCCATGCGCTCGGCGGCGCGACGGGCGGCCGCACCACGGCGGCGCGCCAACTCCTCGAGTTCGGAGCGCAGCGTCGGATGCAGCCGATCGAGGAACCGTGCGACGACGTAGCGGCGTTCGTGCGCAGCGAGGCCGAGCCGATCGTCGCGGCGGAATGTGACGTGCACCCTTCCGCATACAAGAGACCCGTCGCGGTAGGCGCGTCCCCATGTGTAGCGCTGCTCGAAGACCATGACGGCGAGTCTCCGACCAAGCATGCATGTCGTGAAAGGCGCGGAGTGTGGCGCACTGTGGCAATGTGCGGTCAGGGCGTGGCGGTTGGCCGGCCAGGGGTTAGCATCGGCCCGAAGGGTCTTCGATCGTTTCGGAGGAACGAAACCCCGTGCAGGCCGACGATGAGAGCGTCCCGCTGTGGTCGCGCTGCTTGACCGAGCGCCGTGTCGACCTCGATTACTCCTACGCCGAAGTCGCTCACCGGCTGCGGACGCTTTCGCCATTCGGCGGGGCTGCCCTCATCGATTGGCGACTTCCTCGGGCTGGCGGCCAAGAAGTCACCACTGGTGTGGCGGCGGCAAGCCAGACCAGCGCATTTCCGGCGTCCACCTCACGGTGCACGGCCCTCGCTCGTGACCCCGCTCACCCCGCCAGGGCCGCGAAGTCGCATCCCACCACGTACGCCAATCCACCCTCGTCCCGAGCCCGTCGCCCGCTACGACAGCGCCACCTGCGCGCCGTCGCCGATCGACACCCGCACGGCGGTGGGCAGGCCGAAATGGCGCACGATGCGCGCGCCGCGACCGATGATGCTCGTCTCCAGGCGGCTGCCGACGAACAGCAGCTGCGCCGCGTCCATGACGATCGAGTGCTCGATCTCGGTGCCCTCGATCCGCACGTCGGCGCCGATCGAGGTGTACGGGCCGACGTAGGAGTCCACGAGCCGCGAGCGCGGGCCGATGATGGCCGGGCCGCGGACGAGCGTGTTGTGCAGCGTCGCGCTCGGATGGATGACGACCGGGCCCTGGATCTCGGAGCCGTCGAGCGTGGCCGTGTCGAGCTCCGTATGGATCGAGGCCAGCGCGTGGCGGTTGGCCTCCAGCAGGGAGGACTCGCCGCCGTGACAGGCCAGGCAGCCCGCGACGTCGAGCACGCGAACGTGGCTGCCGTGGCGGCGCAGGCGCGCGAGCGGGTCCCGGCTGGCCGGGGCGTCGAGCATGATCGAGACGGCCGCGGGACTGAGCAGGTAGCCGCCGGCCAGGCGCGGCGACGGCTCGGCCGTGTGCGCGCGCAGGAGCATGAGCGCCAGCGCGTCGAGGTCCTCGCGCGCGAAGCCGACGATGTGCTCGCGCAGGCGCTCGCGCAGGATGACGTCGGCACGCTGGACGAGGACGGGCTCGCCGTCGATGAAGTCGCTTGCGATGCGCAGAGCGCGGCGGACGTCGGTGTCGGCTTCGCATTCGGCGTAGCTGATCGTCATGCCCCAGCGGTCGCCGCCGCCGACGGCGGCCCTGAAGATGTCGGCCGTCTGAGGCTCGGTCAGCAGCGCGGCCTCCACGACGCCGGCCGCGCTCAACGCGTCGAGCGTGTGGAAGAGGATCGGCTTCGTCGCAACCGGCACAAGCGGCTTGGGACCTGTGCCGACGCTGGACCAGGGTGGATCTTCGGCGGCGGGCGTGGCGAGGACAACGGCGCGGGCGATCTCCATCCCGATCAACGGTCGAGCACCCCTCCGACTGCCGCGCGACGACAAGAAAGGCTCATACCTTTCCTGGTCGCAAGGCCCCGCACCCGCGCGCCGTTTATCCGGCGTGAGCGAAACGACGACCCTCACGTACGAGCAGGCGATCGATGCCGGCACGCGCGAGCTCGACTACCCCGATCAGGCGCGCGCCACGGCGATCGCCTGCCGCGCGCTCGACATCGCGATCGCGACGGTGGCGCTCGTGCTGCTGTCGCCGCTGCTGCTACTCGTCGCGCTCTGGATCCGCCTCGACTCCAACGGGCCCGCGCTGTTTCGCCAGGAGCGCCGCGGCCGCAACATGGAGCCGTTCATCGTCAACAAGTTCCGCACGATGCACCTCAACGCGCCCAACGACGAGCACGTCGCGTATGTGCAGAGCCTCATCGCTGGCGATGCCGAGCGCAAGGAGACGCTCTTCAAGCTCGTCGCGGACGAGCGCGTCACGCGCGCCGGCCGGACCCTGCGCAAGACGAGCCTCGACGAGCTGCCGCAGCTCATCAACGTCCTGCTCGGCAACATGTCGCTCGTGGGGCCGCGCCCGTGCCTGGACTACGAGCTCGTGAAGTACCCGCCGCACGCGTTCGGCCGCTTCGCCGTCAAACCGGGGATCACCGGCCTGTGGCAGGTCAGCGGCCGGTCGCAGCTCGGGTTCGACGAGATGATCGCGCTCGACATCGAGTACGCCCAGCGGCCGTCGTTCTGGTTCAACGTCCGGATCCTGCTGCGCACGGTGCCGGTCGCCCTGCTTGGCAGGGGAGCGGCGTGAGCGCACCCCGTCGTCTAGCCTAACTCACGTCCCGAGAAACCATGTGATTGGACGGGATGGATGCGGTTGCGCCAAGAGCACCCGATCTCTCGTAGCCAGCCGCCAGCGTCCCGAGAACACGCGGCTCTAGAGGCCGCGAATGCAGCATTTGGCGGCCATCTCGCCGGTCTACGTGTCCTAGAAAATGCCCTTCTGGGATATGCGCGCAGAGGCTTCCGGAGCGCGCGGCGCGGGCGGCTGCGGCTGCTTCGGCGCATAGAAGCTGAGCGTGAGCGCCGCGACCGTCATTTGCCGCCTGTTCGCTGGATTGATTGTTGATCGCCTACGGCAGCCACCACTCGGCGGGAGGCCTCGCGGTGGGACGTAGATCGGCGCCTCGTCCGCGGGGTTGTCGCGCAGGAGCCGGCGGGCTGCGCCGCGGGCGGGAGGAGTCGCCGTGTCTATGGCTGCGACACCGTATGCGGTTCGTGCTGCTTGCGCCATCCGTACGGGGTCATGCCGCGTGGCTTGTACACCGCCAGCGTCGTGGCCAGGAGCAACAGCAGCAGGGCGGCGCCGGAGTGCAGGGCGGGGCTCGGATTTCGCAGCTGGCTTGGATCTGTGCTCTCTGTCGCTGCGTCGGCTATGTAGCTGATTGTCTGCGTGTAGAGCAGCAAGACGATGGTGGCGAGAACGGTGATGAGGAGTTTTGCCAGGACCCAGTAGTGGCGAAACAGGCCCCAGGTGGTGCCCAGTGACTGGACGAGCCCGGTGAGCAGCGAGGCGAAGGCCAGCGGGACCAGGACGGTCCAGGCGGTCAGCTCCATCGCGAGATAGGCGGCACGTACCTTCTGAGCATCCTGGATGGTCAGAGCGGCGACGGCGAGGGCTAGGTAGACGGCGATGGCGCCGAGCCAGCCGACCGAGGAGATGACATGCGCGGTGAGCGCGAGCTTGCGCAGGCGGGGTGTCATCGTCATCGGTGGCCCGCCTTGGGGGGTGTGCGGCCGTCTGTGGCGCTGGCGGGCGGCGTGTCGCCACCCATGTGGCGACCGGGGCCGTGGCTGTCACCGTCGATGAGGAGCATGAGGACAACCAGCACGACTGGGACGAGGGCGATGACCGCGAACACCTTCACCCAGCGTGGTGTTCTGGGGGGCGATCGGCGGCCGGGCCCGGCGCCGGTGTCGTCGCCGGGGTTGGGGGGCGAGTCAGCCATGGGCGGGTTCTTATCGGTCGAGCTGGGCGCGGTAGCGGTGCATGAGCTTGTGCACAGGAGGCGCAGTTTACGAGACAATATGTCGCTGTCAAGGCTTCGTGTCGCAATCTCGTCGTCGCGTATACTAGGGTCGTGCCGAAGCTGTGGGACGAGACGATCGAGGCCCACCGTCGCGTCGTCCGCGACGCGACCCTCGACACGACCGCGGCGCTGGTGGCCAAGCACGGGTTGCGGTCGGTGACGATGTCGCAGATCGCCGAGAGCACCGGGATCGGACGAGCGACGCTCTACAAGTACTTCCCGGACGTCGACGCGATGCTGCTCGCCTGGCACGAGCAACAGGTCAGCGCCCACCTCGAGCAGCTCGCCGCGCTCGACGACCAAGCCGGCGACCCCCGCGAGCGGCTCGCGGCTGTTCTCGAGGCCTACGCGCTGATCCAGCACGAGCGCGTCCGACACGAGCACGACCACACCGAGCTCGCGGCGCTCGTGCACCGAGGCGAACACGTCGCGCACGCGCAGCAGCACCTCCGCGACTTCGTCCGCGACCTACTCGATGAATCCGTGCCAACGGGAGACGTCCGCGACGACATCGCGCCCACGGAACTCGCGACGTACTGCCTCCACGCGCTCGAGGCCGCCAGGAGCCTGCCGTCCAAGGCGGCGGTGCGCCGTCTCGTCACGGTCACGCTCGCCGGGCTGCGGGCTCCAAGCTAAGCATGACCCACTTCCTGGCGAGGCGCTCGTCCCAGTAGGCGGCACCAGATGCTCGTCGCGTTGTTGTGAAACCGTGGTTACACGGTGAGCTACGATCTGGATCGTGCCGGTA
>JBPCJA010000209.1:0-23645 GCA_051005755.1 Solirubrobacteraceae bacterium
GGACATCAAACGCAACCACGGCGTCAACTACCTCCTCGTCCGCGGCGGCACGCACCACTTCCGCCTCCCCGCGTCCTGGCAGCACAGCCACCCGTTCACCGTGCTGCCCATCGACCGCTGGCACTCCAGCGCCCCACGCCCCGAACTGCGCGACGCGCCCGTGACCGTCGTCGGCGAGCTGTGCTCACCCAAGGACGTACTCGCCCGCGACATCCTCGTGCCACGCGCCCGCCCAGGCGACATGCTCGTCTTCCACCACGCCGGCGCCTACGGCTGGGAAATCTCACACCACGACTTCCTCAGCCACCCACACCCCGACCACATCTTCCTCGGCGGCACGTGACGTCCGCGCGCGCCGGAGCGGCGCTGCGGGGCGCCGGGAGGGGGAGATCGGCATGGGCCGTCGGGCTTGCACTTTCACGCGGAGGGACACTGCGTCTCTGCTCGGGCGGCATCGGCGCCACGGGCAACTCACCGGCGGTGCCGCGTCCGGACGCGCTCGCGGTGCGGTCGCTGAGGAGGGCAGGATCGGCGCTGCCGTGGGAACGTGCAGAACTGACGCATCGGCCACGCGCCAGGACCGATACGTCACGGGCGTGTATGGGTGCTGCGGGCCCTGAGTAGAGCCCGTCGCCCGGCGATTTCTTGGCCGGCCACCCGAAGAAGTCGCCACACGACGATGGTCGCGAGCTCGACGATCTTGCGCACGAGGAAGACGTCCAGCGGAGGGGGAAAAGGCGACACGCTTGGGCAACTCTCCCCGGAAGGTCCGGTGCCCCCGCCCGTGCCCCCCACGCCGCACCAACCCGTCAATGACGCAGTTCGTTCTGTGGAGTTTCCGGGATCCCCGGCCGCGATCTGACGGCCAGGCACGGATCGGGCGCCCGGAAAACCCGCAGAACCTGCGGACGCGTGTACTTAGGGCTCACGACTTGGCAAATGACGGCGTGGCAGGCGTCGATCCCCAGTGTTGGCGGGCGCTGAGCCCACCTGAAGCCACCAATTGCTCAGTCGTGAGCCCTTAGCCGTCCGGCCTTCCGAGCGGGTAGTGGCAGGCCGCGCTGCCGCCTCCGTCCTTGGGCTCCAGCGGCGGCTCCTGCGCGTCGCAGTGTCCCGGCACGGCGCGCGGGCAGCGCGTGTGGAAGCGGCACGCCGCCGGTGGATCGATCGGTGACGGCAGGTCGCCGCTCAGGATCTGGCGCTGCCGCTTCTTCGCGGCCGGATCGGGCACCGGCACGGCTGCCAGGAGCGCGGCCGTGTAGGGGTGCTGCGGGCGTGCGTACAGCTCGTCGGCGCTCGCGAGCTCGACGATCTTGCCGAGGTACATGACCGCGATGCGGTCGCACATGTGCCGCACGACCGAGAGGTCGTGGGCGATGAAGACGATCGTCAGCCCGAGCTCGCGCTGCAGCGCGAGCAGGAGGTTGAGGATCTGCGCCTGGATCGAGACGTCGAGCGCCGACACCGGCTCGTCGGCGACGACGAGCTTCGGGCGCAGCGCGATCGCGCGTGCGACGCCGATGCGCTGGCGCTGGCCACCGGAGAACTCGTGCGGGTAGCGGTTGTAGTGCTCGGGGTTCAGCCCGACCTGCTCCATGAGACCCTGCACGGACCGCTTGCGCTCGCCGTCCCCCCGCTCGAGGCCGTGGATCGCAAACGGCTCGGCGAGGATCGACCCGACGCTCTGGCGCGGGTTCAGCGACGAGTACGGATCCTGGAAGATCATCTGCATGTCCCGGCGCAGCCTCTTCAGGCGGCCCCTGCCGGCACGCGTGATGTCCTCGCCGTCGAATGCGATCGCGCCGCTCGTCGGGTCCACGAGACGGAGCATGAGCCGCGCCGTCGTCGTCTTGCCGCAACCGGTCTCGCCGACGATCCCGAGCGTCTCGCCACGGCGCACGTCGAAGGAGATGCCGTCGACGGCGTGCACGGCGCCCACCTGCCGGCGCACGACGACACCGCGCGCGAACGGGAAGTGCTTGACGAGGTCGCGCACCTCGACGAGCGCGTCGCCCATCACGAGTCCCTGCTCTCGAGAACGGCTGCTCGCGCCTGCTGCGGCGAGCGTCCGGCGCGCAGCGCAGCCCACAGCCGCCGCCGCTGCGCCGGTGCGAGCAGGCAGGCGACCGCGTGCCCGGCCGCGTCGGGCACAGGCTCCAACAGCGGGTCGACCTCGCGATGGCGCGGCCGCGCGTAGGGGCAGCGCGGTGCGAACGCGCACCCGCCCGGCAGGCTGATGAGGCTCGGCGGGCGGCCGGGGATCGGCACGAGCTCTTCGCCGCGCGGCGCGTCCAGCCGCGGGATCGAGCCCAACAGCCCCCACGTGTAGGGGTGCTCCGGAGCGGCGAAGATCCGCTCGGTCGGCGCACGCTCGACGATCCGCCCGGCGTACATCACGGCGACCTCGTCGGCGGTCTCGGCAACGATCCCGAGGTCGTGCGTGACGAGGACGACGGCCATCCCGAGCTCGTCCTTGAGGCGCACGATGAGGTCGAGGATCTGCGCCTGGACGGTCACGTCGAGCGCCGTCGTGGGCTCGTCTGCGATGAGCAGCGCCGGCTCGTTGGCGAGCGCCATCGCAATCATCGCGCGCTGACGCATCCCGCCTGAGAGCTCGTGCGGGTAGCTGTCGATCCGGCGCCCGGCGTCGGGGATGCCGACCATCTCCAGCAACTCGAGCGTGCGGTCGCGGGCGTGCGCCTTGGACACGTCGCGATGCGCGCGGATCGCCTCGGCAAGCTGATCGCCGACGCGGTAGAACGGGTGCAGCGCCGACAGCGGATCCTGGAAGATCATCGCGATCTCGTTGCCGCGGACCGCCCGCATCTGCTCCTTGCCGAGCGCGAGCAGGTCGCGCCCGCCGAACAGCACGCGGCCGGAGATGCGCGCGCGCTCGCGATCCGCGAGGCCCATGATCGCCTCGCTCGAGACGCTCTTGCCCGACCCCGACTCGCCGACGATGCCGAGCATGCGGCCGCGCCGCAGCTCGTAGGAGATGCCGTCGACGGCCCGCACCGTGCCGTCCGGCGTGTCGAAGTGCACGCGCAGGTCCTCGACACGCAGCAGCGGCTCGGTCGTCTCGTGGACCACTAGGAGTACCGCACGCGTGGATCGACGAACGCGTAGGCGATGTCGACGAGGAGGTTCGCGACGATGACGAAGAACGCCGCGAAGAGGACGGTGCCCTGGATCGCCGGCAGGTCGGCGGACCCGATCGCGTCGAACGCGTAGCGCCCGACGCCGGGAATGTTGAAGACCGACTCGGTGAGGATGGCGCCGCCGAGCAGCATGCCGATGTCGAGGCCCAGGACGGTCACGATCGGCGTGATCGCCGCGCGTACGCCGTGGTGCCAGATGACGCGCCGCTCCGGCAACCCCTTCGCGCGTGCCGTGCGGATGTAGTCCTCGCCCATGACCTCGACGAGGTTCGAGCGCAGCAGCCGCGCGTAGAACGCGGCAAACCCGGCCGCGAGCACGAGCCACGGCAGCAGCAGCGAGCCGAACCAGCCGCTCGGGTCCCTTGTGATCCCGACGTACGTGTTGGGGCCCTGGAAGATTTCGAACGTGCCGACGTCCTTCGCAAAGAGGTAGAGCGCGACGAGCCCGAGCCAGTAGACCGGCGCGGAGATCGCCAGCAGCGCGCCGCCCATCGTTATGCGGTCCAGCAGCGAACGGCGCTTGATGGCGGAGATCGTCCCGACCGGCAGCGCGACGGCGAGCCAGACGACGAGCGCACCCGCCGTCAGCGAGATCGTGGCCGGCAGCCGCGAGAGGATCGCGTCACGGACGCTCTCGTTGGTCTCGTAGCTGAAGCCGAAGTCGAAGTGCAGGACGACGGCCTTCATGTACGTCCAGTACTGGACGTACAGCGGGTCGTCGAGCCCGAGCGACCGGCGGATCTGGGCGATGAGCTCGGGCGTGCCCTGGCGGCCCGCTCGCAGTACCGCCGGATCGGCCGTCGGCAGCGCGTAGAACATGACGAACGTCGCGGCGCTGACGAGCGCAAGCAGGACGAACATCCCGATGATGCGGCGGATGATGTAGCGGACCATCGAAGCGGTGCGGGCGCGCCGACGCGCGGGGCGGGGGATCGGCGGTGTCTCGTTCACCCCACCGTCGCCACTACTTCAGCGACATGTAGGCGAGGTCCCAGGATGCGTTCCACCGCGCGATGACGCCGTGGACATCCTTCGAGACGATGTTGGCGACCTTGTCCCACAAGTAGGGGATCGCCGCCACCTTCTCGACGAGCTGCTTGTCGATCTGTCCCCACGCCCTGGCGCGCTGCTCCTTGTCGCTGATGAGCGCCCCCTTCTCGATCGCCGCGTTGACCTGCTGGTCGTCGAAGAGCGAGGCGTTGGTGTTGTTCACCGGAAGGATCGCGTTGCCGCTGAAGTTCGAGTTGAGCATCGCGTAGGGATCGATGAAATCCGGCAGCCAGCCGAAGCTCCCGCAGACGTCGATCTTCCTGAGCTGCGACTCGACGTTGCAGAACTTCGTGTACAGCGTGGCCTGGTCGAGCAGGCGGAGCGTGACGTCGAAGCCGAGCGAGTCCAGCGCGTCGCGAATGACCTCGGCGATCTCCTTCGCCGGGGAGTCGTTGGAGCCGAACACGAGGACCGATGGGCCGTTCGCCTTGCCGCTCGCAAAGCCAGCCCTGCGCATGTACCTCGCAGCCACCGCCGGGTCACCCTCGGGCTTGGCCAGATAGTCCACGCCGGTCCCGGCGAAGCCGCCTGCCTCCCGGAAGCCGGGGATCGTCGGCGGCAGGAAGTGCGACGCGACGTCGCCGATGAGCACGCCGCCGCGCTGCAGCTGCATCGCGCGCCGGTCCAGCGCCGCCGCGAACGCCTTGCGGACGTTGAGGTCGCTGAACGGCCTGCGCTGGGTGTTGATCGCGACGAAGCGGTTGCCGAGGGGGGTGAACGAGATGCGGTCCTTGGCCTGCGTCGCGAAGCGCCTGACCGTCCCGGGCACCGGGGTGTCCCCGTTCGCCAGCCTGGAGCCGCTGAAGATCTGGCGGCCGGCGACGCTCGGGTCGACGTTGAGCGTCCACTCGATCCGGTCGAGGTACGCGGGCCGGATGTCGGTGTCGGGATCCCATTGCGGGTTGCGGACGAGCGTCATGCTCTTGCCGGCCTCATAGCTCTGGATCATGTACGGCCCGGTGAACGCCTGACGCTCGGGGTCGGCCTCGTAGACGTTGGGCTGCTTGGCGTCGAACGGCGCCGCGTAGGATTTCGGCACCGGGATCGTGATCGGCATGACGAGCGCCCGCGTCGTCGTCGCCGCGAACGGCTTGGAGAGCTCGAACTCGATCATGTGGTCGTCGGGTGTCGTGATGCCGGAGATCTCGCCGCCGTCGGCGTGCTGGGAGCCGGCGAGCGGGAAGTACGTCGGCAGGTAGCCGTTGGCGACACTCGGGTTGTAGCCGCGCTCGAAGGCGTACTTCACGTCGGCGGCCGTTACCTCCCTGCCGGTGACCGCCGTCTTCTCGTTCGTGCCGTAGCGGATGCCACGCTTGAGCTTCACGCGCACGGTCCGGTTGTCCGCCGAGACGACCGGCTGGCCGTCGGCGAGATCGGGGACCGGCGTCGTGGGATCGCCGGGCCTGCGGTAGTACAGGCCGCGCTGGGTGGCGTACGTGACCATGAAGTCGAGCTGGAAGTTCACCGCCCCGGGGTCCATGTGCGAGAAGCCCTCGGCCGACAGGAGCTTGAGCGTCCCGCCCCGCTTCTGATCGCCGGACGGGAGCGCGGTGCCGTAGCCGTCGCTTGCCGTCGGGGTCGAGGCGTCGTCGGGATTGCCGCCACAGGCGCCGAGCGCGAGCGCGAGCAGGGCGACGCACCCCACGACGGCGAAGCGCCTCGGAGGGTGTCGACGGGACGTCGCGGCTCGCAGTGCCGTCATGGAACTCCTTTCTGGAACGGTGTGGGCCTCATCATGCGCGCGCTTTTGGATCGAGCGCGTCCTGCAGGCCGTCACCGACGAGGTTGAAGGCCAGGACGGTCAGCACGAGCGCGATGCCGGGGAAGAACATCAACCACCAGGCGTCGAACGAGCGAGACGCGTCGGCGATCATCTGGCCCCAGCTGGCCTGTGGCGGCTGCACGCCGACGCCGAGGAACGAGAGCGCCGCCTCGAAGAGGATGTTCTGGGGCAGCACCAGCGTCGCGTAGACGATGATCGGCGCGACGAGGTTGGGCAGGATCTGGCGGAAGATGATGCGCCGGTCGGAGGCGCCGAGCGACCTGGCGGCCTCGATGAACTCCTTCTCGCGCAGCGACAGCACCTGGCCGCGGATGATCCGCGCGATGTAGGGGAACGTCGCGATCGCGATCACGACGATGACGACGGTGAGGCCCGGCTGGATGATGCCGAGACAGCCTTCGCCGAGCGAGCACGCCGAGGCCAGGCCGAGGCCGAGAAGCAGGATCGGGAACGCGAGCAGCATGTCGAGCGTCCGCGAGATGATCGTGTCGACCCAGCCGCCGTAGTAGGCGGCGAGCATCCCGACGACGACCCCCGCAACGACCGCGCTGCCGGTCGCGACGACCGCCACCACGAGCGACACGCGCGCGCCGTAGACCACGCGGCTGAAGACGTCCCGGCCAAGCGTGTCGACGCCGAAGACGTGCGCGGAGCTCGGTCCGGTCGGGCTGCCGAAGGGCGGGTCCAGCGCCGCCGTCGAGCGCTCGGTCGGCGGCGGCGCGCCGAGGAGCTTGACGACGAGCGGCGCGAGGATCGCCATGAGCACGAGCAGCGCGATGAACGTCAGCGCCGCGAGCGCGACCCGGTCCTCCCGCAGCCGGCGCCAGAACAGCTCGAGCGGGGAGCGCGCCGCAATCGCGTCGCCGAGCGCGAGCGCGTCGGCGTCGACCGCGGGCACGACCCCAGGCACGACCGGGCTCACGCCCGCCGCATCCTGTTCAGGGCTCGACCATCAGGACAGCAGATCACGAGACTGTAATCAGCATCGGCCAGCTCCCGCGCTACGTCTGACCCCCGCCACCCACGTATGATCGGCGCCGTCGCGCCGGGCCCCGATAGCTCAGCTGGACAGAGCGACTCCCTCCTAAGGAGTAGGCCGCAGGTTCGAATCCTGCTCGGGGCACTCACCGTTGGCAGGGACCTCCGCCCCGACGCTCACGAGTCCTCGGAGGGACGTACAAAACGCGTACATGCCTCCTGGCGCATCGCCCTCCGAGCCCGGTTGATGGTGACGTGGTGTATCACCCCTCCACTCGCCCGCCTCATCGAGACATGAACACCAAGAGCACCCCCACCGCCGCCGACATCCAAGCCCAGCTGCGCCTGCTCTACGTCGAACGCGCCCTCGCCGAGGTCGAGGGCCTCGCCGCGAACGCACGCTACATGGGCGACCTCCTCGACGACATCCAGGCGCACAAGAGCGCCCTCGTGGGCGCTGTCGTGACCGACATCGCGACGCTGCGGGCAGAACTGAGCGGGCCGCTGCGGGGCTGAGCGATACCGCTCGCCGGACCCAGCAAGGCGATATCAGCGACGCGCGACCGATCGCGCTATTCCGACTGAAGCACCAAAGCGATAACAGCCGACGGTCACGTCGTGCCGGGCGTGCCGTCCGGTGGTTCATCGCCGACCCACCCCAGCGCGTCCTGGGGCGTCACGCGTGGCGCTCCTCGATCAACCTGAGAAGCCGCTCTCGACCTTGGTCCAGGTAGCCGATGTCGTAACGAGTCAGTGCGATCGTCATCGCGGCTCCGTCGGGATCGTCGTGCGCATACCGCCCGGCCGCGCGCTTCGCGGACTCGACGACCTTGGTCGCGTTGGTCTCGAACTCGCCGATGTACGTCTGGGGGTCCCTGCGCTTGTCCACCATGTTGGACTCCGTTCGCTCGCTCGGCGCAGCCTACGGCGAGAGCCTCGACCGAAGCTGACCCAGCCTCATCGTCGCCCAGCCTTTGCACTCCGAGTGGAGGCACTTGCGACGCTCATCCGACACGCCACCCGTGCGTACCTCGGCGTCGCGGGCGCCTGGCGGCTCCGGCTCTTGCATCCGCTTCCCACGCGGGCGTAAGGTCGGCATGAGATGTCCCCGGATCCGGTTTCGGTCATGTCGGCGAGCGAGGTCGTCGGCCTGTGCGCCGCCGCACGGGACGAGCACGGCGACGACGCGCGCCGGGAGCTTCTCGCGCGGGTTCCTCGCCCCGCTGGCGCCGGCCGGGGCGTCGGCCTCAGAGAGATCGGCACGGCTTAGGAGAGGAGACGCGATGGCGAGGATCGTCGTGCTGGGGGCGGGCGTATGTGGGCTGGCGGCCGCGATGATGCTGTCCCGCGACGGCCATGACGTGACGGTGCTCGAACAGGATCCGGCACCTGTGCCGGACTCCGCGCAGGAGGCCTGGGAGCGCTGGGAGCGCAGGGGCGTGACGCAGTTTCGCCAGGCCCACTACCTGCAGTCGCGCGGCCGCCAAGTGCTCGACGACGAACTCCCCGACGTACGCGATGCCCTGCTTGCCGCGGGGGCCGCGCGGTTGGATCTGATCGAGCTGATGCCTCCGTCGATCGCCGACCGAGGACGGCGCGCCGGCGACGAGCGGTTCGTGACCATCACCGGCCGGCGGCCCATGCTCGAGCACGTCGTCGCTCGCGCGGCCGAGGCCGAGCCGGGTCTCGAGGTCCGTCGCGGGGTCGTCGCCGAGGAGCTGCTCACGACGCAGCTCGACGGGCTGCCGCACGTCACGGGCGTCCGAACCGCCACGGGCGAGGAGTCGCGCGCCGACCTCGTCGTGGACGCGATGGGCCGGCGCTCTCACCTGCCCCGCTGGCTGGACGGCGCGGGCGCCCGTCCGCTCCACGAGGAGGCCGAGGACTCGGGCTTCATCTACTACACGCGCTTCTTTCGCGGGAGCGAGCCGCCGCAGGTGCGCGCGCCGCCCCTCACGCCGCTCGGGTCCATGACCCTGCTCACCCTGCCCGGGGACAACGACACCTGGTCGGTGACCATCTACATCTCCGCTGGCGACCAGCCGCTCAAGCGCCTGCGCGAGGTCGACCCCTGGACCGCGGTCGTCGCCGCGTGCCCCCTGCACGCGCACTGGCTGGACGGGGAGCCCATCAGCGGGGTCCTGCCCATGGGCGGCATCGCGGACCGCTTCCGGCGCCTGGTGGTGGACGGGCGGCCGGTGGCGACCGGGCTTGCGCTCCTCGCGGACGCGTGCGCGTGCACCAACCCCTCCCTCGGCCGCGGCATCGCGCTCGGCCTGCTCCACGCCCAGGGCCTGCGCGATGTCGCGCGCGCGCATCTCGAGCAGCAGCCCGGCGAGTTCGCCGAAGCGTGGGACGCTGAGACCGAGGCGCAACTGGTCCCCTGGTACCGGTCGACCGTCCGGACGGACCGGGATCGGCTGCACGAGATCGAGGCGCTTCGCCAGGGACTGGAGCCTCCGCGCCCGGCCGATCGCGACGCCGCGGTGCGCGCAGCGCTGCCCGCCGCGGCGGCGCAGGATGCCGACGTGTTCCGTGCGCTGCTGGAATTGCGCTGCTGCATCGGCTCGCCGGCGGCGGTGCTGGCGCGGCCGGGACTGGCGGAGCGGGTCCTGGAGCTTGCCGGCAATGGGACGATGCCGGCGATCCCCGGGCCAAGCCGGGAGCAGCTGCTGGCCCTCCTCGCCTGACGCCCGCCGGCGCCTTGCCGTCGCCAGTTCGGGGCGACACACTGCTGCTGTGCGCGACCAGCTCCGTATCCGAACCCGCCTGAGCCGGATCGTGGCTTGCGTGCTGGCCGTCGGGGCGCATGGGCCCGGCCATTCCCATGGGTGACCGGACAGTGCGAGATCGGGTCGCCGCCGGCCCGCCGCAGCGCATCGCAGATGGCGTCTGGCTGATCCGTGGCGGGCCGCTTCGGACGATGAACGTCTTCCTGCTCGAGGAGCCCGAGGACGACGGTGTCACCGTCTTTGACGCCGGCGAGAAGGGCATGGCGGGCGCGATCGAGGCGGGCGCGGCGCCGTTCGGCGGTATCCGGCGTGTCGTCCTCAGCCACGCCGATAACGACCACCGGGGCGCCGCCCTCGCGCTCGCGCGCAATGCGCCGATCCTCTGCCACTCCGCCGAGGTCGACGCAGCGCAGCGCGGCGGCCATCGCGACTACTGGGATCGGCGAAAGCTGTCACCGGCGGTTCGGGCCGTCCATCGCTTCCTCATGGCGTACGCCTGGGAGGGTGGCCCGACGCCGATCTCGGGCACGCTGCAGGAGGACGACGAGGTCACCGGCTTCCGTGTCGTCGAGTTGCCCGGCCACGCGCCGGGGATGATCGGGCTGTTTCGCGAGGCAGACGGCCTTGCGCTCGTCAGCGACTGCTTCTACATGACGAGCATGTGGGGACGCCCGCAACCGCCCGCGGTTCCGCTCGAGGCCTACACCCTCGACACCACGCAGGCCCACGACAGCATCCGCAAGCTTGCCGCGCTGCGACCCCGCACCGTCTGGCCGGGCCACCGCGGTCCGCTGGCCGGCCCCGACGTCGTGGCGCAGCTGGAGCGCGCCGCGGCCGCATAGGACGGGCCTGAACCAGAGGGCGCCGTCGAGGCGCGCGGGCGCCGCCCGGCCTCGAGCAGCGCGATCGCCGACCCGTGCACCCGGTGACCGGGTCGCTACGGTCGCGCCACGCGGCGCGGCCCATCCCGCCCCAGCGCGCTGCGCGCTCCCGGCCGTGCTTGCGCCACGGCCGCCGCGGCCTGCTCGCCCTCGCCCTCGCCCAGCGTCGACAGCTCTCGGATGTCGACGACCTCGTCGCACCACGCGTCTGCCAACACGCGGTCGTGCGTGATGAGCAGCACGCCGAGCTTCTGCTCGTGCCCGATCGCAGCGATCGTCTCGAGCAGCGCCGCCTGCGTGGAGACGTCGAGCATCGATGACAGCTCGTCGCAGATGAGGTAGCGCGGCTGCACGACGAGCGCCCGCGCGAGGCACGCGCGTTGCAGCTGCCCTTCGGAGACCTCGTGCGGGAAGCGCTCGACGAGGTCCCCCGTCAGCCCCACCCGGGCCGCCCAGGACTCTATGAGCGCATGGCGCTCGGCGCGTGTGGGCGGCAGCAGACCGCTGGCGGCCATCGGCTCGACGATCGCCTCGCCCACGCGCAGCCGCGGGTCGACCGCCAGTCGCGGCGCCTGCCAGACGAGCTGTACGCGGTGGCGCAGCTCACGGCTGCAGCGCACGCCCCACAGCGCTGCGCGCTCACCGTCGACGCTCACCGCGCCGGTGTCGGGCGCGAGCAGCAGCGCCATGATCTGCGCGAGCGTGCTCTTGCCCGAGCCGCTGGGACCGACGAGGCCCAGCCGCGCTCCCGAGGGCAGCTGCAGCGACACGCGCTCGACCGCTACGACGCGACGCGACGCCGAGCCGAATGTCTTCGTGATCGACTCAGCACTCAGCATGGGCGAAGCAGCGGGCGTGGACGCCGCCGGCCAGCGGATAGAGATCCGGAACCGCTTCGGTGCAGCGATCGAAGCGATCCGGGCAGCGCGGCGCGAACGCGCAATGGGCGGGCAGCGCCGTGAGCTCCGGCGACAGGCCGGGAATCGACTTGCCCTCGCGCTCGGGCAGCGCCCGCAGCAGCTCGCGACCATACGGGTGCGCGGGCCCCCGGAAGAACGCGGCCGTCGGACCCACCTCGACGATCCGGCTCGCGTACAGCAGCGCGAGCCGGCCGCCGAGGCGCTCGGCGAGGCGCAGGTCGTGGGTGATGACGAGCAGCGACGCGCCTCGCGCCGAGATGGCTTGCAGCTGTGCGGCCGTTGCGTCGACGAGGTCGGAGTCCAGGCCCGACGTGGGTTCGTCGGCGATGACGAGATCCGGGTGGCCGACGAGCGCCATCGCGTTGACGACCCGCTGCTGCATGCCCCCCGAGAGCTGATGGACGTACCGGTCGGCGATGAACCCGAAGTCCAGCCCGAGCTCGCCGAGCAGCTCGCGCAGGCGGCGGCGGGACTCCTCGTCGGACAGGCCGCGCGCCCGGGCGGCCTCGACCAGCTGACCGCCGAGCCTGCGCACCGGGTTCAGCGACGAAGCCGGGCTCTGCGGGATGAGCGCGATCCGGCGGCCGCGGATCCGGCGCAGCTCGCCGGAGCGCAGCTCGAGCACCTCCTGGCCGCCGAGGCGGATCGAGCCGGTGACGTCGACGTTGCGCGGCAGCAGGCGCAGCAGCGAGTGCGCGAGCACGGTCTTGCCGCTGCCGCTCTCGCCGACGACGAGCAGCAGCTCGCCCTGCTCGAGCGTGATGCTCGCATCGCTCAGCGCCTGCACGACGCCGCGGCGGGTGCGAAACCCGACCGAGAGCCCGGTGACCTCGAGCAGCGCGGTCATCGCGAGGGATCGCGTCGCGGACCCGCGCGTGCGTCAGTCGAGCAATGACGTGTCGTCACAGCTCGAGCTCCGAGCGCCAGCGGGGATGCAGGTGCTCGCGCCAGTACTCGGCGAGCGTGCCGATCGTCATCGCCGCGAGCAGGATCGCGAGGCCCGGGAACAGCGCGATCCACCAGCCGCCTGCCAGCAGCGAGCGCTGGCCGTCGGAGAGGATGTTGCCCAGCGAGGCCCGATGCGGCTCCAGGCCAAGCCCGAGGAACGAGTAGGCGGACTCGTGGAAGATCGCGTGCGGGACCGTCAGCACGAACGCCAGGCCGACGGCGGGCATGAGATGGGGCACGTAGTGGCGCCGCGCGAGCCGCAGCCGCCCGGCCCCACCGCCGACCGCGGCGGCGACGAACGGCCGCTCGCGCACCGACATGAGCTCGCCGCGCACGATCCGCGCCAGCGAGGGCCAGTGCGTCAGCCCGACGGCGAGCATGATCGCGCCCGCGCCACCGAGCGCCGGGCGGAAGAGGACGAGCAGGAGGATCCCCAGGAGGAAGTGGTTCTGCGACGCGAAGACGTCCGTCGCGCGCATCGCGACCGCGTCGATCTTGCCGCCCATCGTGCCCGCGATGACGCCGACGAGCGCGCCGGCGACAACCGCCGCGAGCGCCGCGAAGACCGCGATCGCCAGCGAGATGCGGACGCCGTGAAGCACGCGCGCGAGCAGGTCGCGACCAACCTCGTCGGTCCCGAGCAGGTACGACCACGACGGCGCGGCAAGGACGTTGTCGAGATCCACGGCGCGGTCGTCGAGCGGGGCGATGACATCTGAGGCGAGCGCGCCGACGACGAGCACGGCGAGCACGGCCGCGGCGACCCGCACGGACGCGGGCCAGCGCAGTACGGCACCGGTAAGCCGCTGCCCGATCCCGCCGGCGTGTCGCAGCGACCCGCCGATCGCGCTGCTGCCGGCGCTCACGCGGTCGCCTCCCGGACGCGCGGGTCCATGACGCGGTACAGGACGTCGGCGAGCAGGTTGCCGAGCACGACGAGCACCGACGCCGCCAGCGTGATCGCGACGATCATCGGGATGTCCTCGCTACGCGCCGCGTCGAGCGCGAGCAGCCCGAGCCCCGGCCAACCGAAGATGCTCTCGACGAGGATCGTCCCGCCGATGAGCTCGGCGAGGTTCGTGCCGACGAGCGTCACGAACGGGATCAGCGCGTTGGGAAGCGCGTGGCGCAGCAGCACGGCGACCTCGCCGATCCCCTGCGCGCGGGCGAACTGCACATGGTCCTCGCGCAGCACCTCGAGCAGGGTGTTGCGCACGAACAGCACAAACCACGCGTACTGCGTCAGCGCAAGGACGATCATCGGCAGGACGAGGTGCGCGAGGTCGACTCCGCCCGCGTCGATCGCGCGCGGATCGGACGTGCCGCCCGCCGGCAGCCAGCCGAGCTCGATCGAGAAGACGTACAGCGCGAGGAGGCCGATCCAGAAGGACGGCGCGGCCGTGTTGAAGTAGCACAGCGTCCGCACGAGCCAGTCGAAGACGGTGCCGCGGAAGGCCGCCGCGAGCACGCCGAAGATCAGGCCGCCGACGAGGACGAGCGCCAGCGCGCCGCCGACGAGCACGATCGACGCCGATGCGCGCGAGGCGATCTCGCTGGAGACCGGCTGGCCGCCGGCGACGACCGAGTTGCCGAGATCGCCGTGCGCCATGTTCCAGAGCCAGCGGCCGAAGCGCTCGTAGACGGGCTGGTCGAAGCCCCAGGCGTGGGCGATCTCCGCGCGCCGCTCCGGGCTGACGTCGTTCTCGGCTCCGACGTACGCGCTGACCGGATCGAACGGGGAGATCTCGGTCAGCGCGTACGTCAGCGTCGCGACGGCCAGCAGGATGACGGGGAGCATCGCCAGCCGTCGTGCGACGAGCTTCAGCATGCTGCCGCGCCGGCGCTGGTCACTTCGGCTCCAGCGACCAGTCCTCGATGTTCCACGAGGTTCCGCGCGAGAAGCCGTGCGCGTGCGGCTCGACCTGCGGGTCGACGCCCTTCACGCGCTTGGAGATCGCGACGATGTGGCGTAGGCGCACGAGCCAGAGCCAGCTCGCGTCGTCCGCGAGGGCCTTCTGGAGCTCGATGAAGTCACGCTTGCGCTCGCTCTGGTCGAGGGTGGAGCGCTCGGCGTCGAGCGCCGCGTCGATCGCGGCGCTCTTCGTCCGCGGGTAGTTCGTGAACGCCGTGTCGGCGACGTCGCCGGGCTCGTCGGCGAACTTCGAGTGAAACAACGTGTAGAGCTCGATGTCCGGGTCATACGGCGTCCCGTATCCGAACTCCGTCGCGCCTGTGTCCTGGCGCGTCTGGATGACGTCGAACGACAGACCCTGGAGCCTGACGTCGACGCCGATCTTCTCCATGTCGGCCACGAAGGCGAGCGCGATGTCCTTGCGCACGCTGTCGTCGGCCGGGTACATGAGCGTGAACGACAGCCTCCTGCCGCCCTTCTCCCGCGTGGCGTCACCGGTGCGCGTCCAGCCGGCGGCGTCGAGCAGGCGCCCTGCCTCGCCGGGGTCGTACGGGCGCTCAGCCACGGGGCTGTAGGCCCAGTGGCCCTTCATGATCGGCCCGTAGGCGGGTTCGCCTGCGCCCGCAAGCGCGCCCTGCACGATCTTCTCGCGGTCGACCGCGTAGGACAGCGCGCGCCGCACCGCCGGATCGCGCAGCACGGGGTCGCGGCTGGGCAGCGCCGCCGCGCGCGCGTCGGCGGTCCGGACCTCGAAGACGTTGTAGTCCGGGTTCTTGCGCACGCGGGGCGCGAGCTTCGGCACGATGCCGGCCGCGTCGATCGTGCCCTTCTCGAGCAGCGCGACGCGCGCGTTCTCGTCCGGGACGGCCGTCAGGACGATGCGCTTGATCTTCGGCGCTCCACGGAAGTAGTTCGGGTTGGCCTCCTCGACGATCCGCCCGCCGGGCTGGAACTCCGTCACGACGTAGGGACCGGTGCCGACGGGCTTGCGGTTGAACGCAGCGGTCTTGAGATCCTTGCCCGCGAGCCGATGCTCGGGGACGATCCCGATCTGCAGCTTGTCGTAGAAGGCGGGGTCCGGACGCTTGAGGTCGAACTCGACGGTCGTGTCGTCGATCGCCTTGACGGCATCCAGCGAGTCCAGCAGCGTCGCGAGCGGGGAGGCGGTCTTCGGGTCGAGGATCGACTCGTACGTGAAGACGACGTCCTCGGCGGTGAACGGCGTGCCGTCGGAGAACGTCACGTCGTCGCGGAGCTTGACCGTGACCGTGGTGCCGTCGGCGCTCCGCGTCGGCAGCGCGCTGGCGAGGTCCGGCTCGGGGGAGAGGTCGTGGGCGTAGCGCAGCAGGCCGTTGAAGGCCTTCTGGTTGCCCTCGTACACGTTGTCGCTGAGGATCGGATTGAGATTCTCGGGCTGGCTCGGCAACGCGATGACGAGCGTGCCGCGGGCGACCGCCGAACCGTCGTCGCCAGATCCGCCGCACCCGGCCAGGCCGAGCACCAGCGCCGCCACCCCCGCCGCAACGCGCCCGAGATGAACCTTCGTCATCGCCTCCGCCCTTTCCAGGCACGCGCCCACGAGCGCGTGACCCCGGCGTTTTCCCTGAGCTCGAGCCGGCGCGGATGCCTGGAACAGCTCCCGCTACCGGACCGGTTCCTTCGCGTTAGTCAGCGAGGCGACCGTAACACAAGTATTCTTTGTTTTGCAACTAGATCGCGATTAGCTGGGGCCCGTCCGCTCGATCGCGTCGTACGCGCGCGCGACGAGCGCGTTCAGCAGATCCGTGATGTCGCCGTCGCGGTGGGCGGCGCGCTGGATCCCGGCGCCGCCACCGTCGGCAAGGAGTCGCGGGAGGTCGTCGAGCTGCGTCTCGCAGCGCAGCTCGCGCGGCGGGGCGCACGAGGGCAACGGTCTCCTCCAGCAGCTCTGCCACCGGCCGCAGGTGGTCCTCGCCGTCGGGCAGCGTGGCGTCGACCCCCGCGCGCGCGGCACGGAAGGAGGCCTCGTCGAGGAGCTCGGCAGGCGGTCCCTCGACCGGCTCGGCGTCGGCCTCGTAACGTGCCAGCGCGTGGACCGCGGCGACGAGCGCGGCGCTGTGCTGCGGCGAGACCTGCGTGTCGAGCGCGCGGAGCTCGACCGTCCCGAGACGCGGGTGGGGGCGCAGCTTCCACCAGTGATACGTGTAGTCCGGCACCCCGGCGACGCTCGTCAGCCGCGCGGTCGAGCGCACGAAGTCGTCGAAGTCGGCCATCGCCCGGGGCACGCCGGAGCGCGGCCAGGAGCGCAGCGTCAGCTCGCGCGCCGAGGCCAGTCCGGTGTCGCGCCCGTGGCGAAACGGCGAGTTGGCGGCAAGCGCCTCGAGCAGCGGCAGGTGGCGGCGTAGGCCGTTGAAGGCGCGGATCGCCGTCGGCGCGTCCGGCATTCCGACGTGGATGTGCAGCGCGCAGACGGGCGTCGCGCCGGCGTCGCCGAGCCAGTCGCGGATGCGCTCGTAGCGCGGATTGTCGGTGAAGACCGAGTCGCCCTCGACGGCCCTCGGGTGCGTGCCCGAGGCCACCAGACCGACGCCCGTGGCGAGGACCGCACGGCGCAGCTCGCACAGCTCGGCGACGGCCTCGCCGACCGTCGCGCAGACGCCCGTGATGAGCTCGATCTGGCTGCGGTGAAGCTCGCTCTTGACCTCGCCGCGCTCGAGCTCACCGAGCTGCTCGAGTACCTCGGCGCCGGCGTTGCGCAGCCGCCCGCTGCCCGGGTCGACGACGAACAGCTCCTCCTCGAGCCCGAGCGAGAACGGCTCCTCCTCACCGAAGTGCTGCCCTTCTACATCCATGCGCCGGAGGCTTTACCCGCTGTGGCGTCCCGTCAGCCGTTCGGGCTGCCGGGGGGTGCGCTTGGCGAGTTGTTCGGCACAGGCCCGAAGTAGTCGCCAAACGTCGGTCTCGCGACCCGCGGCACGCCTTTTATCTGTGGCTGGGCAATGTGCTTACACTCCGCTCGTGCTGCATCGCACATACAACGACCAGGACTGCTCGGTCGCGCGGGCGCTGGAGGTCGTCGGCGAGCGCTGGACGATCCTCATCCTGCGCGACGCGTTCCTCGGGATCCGCCGCTTCGACGACTTCCAGCGCAGCCTCGGTGTCGCGCGCAACGTCCTGCAGACGCGGCTGCGACGGCTCGTCGACGAGGGGCTGCTCGAGCGCCGCCGCTACCAGGAGCGCCCGGTCCGCCACGAGTACGTCCTGACGCCGCGCGGCGAGGACCTCTGGCCGGTGCTGCTCGCGCTCATGGAGTGGGGCGACCACCACCGGACCGAGGGGGCGACCGCGCCGCGCGCGCTGCACCGCGGCTGCGGCGGCACGCTGACGCAGCGCTGCACGTGCACCAGGTGCGAGGCGGAGATCGACGTCGGCGACGTCGAGTTGCGCTACGACGGCGCCGGCACGCGCGCGGCGTAGGGCCGGTGGCGGCGGCAGACTGCAAGCGCCGGCTCGTGACGGCGCTGCAGGTCCGTGTCCTCAACCCACCGATCCGTGCGCTCGCCGCGCGCGGGCTTGCGCCGTCGGTCGCCCTGCTCGAGACGACCGGCCGCCGCAGCGGCGAGCCCCGCCGCACGCCGGTCACGAACGGCCTGGAGCGCGGGACGAGCACGTTCTGGATCGTCGCCGAGCACGGCCACAAGGCGGCCTACGTGCGCAACATCGAGGCCGACGCGCGCGTGCGGGTGCAGGTCGGGCGGCGCTGGCGCACCGGCGTCGCGCACGTGCTCGACGACGACGACCCGATCGCGCGCCAGCGCTCGCTCCCGCGCGTGAACGCAGCGACGGTGCGGGCGCTCGGCACCGAGCTCGTGACCGTCCGGATCGACCTGGATCCCTGACGGGGGGCGGCGGGTCAGTCGTCCGGACGCTGCGGGTAGATGTCGTCGATCGTGACGAGCGCAACGTACGGCGCGCCGGCCGCCGCGGCGATCCGCTCCCCGCCGCCGGCGAGGCGGTCGAGGACGCTGACGACGCCGCAGATCTCGTGGCCGGCCTCCTGCAGCACCTCGATCGCCTGGACCGTCGAGCCGCCGGTGCTCACGACGTCCTCGACGACGAGGCAGCGATCCTCCGGCGCAAGGAGGGGCCCCTCGATCCGGCGCGCGAGCCCGTGGCGCTTGACCTCCTTGCGGACGAAGAACGCCTTGACGTCGGCGCCGCCGGCAAGCGCGGCGCAGGCGACGGCGTCAGCGCCCATCGTCAGCCCCCCGACCGCCGTGGCCTCCCACGCGCGCACGCGCTCGGCGAGCAGCTCGCCGAGCGCCATGAAGCCGGCCCGCCGCAGGATCGCGCGCTTTGCGTCGACGTAGTACTGCGCCGTCGCGCCGCTCGTGAGCGTCACCTCGCCGATCACGAGCGCGTGCTCGCGCAGCTCCTCAGCCAAACGTCCACGCGCGCTCATCGCGTCCGTACCTTAGAGCCGTGCTCGAACGACCCCTCCGCATCGTCGCGATCGTCCTGACCCTGCTGGTCACGACCGGCTTCACGCTCTTCGCGCTCGACGATTTCAGCCGCGCGTCGAGTGAGTCGCGCGACCGCATCGCCGGCTACAACCCGAGCCGCGAGGCGGAGCGCACGCGAGAGCGGCGCGACAGCCCGGCGCGCGAGGTCATCGACGACGCCAACGACGTTCTGCTCAGCCCGTTCGCCGGCATCGTGGCCGATTCCGACAGCCGCTGGGTGCGGCGCGGCGTCCCGGCGCTGCTGGGCCTGTTCGTCTACGGCTTCATGTTCGCGTACCTCGCGCGCTACACCCGTGCCCGCGGCTGAGGCCTACCGGTAGACGTCGACCGGGGTCCCGACGCGGATCCAGCGAAAGAGGCTCCGGGCGTCGGAGATCGGGACCCGCAGGCACCCGTGGCTGGCCGGGAAGGCGGGCACCGACGGGTAGCCGTGGGTTGCGTAGGCGCCGAAGAAGTACGCGGAGTTCACCATCCCCTTCGCGTTCGTGCCGGGCGTCTTGAGGTAGACCTGGAACGAGCCGACGACCGTCGGTGTGCTCGGCTTGCCGGACGAGACCGGGTAGATGCGTTGCACACCGCCGTTGGCGACGAGCGCGATGACCTGGCGCGAGAGGTCGGCCTCGACGTGGCGCCCGTGCTCGGGGCGGCGGATCTCAAAGCCGCCGGCACCGCGCGCGATCGCCCGCATGACCGACGACGAGGCTTCGCTCCTGCGGACCATGCGCGTGACCTTGCGGAAGGCTAGGACCGCGCGCGCCGTGCGTGCGTCGTAGGCGCCCGGGGCGCCGACGACGTAGCCCAGGCCGCGCAGGCGACGCTGCAGAGCCCGCACCGCCGAGCGCCCGCTACGCCGCCCGACCCGGCGCGGCAGGACGTCGACGGAGCGGCCGGTGGCGGCCAGCGCGCCGAGCACCGGCGTCGGGTCGTGGGCCGCCCGCACGACGAGCCTGCCGATCCGCGTCGCGCGGTAGGACAGCTCGAAGCCTCCGCTGCCGGACGGGTCCGGCTCGATCGCGACATGCTTGGCGAGGACCTTGTGCCCACTGCTCGAGATGCGCACGGTGACGGTCTCGTTCGGGACGTACGCGCCGACCGTCCCGCGCACGCGCACATGCGAGCCGGTGAGGACCGTCGAACGGATGCCGCCGACGCGCTCGAGCGTCAGCGTCATCTGCGTCTGCACCGGGGCGGGGGCGGGCGCCGGCGCGGCGGGGGCCTGGGCCAGCGCGGGGGCCGCCGGCAGTGCCGCCGCCGCCAGCAGGGCCCAGCGGGCGTCCGTGCGACCCATCCGCCCACTATGGCAGGCGCCCGGCACGGGCGCCCGAGGTTCAGGTCGCGGGGGCCGCCGCCACGCCGGGCCGGTCGCCGAGCACGCGCGCGAGCTGGGAGGCGATCGCCAGCGCCGCGATGACCGAGCCCACCATCGTCACGGGGATCTGCCACGTCCAGTTCAGCGTCGCGCCCAGCGCGATCGAGTTGTTCAGCGCGTGCAGGGCGATGCACGGATACAGCGAGCCGCTGTAGTGGTAGAGCAGGCACAGCCCGACGCCGAACAACGCGAGCGGGACGATGAAGCCCACGGGCGCCGAGCCGAAGTGGATAGCCCCGAAGACGACGCCGGTCGCGATCGCCGCGGGCCAGACGCCGCGCCAGTTGCGCAGCGCCCCGAAGAAGTAGCCGCGGAAGAAGAGCTCCTCGCCGAGCGGCGCGATGACCGTGATGAGCACGACGACGGCCAGGAGGTTCAGCGTCGAGCCGTCGGCGCCGAGACGGTCGGGCAGCTCCTGGCGCTCGTCGAGCGAGAGGATCAGAACCCACAGCGCGCTGAGGACGTAGAAGCCGATCCAGACGGCGAAGAGCAGGCCGATCGCGCGCCGGAGCGGTGGGCGACGCAGGCCGAAGTCCGCGGCCGTCGGCCGTCCGGACAGGCGCGCGAAGACGAGCGCCGCGCCGACGAGCGCGAGGTTCTGAAAGAGCGTGAGCGCGATGCTGATGCCCGGCGGTGGGTCCTCGACCGAGCTCGTCCCGCTGGCGACGGCGATGATCGAGCCGCCCACGACCGTCGTGACGAGCCCGGCCAGGAGCGCCGCAAGCGACGTCCACGGCGGCCAGGCCGCCGCGCCGGACCGACCCGTGCCGGTCGGAGCGAACGCGGCCCGCGGGCCCGGCCGGGGCGGGGGGTCCGGCTCGTCGAAGCTCGGGGGCGGAATGCTCGTCACGGCCCGCGGGAGGTTACGCGGCGAGCTCGGCGAGCTCCGTCAGCGAGCGGATGACGCTCACGCCGGGCACGGCCGGTGGGCGGCCCGTACGGGCGACGAGCACGGGCCGCAGGCCCGCCGCGCGAGCACCGGCGACGTCGTGCTCCAGCGAGTCGCCGGCGTGCAGCGCTCCCACGGGACAGCCGCCGGCGAGCGCCAGCGCGCGCTCGAAGATCGCCGCCCCCGGCTTGGCGACGCCCGCCTCCGCCGACGAGATCGCACCGTCGACGAGCGGGCGCAGGCCGGTCACGCGCAGCATCTCGTGCAGCGAGACGTCCCAGTTGGACACGACGACGAGCCGGTGGCCGGCGCCGCGCAGCGCGCGCAGCGCCGCCGGCACCTCCTCGTATGGGACGAAGCGCAGCGACGCAAGCAGCACGTCCTGCAGCTCGGCCGCCGGCAGCGCGCCGACGTCCGCGCCGGCCCGCACCAGGCCCTCGCGCAGGACCTCGGTGCAGCTCGCGCGCAGGCGCGCGAGCGACGCGGCGTCAGCGCCCATGTCGTGGTGGGCGCGGTAGTACGCGATCTCGGCGACGATCGCCGCCGCAGCCTGACGCTCGGTCACCTCGATCCCGCGAGCGCGCAGCCCGGCGGCGAGCAGCGGCGCGGGCGGCTGCAGCGCGACGAGCGTCCCGAGCGCGTCGAGCGTGACGACGCCAGCGCGCCGTAGCTGCACCGGAGTATCCCGACGTCCCACCACGCTCGTCCTCGCTACGCGACCCAGTGCCACGTCGCGAAGATGCCCGTGTAGACGGCGAGTCCCGCGGCGAACGCGGCGAGGACGAGCCGCTCCCGCCACACGCGGCCGGTCATCCAGAGCGCGAGCCAGATCGCAAGCGGAAAGAGGACCGCGAGAAAGCGAGGCAGCGACATGAGCGGCTGCGGGCCGACCGGATAGGAGAGCGGGAGCGCGAGCGCCGCGAGCAGGTAGGCGTTGTAGGCCGCCGGCAGCCGCCGCAGCGCGCCGGCGACGGCCACCGCGCCGAGGACGAGCCAGGCGAAGAGCTCGATGTTGTGGCGCGCGACGACAAACGGGTCGCCGCCGGCGGGTGTGAAGAAGACCGGCTCGCGCGCGCCCGACAGCAGCTGGCGCGCGCCCTGGACGGCCGCGACGGCGCCGTCCCAGACGCCGACGAACGGACCGGCGAAGGAGCGAAACCAGACCTCCTGAGCGTGGAACGGCGCGAGCGGATCCAGTCCCTGGACCCCGAGGAAGGCGCAGTAGGCGACGAGCCCGAGCGGGACGAGCCCGAGCCATAGGACGTCGGCGCGCAGCGGCCGGCGCGCGCGCAGGCCCGGCCGATCGACCCCCCACAGATAGATGAGCGCCAGCGGCACGAGCAGCAGCACGCCCGCGCTGCGGGTCGTCGCTGCCAGCGCGCCGAGCGTGCCGGCCCACGCCCACCGCTCGCGCCGGGCGGCGTACACCGCGCCGACCGACAACGCGAGGAACAGCGACTCGCTGTAGACCGCCGAGAAGAAGAACGACATCGGAAACAGCGCCGTCACGAGCACGGCGTTGCGGGCGACCGCGCGGTCGTGGTCGAGCGCCACGAGGCGGTGGAGGACGACGAGCGCGACGCCGAGCAGCGCCGTCGACGCCAGCGCGCCCCCGACGAGCGCGGAACCCAGCGGCACGCCGGCGATCCGGACGACGAGCGGATAGAACGGAAAGAACGCCTCGCGCGCGCCGCCGCCGTAGCCGTCGCCGGCGATCGCGAGGTACCAGACCGAGTCCCAGCGCCCGAGCGGCGCGGCGAGCACGTCGCCCGCGGGCCCGAACGGCGTCGTGACGCCGTTCGGATCGAAGTCCGCGGCCCGCCCCGACAGGCCGAAGGCGAGCACCGCGACCGCGGCGGCCGCCCAGACGAGCAGACGCGAGACCCACAGCGCCCGCCAGGCGGCGCGCGCCGCCGCGCCCGCGTCGGCGAGCGCCAGGTCTCGATCCACCGACGCTCGCGGACGAATCGGTGTCTGGAGGCGCGTCAGCGTGGATCGGCCGAGCACGGCGGGCGCCGGAGCGAGGGCATCGGAGGATCTTGGCAAGCGCCGGGCCGAAGGTCGCTTGCACGCTGGCTGGGTTGCCTCGAGTTGGTGGCGGGTGGGGTGGTCCGGCCCCGGGCCGGGGGGTTGGCGATGAATTGGCGGTAGCGCAGGGCGGCGAGATGCAGGACGCGGTGGCGAGTCTGCGGCTGTAGGAGAATTCCCGGCGGCTTGCGCGCTGAGCGTGGCCGGGTGGTCGTCGCCGAGCAGACTAGCCGCGAGGTGCGCCGCGCTGGTCGCAACTACGGCGCGCTGGAAGGCTCATGTGCTCCGTGTCATGGGATCGTCGACTGCTCGGCGGATCTCGGCGTGGAGCGTTTGATTCCATGTGAGTGGGGGCGTCTCATCGGCGTAGGTTGGCGAACGGCGTCCAGCGGGCGCTGTGATCGCCGCGGCGGATGGTGTGCAGGCGTGTGTCGAACTCGGTGGCTATTCCGGGGGTGCTGGCCAGCAGTGGGACGGCGGCTGCGACCATCTTCA
>JBPCJA010000210.1:0-4035 GCA_051005755.1 Solirubrobacteraceae bacterium
GGCGCGTCCTGAATTGGACCCACGGGGGCGGCCCCATGAGCGGTCGAGGGTCTTCCCGCCGACGCGATCGGCGGGGACGCAGAAACTCGCGTTTCCGCTGCGATCACTGCAACGAACGGGATAACCCCTCGGCCGAAAAGCGAGCGTCGGCAGGAGATGGAGCTCTTGTGCCCGATCAGGGGCGAAAGCAGAATCGGTGCGCTCGGAGAGCAGCGCCCACCGGGGGTCGCGCGTTCCCCGGTGGTGCGGGGTCATCGTCGTCGTGGACATGTCCCCGACGACCACACCTCGACGTCACGCGGCATCTCGGCGTGGGCGCTCGACATAAAGGCAGTTCTCCCAACCCGGCAGCGCTGAGGCTTAGTGTTGTCGGTGCTTGTGCACGGAAGGCAAGAGGAGGTATGCGATGGAGCCGGTGTCGTTGACGCTCGGGCAGGTCCCCGGGCTTATGCGCGAGAGCCTCCGCCCGCGGTGGGCTTGGTGAGCGGGGTTGTGGAGGTGCCGCTCGCCGAGGGCGGCTCGATCCTGATCGAGGTCGACGAAGTGCTGGATGGGGCGGTGGTCCGGGGTCGCGGCGCAGCAGCGGCTCTTCCGCCGCTCGCGGTGTCGCTGGAGCAGGTCCTTGCGGGCCTTGGTCCGGCCACGCGCGCGCTCGTCTCGCACGTGCGGGCGTTGACCGACCGGCCGCATGAGATCGAGGTCGAGTTCGCGGTGAAGCTCTCCGCCGACGCGAAGATCATCATCGCCCGCGCTGGTGGCGAGGCGAACTTCCGGATCGTTCTGAAGTGGGCGTGCGCCCCGGACGCGCTGGCACCCAGCGGTGGCGAGGATCGCTGAAGGCGTGGCGCGGGCGCTTCCTGACTACGACGAGCTGGTGATTCGCCTGACGCCGGGTCGCGGCGACGCCTATAACGTGGAGATCGCGTCGGCGGCGGGGGCTCGCGGCCATGGCCAGTTCGTCGCTCCGTCCCAGCTGGACATCGAGAGGTTCCGGCGCACGATGGATCCTCGCTACCGGCGGGTGCGTGGTCGATCCCGCTACCTGGAGGCTGCTACGCAGTTCGGCGCGGGACTGTTTGA
The DNA here is from genome assembly GCA_051005755.1 of Solirubrobacteraceae bacterium. Taxonomy (GTDB): domain Bacteria; phylum Actinomycetota; class Thermoleophilia; order Solirubrobacterales; family Solirubrobacteraceae; genus CADCVQ01. Next base: position 1,081 of record JBPCJA010000210.1, read on the forward strand.
GGGGCTGCTCGGCACCGCGAGCGTGCGCGAGGTGTACACGGTCGCCCGACGCGACGCGAGCGCGGCGGGACGTGGACTGCGGGTGACGCTGTCGCTGCGGGCGGCACCGGAGCTGGCAAGCATTCCGTGGGAGTTCTTGTATGACCGCCCGCGGTTCCTGGCGCAGCACGTCCACAGTCCGGTGGTGCGCTTCGTGGACTTGGAGGACCCGCCGCCGCCGCTGCGCGTCCATGTCCCGCTGCGCGAGGCGCCTGCGCCCGCTCATCGACAAGGGGCAGGTGACGCTGCGCTGGTTGACGACCGCGACATTGCGGGCGTTGCAGAAGGAGGTCGATCACGGCGAGGACTTCCACGTCTTCCACTACATCGGCCACGGCGAGCACGACACGCAAAGCGGCCACAGCAGCCTGATCCTCGAGCACGACGACGGGCGCCCGCATCCAGTCGGCGGCCAGCAGCTGGGGGCGCTGTTGTGTGATCGCGGGAGTCTTCGCCTGGCCGTGCTCAATACCTGCGAGGCCGCGCAGACCGCCCCACAGGACCCGCTCGCCGGAGTCGCGACGAGCCTTATGGAGTACGACGTGCCTGCCGTCGTGGCGATGCAGTTTGCGATCACCGACGCCGGCGCCCTGACGTTCGCCGACGAGTTCTACGGTGCGGTCGCGGCCGGGTACGCCGTTGACGCCGCCGTCACCCAGGCTCGCCGTGCGCTGGCCGCAGACAGCGACGTCGAATGGGGCACCCCCGTGCTGTTCATGCGTGTCGCCGACGGGCGGCTCTTCGACCTTCAGAGCGCCACCCCGCCACAGACATCCGAGATGGCAAGAGCATCCACGAACCCGCCCGGCAACGGGCGGCTCGCGGCTCTGCTCGCGAGCGGTCAGCGGCGCGGCGTCCCCAGAAGCGCCGGGGCCGGTCGACGCGGTGCCCCCCGCATCGCGATCGGCGCCGGTCTCGCCGCCGCGGCGTTCGCGATCGTCCTCGCGCTCGTGCTTGGTCGGTCTGGTCCGCCCGCGCCCGCGGACGTCATCACGCCAGAGCCAACGGACATCATCGTGAAGTTCAACTACTCGGGAGAGCTGGAGACGAAGGAGCTCCTCGCGCCACTCATCGCCGCGTTCAACCGCGAACGGCACAAGCTCGACGGCCGAGCGATCTTCGTGAAAAGCGAGCAGACGGCGTCCGGCGAGGCTGCCACCGGCATCGCACGCCGCCAGATCACACCGACGGCGTGGTCGCCGACGGACATATTCTGGGGCACGCAGATGAACTACATCGCGCGCCGCTCATGGGCGCCCGCACGCAGCCCCGTGCTCATGCGAACCGCGACGGTGATCGCGATGTGGGAGTCGATGGCCGAGGCGCTTGGCTACCCCAATCGACGCGTCGGCTTCGAGCAGATCCTCCGGCTCGCGCGCTCCCCTGAGGGCTGGGCGAACGAGGGGCGTCCGGAGTTCGGGGCATTCAAGTTCGTCCACACGAATCCCGCTTTCTCCTCAACCGGCCTGGCGGCGACGGTCGCCGAATATGGGTTCGCCACCGGCAAGCGCGACCTGCAGGTCGCCGACGTCAAGAGCGAGAGGGCTCGCGCGAAGGTGCGGGCGATCGAGCGCTCGATCGTGCACTACGGTGACACGACGGTCCACATCGCCAAGCAGCTGGCCAAGCACGGGCGAGCCTATGCCAGTGCGGTCGTGCTAGGAGAGGCGACACTGCTTCGCTTCAATCGCACTCGCGCCCGCCGCGGCGAGCGACTGGTCGCGATCTATCCCAAGGAGGGGACGTTCTTCCGCGAGCATCCGTTCATCGTGCTTGACGCGCCATGGGTGGCGCCCGATCAGAAGCGCGCGGCGCGTGACCTCGGGCGTTACCTGGCCGACAAGATCACACCGCAGCTCGCCGCGAAGCACGACTACCGTCCTGCGCAACCGCAGGCGGAGCTTCCCGTCAAGCGCTGGCGAGAGCTGGGCGACGACGTGTCGCTTCAAACCGAGCGGCTGGAGATGCCGAAGCCCCCGGTCCTCGACGCGATCCAGCGCGCGTGGAGAGCCGACCGCAAGCCCGCGAACGTCCTGATCGTGCTCGATACCTCTGGGTCCATGGGCAACGGCCATCGCCTGCAAAGCGCCAAGCAAGGGCTAGAGGTGTTCCTGGACCAGATCGCCCCCAGGATCGGGTCGGCCTCATAACGTTCTCCAACGCCCCACGCCTCCTCGTCTCGCTGCAGCGCTTCACGGCCGCCGGCACCGATCTGCGAAGAACGATCCGTGGCCTGGGCGCGGATGGTGCGACCGCGACATACGACGCGACAGCGCGCGCGTTCGACATCCTGAGGGCTCACGACTTGGCAAATGACGGCGTGGCAGGCGTCGATCCCCAGTGTTGGCGGGCGCTGAGCCCACCTGAAGCCACCAATTGCTCAGTCGTGAGCCCTGACCGCGCGCGGCAGCGGCGACGACATCAACGCCGTCGTGCTGCTCACCGACGGCACCGACACGCGATCAAAACGGAGCTACCGAGAGCTTCTGAACACGCTGCGCGAGCAGGGCAAAGCCCCCAACCACGCGCGCCTCTACACGATCGCCTTCGGACCGGACGCCGAGGCGACACGCGACAAGCTCGCCAGGCTCGCCGACGCGACCGGCGGCAACAGCTATGTCGGCACCGAGAAGAACATCGTCGGGGTCTACCGCGACATCTCGTCGTTCTTCTGACATCGGATGCGCCCGCAAACCACTATTCAGTTCTTGAATGGGCGCAGCAAGCCCTGTTCGGGCCGCTCACGCCGCAGCGCACATCTACGGACCCTGCGACACCGGCGTGCGCTCCTCGCCGCCCGGCTCCCCGCCGAGCGCGACGGTCGCCCGTGCCGTCGTCATGTGGTAGAGGATGAGCAGCTGCACGAGCGCGAGCGACTCCGAGCGGTGCACCGCCGTGCCGACCCTGAACTCGCCG
>JBPCJA010000211.1:0-10462 GCA_051005755.1 Solirubrobacteraceae bacterium
CTCCCAGACCCAGGTCCTCGCGATCAACCCGCCGCCGGAGAAGCAGGCGGGCGAGGTGATCGAGGACGAGGACACCAACGAGACGGTCGAGAAGATCGTCGCCTGGCTCGACGAGAGGAAGCTGCTGTCGTGATCCCTCCAGCAAGCCGCTGCACCCTTGGATCGGCCGCTGATCACCGCCTGGCGGCGTCCTCGCTCGGTCATGTGGCAGAGCCACATCTCCCTCACTGCGTCCTGGCCAGGCGGCGCCGGCAGCCGCCCAAGGGCACACCGACTCACCGGAGGAATCACTGATGAGCGGGATCCTGGCCTACGCGTTGCACTACGAGGGCGCCTTCAACAAGAACTCGCTCGGCGGCGTCTCCGAGGCCGCCCGCCTGGCCTCCGAGCTGGGCACCGAGGCGCACGCCGTCGTCATCGGCGACGTGTCCGACGAGCTCGCCGCGTCGCTGGGCAACTACGGCGCGACGAAGGTCTTCCGCGCCAAGGACGTCCCGGAGGGCCTCGCCCAGCCGGTCGTCGACGTCATGGCGAAGGTCATGGACGACGAGGGCCACGACTACGCGCTCTTCGGCGGCGGCCTGCTCGGCTTCGAGATCGGCGCCGGCCTCGCCGCGCGCCTGAACGCGGGCGTGACGATGGAGGTCACGAAGGTCAACGTCGCCGACGGCAAGCTCACGGCCGAGCGCCCGATCCACGGGGACTCGTCGATCTCGACCTCCTCCTACAAGGACCGCGGGATCATCATCGGGCGCCTGAACGCCTTCGAGACCGCCGCGCCGAACGACGCGACCGCCGAGGTGCAGGACGTCGACGTCGAGCTGTCGCCGTTCTCGACGAAGGCGAGGATGGTGCAGCGCGGCGAGGCTCGCGGTGAGGACATCGACATCGAGGGCGCCGACATCCTCGTCGCCGGCGGGCGCGGCCTCGGCAATCCCGAGGGCTTCGAGCTCTGCGAAGCGCTGGCGGAGGCACTCGGTGGCGCGGTCGCCGCGACGCGCGCCGTCGTCGACGCCGGTTGGTACCCGTACTCGACGCAGATCGGCCAGACCGGCAAGACGGTGTCGCCGAAGCTCTACCTCGCCGCCGGCATCTCCGGCGCGATCCAGCACAAGGTCGGCTTTCAGTCCTCCGAGAACATCGTCGCGATCAACAAGGACTCCAACGCGCCGATCTTCGAGTACTCCGACCTCGGCATCGTCGGCGACCTCAACAAGATCCTGCCGAAGCTGACCGAGGCCGTGAAGGCGAAGAAGGGCTGAGCGTCGGATGGCCGGCAACAACGGCGCCAACCCCGCACCCGCGCAGTTCCCGCCTCCCGTCGACCCGCAGGGCGAGTTCGTCAAGCACGGCCTCGACCCCGAGGACGAGCTCATCGAGGTCGGCGTCGCGATCGTCGGCGGCGGCACGGCGGGCCTGGCGTGCGCGAACCGCCTGCTGGCGCTGCTGGCCGACGACGAGGAGCTGCTCGAGAGCCTCGGCGAGGTGCCCGTCGCCGTCATCGAGAAGGCGAAGACCTGCGGCGGTCACAACCTGTCGGGTGCGGTCATGCGCCCGGGCCCGCTGCAGGCGCTCTTCCCCGACCTCAGCCGCGAGGACTGGCGCACCGAGGGCTTCGCGTTCGGCGCCGTCGAGAAGGAGGCAGTCTACATGATGCCCTCCGCGACGAGGGCCGTGAAGATCCCGACGCCGCCGCCGTTTCGCAACCACGGCAACGAGGTCGTCTCCGTCGCCGCGCTGGCCCGCTACCAGCAGCGCATCGCCGAAGAGGCGGGCGCCTACGTCCTCACCGAGACGGCGGCGACGCAGCTCATCGTCGAGAACGGCGAGGTCGTCGGCGTGCGCTCGGGCGACAAGGGTCGTGGCAAGGACGGCCAGCCGCTGCGCAACTTCGAGCCGGGGACCGACGTCAAGGCACGGGCCACCGTGCTCGCGGAGGGCTGCTGGGGCCACCTCACGGGCGCCGCGATCCGCGAGTTCGATCTCGCCGACGGGCGCGAGCCGCAGGTCTGGGAGCTCGGGGTCAAGGAGGTCTGGAAGGTCCCCAAGCCGCTGGACCGCCTCATCCACACGATCGGGCCGTGGCCGCTGAAGCTCAAGGCGAAGTACGGGCAGATCGGCGGAACCTGGCTGTACCCGATGAAGGACGAGCGGACCGGCGACGACCTCGTCTCGATCGGCTTCGTCGTCGACCTCGAGTACGCGGACGCGACGACCTCCGCCCACGACCTGCTGCAGCAGTTCAAGCTGCACCCGCTCGTGCGCGAGATCCTCGAGGGCGGCGAGCGCGTGAGCTGGGGGGCCAAGGCACTGCCCGCGGGCGGGTTTTGGTCGATGCCGAAGCTCACGATGCCGGGAGCGCTGCTCGTCGGCGACTCGGCCGGCATGGTCGATACCGTCGCGCTGAAGGGCGTGCACCACTCGCTGCTGTCGGGCAAGCTCGCCGCCGAGGCGATCTACGCGGCGCTCAAGCGCGGCGACAGGGACTTCGGGTCCTACGAGGACGCCGTCGACGACTCGCAGATCGGCAAGGAGCTCTACGCCGTGCGCAACACGCGCCAGCCGTTCCAGAAGGGCTTCCTGCGCGGCGGTCCGCTCGTGAACCTCATGATCATGACGAAGGGCCGCTTCCCCGGAGGCCGCTGGAAATGGCACCGCAACGACGAGAAGCCGATGTTCATCGGCGACACGAAGGACGGCTACCCCAAGCCCGACGGCAGGTACACGTTCGACAAGCTCTCGTCGGTCTACATCACGGGCAACGCGACGCGCGACGACGCGCCCAACCACATCCGCGTCCAGCGCAACGTCCCGCGCGAGGTCGCCGAGACATGGGCCTGGATGTGCCCGGCCGGCGTCTACGAGATCCCCGACGACGCGCCGAAGTCGGGCCGCGTCGAGGTCATCGTGAACTACACCAACTGCATCCAGTGCGGCGCGATCACGGCGAAGGGCGGGCGCCTGACGACGCCCGAGGGCGGCGACGGGCCCCTGTACCAGAACACGTAGGGGATCCAAACCCGACCAGGGGAGGGAGCATGGCTGAGAACAGTCGCATCATCTACACCGCCGAGGCACACGTCGGCGGCGGGCGGACCGAAGGCCACGGCCGTACGTCCGACGGCGCCTTGGAGGTGGATCTGCGCACGCCCGTGGAGATGGGCGGCAACGGCGGGGGCACAAACCCCGAGCAGCTCTTCGCCGTCGGCTACGCCGCGTGCTTCGAGAGCGCGCTGGGAGCCGTGGCCCGGCGCCGCAGGCAGGACGCCGGTGACGTCGAGATCGACTCGAAGGTGATGCGGCTGCCGACGGAGGACCGGCGGTTCAAGCTGGCCGTCGCGCTCGCGGTCACCCTGCCGTCGATCGACGACGCGGACGAGGCCGTCGAGCTGGTGAGAGCGGCGCATCAGGTGTGCCCGTACTCGAACGCGACGCGCGGCAACATCGACGTCTCCCTCACGGCGAACGGTCGCGGCGTCGAGGAGACCTCGGAGCCGGAGATCGCATGACGAGAGCCCGCCGGGCTGAGGGAAGAGGCTCGGCGTGCCGGGCCACGCCGCGTGTAGGGGGGCTCGTTGGTGCTCCTCGTGCCATCCTCGGGATCCCGAGCCGACCGACCCCGCAACTTTGCGGCGACGCGCGATGTCTTAGCAGCGCATGCGTCGCCTGGCGGCCATCGTCTCACTGCTCGTCGCGCTCCCCCTCGCGACCGGCTCCGCCGCGGCCGAGGACCAGGTGCCGCCGCTGATGGCTGCGGTCGAGGCCTGCTCCAGGAGCGCGCTGCCCGCCGGGCGGCTCGTCTCGTTCGTCGGCTCGATGCCGGCCATCGCCGGCGCAGAGCGGATGCAGATGCGCTTCGACCTCGAGCGCCTGCGGCCCGGCGAGCGGCGCTGGTGGCGCATCCGCGGCGCGCGCGGCTTCGGCGCCTGGGAGCGCTCGGACCCCGGCCGCGCGGGGTTCGTGTTCCACAAGCGCGTCGACGGCCTGCAGGCGGCGGCGAGCTACCGCGCCGCCGTGCGCTTCCGCTGGGAGGACGCCGACGGCAGGCTGGTGCGCCGCGCGCAGCGACGCACCGCGGTGTGCGCACAGCCCGACATGCGCCCGAACCTCGTGCCGGGCCCAGTCAACGCGGTCTTCGACGCCAGGCCGGGGCTGGCCGTCTACACGCTCGTCGTGCGCAACACCGGTCGCTCGCCGGCCGGTGCGTTCAGCGTGCGCGTCGGCAGCGGCACGGCCGAGCTCAAGGGCCTGCGTCCGCAGGAGCAGCGGACGGTCGTCGTCGTCGCGCCGATGTGCCTCGCGGGGACGACGACGCTCGCCGAGGTGGATGCCGACCGCCGCGTCGACGAGTCCGACGAGCGCGGCAATGCGGCCCCGCGCAGGTGTCCGCTGTGGGGCGGCTCACGCTCCAGGGCGACCGGTCGCCGGTCGATAGACTCGAGCGACCATGAAGACCGACATCCATCCTGAGTACGTCCAGGCCCACGTCCGCTGCACGTGCGGCAACGAGTTCGAGACGCGCTCCACCCAGCCCGAGATCCACGTCGAGATCTGCTCGAACTGCCATCCGTTCTACACAGGCCGTCAGAAGCTCGTCGATACCGGCGGGCGCGTCGACCGCTTCAAGCGCCGCGCCGCCAGGCGCCAGGTCGGCAAGTAGCTCTCCACCCCGTGGCGGCCGCCGACGAGTCTGAGCGGCTGCCCGACGGCACCCTCGTCGCAAGCCGGGACGCCCCCGTGGGCGGACAGGCGGTGCTCGAGGGGGTCATGATGCGCGGCGTCTCGACATGGGCCGTCGCCGTCCGCGCGCCAACCGCCGAGCAGCTGCTCGGCGGTCGCCGTCTGGAGGCCGACGAGGCGGCGCTCGGCCCCATCGAGGTCCAGAGCTTCCCGCTCGTCTCGATGCTCAAGCGCCACGGCTGGATGCGCTGGCCCATCGTCCGAGGCGTCGTCGCGCTCGGCGAGTCGCTGAAGATCGGCTTCAAGGCGCTGAACATCTCCGCCAATGCCCAGCTGCCGGCCGACGAGGAGCCGCTCTCCGACGGCACGTGGGCCGGCGCGGTCGTCCTCGCGCTTGCGCTCGCGGTCGGCCTGTTCTTCCTGCTGCCGGTCGGGCTGACGAGCATCTTCAGAGACTCGCTGCCCAACTCGCTCGTCTTCGTCATCGTCGAGAAGTGCATCCGGATCGCGATCTTCCTGATCTACCTCTGGGCGATCTCGCGGCTGCGGGACCTCCGGCGGGTCTTCGAGTACCACGGCGCCGAGCACAAGGTCATCTCCTGCTACGAAGCGGGGCTGGAGCTCACGCCGGAGAACGCGCAGCGCTTCAGCCGCCTGCACCCGCGCTGCGGGACGAGCTTCCTGCTCATCGTCATGGTCGTCGCGATCGTCGTCTTCGCTCCGCTCGGCACGCCGGCGTGGTACTGGCTGTTCGCCTCGCGGATCGTCGGCATACCGCTCGTCGCCGGCCTGGCGTTCGAGGTCATCAAGTGGTTCGGGCGCAACCGCTCCAAGCGCTGGGTGCGCGCGCTCATGCTGCCCGGGCTCAAGCTCCAGCTCCTGACGACGCGCGAGCCCGACCTCCCCCAGCTCGCGGTGGCGATCGCGGCGCTGAACGCCGTCCTCGCCGTCGAGAGTCCGCGCGACGCCGACGAGGAGGACCGCGTCGGCATGGAGGTCGTGGCGTAGGACCTGCTTTACCCTCGATGCTGTGATCGAGCAGCTCGTCGAGCAGATCGAGGCGCGCTTCGCGGACGCGCAGCGCGAGATGTCGGACCCCGAGATCTTCGGGGACCGCAATCGCGCGGCCGCGGCCGGCCGCGCCTACCGTCAGCTCGAGCCCGCGGCGAAGCTCGCCGAGGCGTGGCGGCGTGCCGTCGACGACGAGGCGGGGGCGCGCGAGCTGCTCGAGGAGGCCGAGGACCCCGAGGCGCGCGAGCTGCTCGTCGCCGCGCGGGCGGAGATCGAGCGCCTCGAGGAGGAGATCCGCCTGGCGATGGTGCGGCGCGATCCCAACGACGACAAGAGCGTCATCGTCGAGATCCGCGCGGGCGCCGGCGGCGACGAGGCCGGGCTGTGGGCGGCCGACATCTTCCGCATGCTCGGCAAGTACGCCGAGCGCCGCGGGCTCCAGGTCGAGCTGCTCCAGGCCGCCGACGGCGCCTACACGTTCGCGATCAAGGGCGACGGCGCCTATTCGATCTTCAAGTTCGAGGGTGGCACGCACCGCGTGCAGCGCGTGCCCGCGACGGAGTCCCAGGGCCGCATCCACACCTCGACGGCGACCGTCGCCGTTCTGCCCGAGGCCGAGGACGTGGACATCCAGGTCGATGCCGGCGATCTGCAGATCGATGTCTACCGCTCCTCGGGCCCGGGCGGCCAGTCGGTGAACACGACCGACTCGGCGGTGCGGATCACGCACAAGCCCAGCGGGATCGTCGTCTCGATGCAGGACGAGAAGTCCCAGCTGCAGAACCGCGAGCGCGCGATGCGCGTGCTGCGCGCGCGGCTCTACGAGCAGGCGCTCGCCGAGCAGCAGGCCGAGCTGGCCGCCGACCGGCGCTCGCAGGTCGGCACCGGCGAGCGGGCCGAGAAGATCCGCACGTACAACTACGGCGAGCGGCGCGTCACCGACCACCGCATCAAGCTCACCGCGCACAACCTCGACGACGTCCTCGAGGGAGCACTGGACGAGTTCACGACGGCGCTGCAGTCAGACGAGAAGCGCCGCGCGCTGGAGCTCCAGGCGACGGCCTGAGGAAGGCCGCCGGTCGTGAGCCCACCGTTCGGCGGGGCGTCGGTCAGCGAGGCGCTCGACTCGGCCGTCATCGCGATCGCCGCGGCCGGCTCGGACACGCCGCGGCTCGACGCCGAGCTGCTGCTCGCCGAGGCCCTCGGCGTCGATCGCGTCGCGCTCGTCACCGATCCGCGACGAGAGCTCGGCGGGCGTGCGGTGCGAGCGTTCCAGGACGCCGTCCGTCGCCGCTCCGCCGGTCGCGAGCCGGTCGCCTACATCCTCGGGCGGCGCGGCTTCCGGCACATAGAGCTCACCGTCGATTCGCGCGTGCTCGTCCCGAGGCCGGAGACCGAGCTGCTCGTCGAGATCGGGCTCGAGCTCGCCGCCGGGGCGCGAGTCGTCGACGTCGGCACCGGCAGCGGCGCGGTCGCGCTCGCGCTCAAGCACGAGCGACCGGATCTCGACGTCGTCGCCACCGACGTCAGCGCGGACGCGCTGGCGGTCGCGCGCGCCAACGCCGAACGCCTCGGGCTCGACGTGGCGTTCGTCCACGGCGACCTGCTGGCCGGGGTGGGCGAGGTCGACGCCGTGCTCTCCAACCCGCCGTACGTCGCCGAGCGCGAGCGCGCGACGCTCGCGCCCGAGATCACGCGCCACGAGCCACCGGGGGCACTCTTCGCGGGAGCCGACGGCCTCGACGTCATCCGCCGGCTCGTGCCGGCGGCGGCAGCCGCGCCGCTGCTCGCGATCGAGGTCGGGGAGGGGCAGGCGGACGTCGTGGCCGAGCTCATGCGCGCTGCCGGCTACGTGCGGGTTCGCGCGCGCCGCGACCTCGCCGGCATCGACCGCGTCGTCGTGGGCAGCAGATGACAACGCGCCATTGCTCGACCGTCGTTCGGTCCACAGCGAGACGGAGCTGCTCGCGATGACAGCGCGCCATTGCTCGACCGTCGTTCGGTCGAGAGCGAGACGGAGCTGCTCGCGATGACGGCGCGCCATTGCTCGACCGTCGTTCGGTCGGGAGCGAGAAGGAGCTGCTCGCGATGACGCTCACAGCCGCCGACGCGGACGCGCTCGACCGCTGCCTCGCGGACGGCGGCATCGCGGTCTTCCCGGCCGACACGGTCTACGGCCTGGCCTGCGACCCCGGCTCGGCGGCCGCCGTCGCGCGGTTGTACGAGCTCAAGGGGCGACCGCCCGAGAAGCCCGCCGCCGTGCTGTTCTTCGCGAGCGAGCGCGCGCTCGCAGCGCTGCCCGAGCTCGGTCCGCGCACGCGCGGCGCGCTCGAGGCGCTGCTGCCCGGCGCGGTCACGCTGCTGCTGCCCAACCCGACGGGTCGCTTCGCGCTCGCCTGCGGGCCCGACCCCGCGACGCTCGGCCTGCGCGTACCGGCGCTGGCGCCGGGGCTCGCCGCGCTCGCCGCCGTCGGGCGGCCGCTGCTGCAGTCCAGTGCGAACCGCGCCGGCGGGGCCGACGCGCGGACGCTCGACGAGGTTCCGGGCGCGATCCGCGCGCAGGCCGACCTCGTCCTCGACGGCGGCGAGCTGCCGGGAACGCCGTCGACGGTCGTCGACCTGCGCGGCTACGAGCACGAAGGCCGCTGGTCGGTCGTGCGCCCGGGCGCCGTCCCGGGCGCGTCGCTGCGCGCGCGCCTGGGACCGAGCAGCGACGAGCCTCCGTCCGGCGAAGCGGCACAGTCGTGTCGCTAGGGTTGCAGTCATGCGGATCGCCATCGCTTCAGACCACGCCGGCTTCGAGCTCAAGGAGCACGTCAAGGCACAGCTCACCGCCTCCGGCCACGACGTCGTGGACGTCGGTCCCGAGTCCAACGAGTCCACCGACTACCCGCGCTACGCGCGGCCCGCGGCGCAGCTCGTCGCCGAGGGGGACGCCGAGCGCGGGGTGCTCGTCTGCGGCTCGGGCGTCGGCGTCGCGATCGTCGCGAACAAGGTGCCGGGGGTGCGCGCGGTCAACGCCCACGACGCCGAGGAGGCCACGCTCGCACGCGCGCACAACGACGTCAACGTCGTGACGCTCTCCGGCCGCCGGATCGACGGCGAGCAGGCGGACGCGATCGTCAGCGCCTTCCTCGACGGCGCATTCGAGGGCGGCCGCCACGCGCGGCGCGTGGCGGCGATCGAGGAGCTCGCGCAGGACTGACGGGTCCGCGGGCCGCGGGGTCTCAGCGGACCGGACCGACGGATACAGTCGCGGTCGTGCTCGACGAGCTCGACGCGCTGACGGCGTTCACGATCGCCCTCGTGGCGACGGTCGTCCTGACGCCGGTGACGATGCGCTTCGCGCGCGGCATCGGCGCGGTGGACCGCTCGCGTGGCCGCGGCCTGGCGCCGGGTGGCACGCCGCTGCTCGGCGGGCTGGCGATCTTCGCCGGCGGCGCGCTCGCCGGCGTCGTCGTGCTGCCGGGCAGCGAGGTCCTGCACGGGATCCTCGCGGCCGCCGCCATCATCACCGTCGTCGGCGCGATCGACGATCGCTTCGATCTCTCGCCGGCCGTGAAGCTCGCCGGGCAGATCCTCGCGGCGATCGTCGCCGTCCGCGCCGGCGTGACCGTCGACAACGTGACGATCCCGTTCGTCGGCTCGGTCCAGTTCGGCAGCCTCGGCGACGCGCTGACCGTCCTCGGGCTCGTCGTCGTCATGAACGTCGTCAACCTCTCCGACGGCATCGACGGCCTCGCCGCCGGAGTCTGCGCGCTGAGCGCGGCGGCGCTCGCCGTCATCGCCTTCGACCTCGAGCGCCACCAGGCGGGCATCCTCGCCGCGCTCACCGCGGGCGCGGCGCTCGGCTTCCTCATCCACAACTTCCATCCGGCGTCGGTCTACATGGGCGACTGCGGCTCGAACCTGCTCGGGCTCCTGCTCGGCTGCGTCGCGGTGCTCGGCTCGGTGAAGACGAACGCCGTGCTGGCGCTCATCTTCCCGCTCATCGTGCTCGCCGTCCCGTTCCTGGACACGACGTTCGTCGTGCTCAAGCGCATGAAGTACCGCCGGCCGGTCTACGCCGCCGACCGCGAGCACTTCCACCATCGCCTGGACCGGATCGGCTTCTCCACCCGGCGCACGGTGCTCTACCTCTACGCCTGGACGCTCGCGCTCGCGGGCCTCGCGATCGCGCTGCGGTTCGTGCCCTACTCCGACAACGGCGGGGCGCTGGACATGCGCTGGGCGGCGGTCATGGCCGGGCTCGGGCTGCTCGTGCTCATCGCCTCGGTCTATCTCGTCTACGTTCTGGAGATCCTGAAGTTCAAGCGCCTCGACGCGCTGCGCCTGCGCCGCGCCAAGCCGGCGACGACCGAGGAGGAGATCGACGCGGACGTCGCGGCGCGGCTGGAGACGGGCGAGTTCGACGCCGTGCGGCGCGAGACGGAGGAGTTCGAGCGGCTGGGCTCGTAGCGGCGACCTCGGGCGGCGGCGGTCGCGTAGACGGAGCATGAAGACGCTCGTCGTGCGCTCGTCCTCGCCGCGGCGCTCGCCGCTCCAGACCGCCGGGGCGCGAGACCGTGCGCCGCTGCGGGCTCATGTGGGCGTCCAGGCCGCCCACATCCGCTGCCACCCAGGTCACCGAGGAGCTGCTCATCGACGCCTGCGAGGGTGCGCGCGGCGTAGAAGCCGCCGAACCCGCCGCCGGCGATGACGACGTTCCAGGCCATGTCGGGAGGGTAGCTGCCTCGGTGTATCGGACCGGGCGGCCGGCTGGCGGCCGGCG